>NZ_JAYFUM010000006.1:0-309143 GCF_034929435.1 Arcicella rigui
TGTTTTGCTCCTGCAACTTGCAGGAAGGAATTATCACACGATGTTTTGCTCCTGCAACTTGCAGGAAGGAATTATCACACGATGTTTTGCTCCTGCAACTTGCAGGAAGGAATTATCACTCAATGTTTTGCTCCTGCAAGTTGCAGGAAGGAATCATCAGTCAATGTTTTGCTCCTGCAAATGGCAGGAAGGAATTATCACCCGATGTTTTGCTCCTGCAACTTGCAGGAAGGAATTATCACTCAATGTTTTGCTCCTGCAACTTGCAGGAAGGAATTACCGTATAATAAATTCTAAGTAAAAAGATGTTTTAGGGTTTTTATGTTCAGGGTTAATGTGATACTTTTAGGGGATTGGGAGGTTTGTGTGAATTAATCCTATACCACTTACGATAAAACCTTCACATATTAGCCAATTATGTAGCATTATTAAAGAATAAACAATGAAAGTAACATTAGACAAAATAACTATCAGCAGGACGACAAATATTGCAATCCGTTGTCCTCATTGTGGACATCAAGGAACGTTTATTCAAGTTCTATCTCAAGACCTTTCCACTTGGTATCGCAATCCAGGAAATAACTCTGAAGTTCCGGATAAATATCTTGGAATTAGAAAGTGTCCAAATGAAAAATGCCAAGGACATTTATTCTTTATTTCTGACAACAACAGAAATGTTCTAATGACTTCACCAAGCGAAACAATCCAGTTTGACAAAGAAAATATTCCTCAGAAAGTATTAAATGCATTTGAAGAAGCAATTAAATGTCATTCAAATTCTTGCTTCATTGCGTCTGCAATTATGATTAGAAAGACACTTGAAGAAATATGTATCGAACGAGGAGCAACTGGAGCTAATCTATTTAAAAAACTTCAAGACTTAGGCGGGAAGATAGTGATACCTCAGGAACTTTTGAATGGAATGAATGAATTAAGGCTTTTAGGCAACGATGCTGCACACATTGAGGCACAAACATTTAGTGAAATTGGTAAAGAAGAAATTGAAGTATCCTTAGAGTTTGCAAAAGAAATCTTGAAAGCAGTATATCAATATGATACTCTTTTACAGCGACTTAGAAAATTAAAAGATAAAGGAAATAACACTCCCAAATAATGTAAGCATTAAGCATCAACCCTCGCTTTTCAAAGTATTCTTTCGAATTGAAGATAATTAAAATACAGACGCTGTACTCAAAGAGAGTAATTGTTAAGGGAAACAACAGCAAGAACAAAAGTCCCGATGGGGACAGTATATCGGTAGAAAACCACAAGACCATTTCCCAAACATAGTTCCGTAGGAACGAAATATACCGTTCCTACGGAACTATGATTATCTTTCACAAAACATTTCTACCGATATTTTACTCCTACGGAGTATTGAGCTACTCGGTTATTTCAAAGTATTTTAACCAATATAATTTCACAATCAATGAATTTCAGTTTGACTTATGTACTTGATAGGCAATACTATGAAGAAGCTTATCGGGAAATGATTTCTTCATTAAAGCTAAAAAAATATGAGCCTGTTTTTGGAATCATTATGATTGTTTTTGGTATAGGTTTGTATTTATTGGATAAAAATAATAAGTTAAGTATATTTCCTTTTGTCTTTATTTGTCTGGGGATTTACGAGTATTACAAGGTTTACTATGAGAAGAAAAAGTGGCTAAAAGACAGATTAGATAGTAAAGTATTCAATCAGCCAATGACTCTTGAGTTTAATGAAGCCACGATAAAACACAGTAGCACCTTCGCTGATGGAGAGTTTAAATGGGATGGTCTTAAAGACATCGTTAAGACAAAGAATGGCATTCTTTTAAAGCCTGAAAATGGTGTAAGTATATATTTACCCGATAAAATATTTAGAAGTAGCGAAGAAATTGAATTTATTCTTTCCAGAAAGAAAGGGGAAAAACACAAAAGCTAAGGCTGGCAATATTTCCCTCGCTGTTCAACCTCTTCTTTCAAATTGAAGGATAAATAAAATGCAAACTCTGTCTGCAAAACGAGTAATTGTTAAGGGAAACAACAGCAAGAGCAAAAGTCCCGATAGGGACAGTATATCGGTAGAAAACCACAAGACCATTTCCCAAACATAGTTCCGTAGGAACGAAATATACCGTTCCTACGGAACTATGGGTATCTTTCACAAAACATTTCTGACGATATAATACAAAATAATTAAAAATTACAAACCAAAATCTTAAACCTGCAAGGAGAAAGCACACCCCACAAAAAGCAAATATTATGAAACCTCAACCATCGCTTTTATTTATTGTAGCAACCGTTCTACTCATACTTTTTGGTATTCTAACGAAAGATAAAACGATTGATATTCAATTGCACAATACTTACTTTGTGATTGGCAATTTGCATTTCGCAACGCTTTGTGGCGTACTGATGATACTGATAGCCACGATTTACTATTTGATGGAACGAATAAAACGTCCCATCAAATTAAAGACGGGCTTTTGGCATTTTGGAATATTCTTCACTGGTTATTTATTGCTTTTGCTGTCCTTAAACTTGCCCACTCCAAGACATTATTACGATACTCACAATAATATTTACCTTGTGCAAACAATGTTTTCAATCGGAGTAATTTTACTACTCACGAGCCTTGCCGTTTTTCTTTATGGTGTTACAAAAGCATTATTGAACCGACAACAATAGATGAAAACAGACAAGTCCATCCATAATATTTGTATTGCCTCCATCAAGAGAAGTACAATAAAACCATATAACTTTAAATGGACGAAGTTTTATGAAACAAATAGCGATTTTTCAGATAAGGGATTTCAAATTGAATTGGATGAGAACGAACTATTTATTTGTTCGACATTGATTGACAAGGACAATTTCAGCATTTTGACCACAAGAAAACTATTGACTCAACACGACGGACAATTATACTCAGAGAATATTCAAGGTGCGATTGACAAATTATATGGAGATTTTAAAGGCTACAAAAACGATGATTTTACGTTCGGACTGGTTCAATTACAAAACGGAAATGAGTTGAAATACTTTATTGAAACAGGAAAGGCATCAATGATTATGATAAATGGAGTGAGGACATTGATTAGGGCAACTCAAATGAACAAATAACCTCAAATAGTGCAAGTGTTAAGTAAAGCCTCACTTAAACCTTAAACGAATACGCTCCTTCCCTTGATTATTTTTCTATTAGCAAGCGAATTAATTCGCCTGCTAATAGAAAAAAGTAATTTTAAAAGCTAACTTGGAGAAGTAGATAATGGAATTATAAATCGTTATTACTTTCATCAGCCTACAAATTATTCTAAACACACATAAACAAGCATCACCATGAAAAAAAGCCTCTTAATCCTTTGCCTATTGATTGTCAATTGTACTTTCGGACAAAACAAACAAGTCCTTACAGATGAACAAAGACTCAATAAATGTATCACTGAAAATACCAATTACTTTACTTTCGACGGACAAAAACCCAATGGCAAAGGATGGACAATCCTTGAAAATCTTTTTGCCGAAAATCAATTTGTTGCTTGGGGCGAGTATCATAATTCGCCAATGCTTTCTCTGCTGACAAGCTTTGCTTTGGAAAGTGCTTCAAAGAATGGCTATAAAACTTGGTGCGTTGAAACAAGTCCGTTCGTGGCATCGGAATTAATGAAAATTGCTAAAACCAGTAATCCTTTAGAAACGATATTAAGTTTTTCAAAAGAGAATCATATCAGACCTACCTTTCCTTTTTTTGAAAGTAAGGAAGACATTCAAATGCTACAAACTGCCAGCAAATTGAATTATACGATTTGGGGAATCGACCAAGAATTTCAAATGACATTTCCCTATTGTATCAACCAATTGTATAGTGGCGTTCCGAGTTCTTTGAAACAACAGTACAAACCCGTTGCCGATAGTCTATTGGCAAGATGGTGGATGCCAAAAGGCAAACTCTTGGATAGTTTAAGCAAAGTGGTGAAGTCGCCAAGTTTAAAACAATTAGCCAATGAAATTAAAATCTCAAAAGAGATTTATTACGAAGGCGACAATGCCAAAAGAGCAAGCCTGATGAAAAGTAGTTTTTACAAATATTATGATGCTTTGAAGTCTAAAGATGAAAAGATATTCTTTAAAATGGGAAGTAATCATTTAGCAAGAGGTATGAATTTGATAACAAAAGTTTACGATATAGGAAATGCCATTTTTGAAGTAGCCGAACATAACAAAACTAATTTTACCAATGTGTATTGCATGGTAAGATATACCACTGAAAAAGGGAAAATTATTGATGATTTTGAAAGCGATGACAGTGAAAATCCTAAAGTATTTTCAAAATTATACGATAAAGAAAAATGGGTTTTGGTAGATATAAGAAGTATCAGACGGAAAATTGCCTACGACGGTTCGCTAACAATGGATACCTATCGTTTAATTGAAAAGTATGATTTTGTGTTGGTTTCTTCGGAGATTATGAAGGAGTAGTCTGAATACAATTGTTATTAAAGATGAGTAAAAGAAACATTTATAAACTGTTAAACTATTGCATTGCAGGGGTTTGGTTCGTTAATGGGCTGTTTTGTAAGGTGTTAAATCTTATACCACGGCATCAACAAATTGTTGCCAGCATTGTAAGTATTGATTATGCCCGATTTTTGACGCTTGCGATTGGTCTTGCCGAAATAGTAATGGCAATTTGGATTCTAAGTAAAATAAGTTCAAAGTTGAATGCTTGGGTGCAAATCATTATCGTCGCAATTATGAATGTACTTGAGTTTTTCCTCGTACCTGATTTATTGCTTTGGGGTAGATTCAATGCACTTTTTGCCTTGCTTTTCATTACTGTCGTTTATATCAATGAGTTTCGATTTAATAAAAACTAAAACCGTTTTTTAGAATGTTTTCTTGCCTGAAGAATCAGCTTTTTGCCGTTGAAGCTTACTTCAAAAGCTCAGTTGTTTTAACATTTGCTGTACCCAAAGAACAGTTAGAAAATCTTCTGCCACCCTGTTTAGCTTTAGATGTTTTTGATGATAAATGGGCTTTTGTTGCCATTGCGATGGTACAAACCACTGATTTAAGACCCAAAGGATTTCCTAAATTTTTGGGAAACGATTTCTTTTTAATTGGTTATCGCATATTTGTTCGCTACACCAATACTGAGGGAAAAAGATTAAGAGGCTTATACATCTTAAAATCTGAAACAGACAAGCAGAAAATGGAATACTTGGGTAATATTTTTACTCATTATAATTATTCGACTACGGATATTGTACAGACTCAAGAGGATACTTATACAAGAATAGCGTCTAAAAAATCAGCCTTTGAAATTATAATTGAAAATTCTGAGCATGAAGTTGCATTACCTCAAAACTCGCCATTCAAAGATTGGAAAGAAGCCAGAAGGTATGCTGGTCCTTTGCCTTTTACTTTTCATTATGATGCAGAAAGTAAAAAAGTATTAATCATTGAAGGAATGAGAGAAAATTGGATACCAAAACCTGTACAAATAAAAGCTTACAAAATTTCCTTCTTGGACTCTTTAAATTTACAGAACATCGTACTTGCTAATGCTTTTGTTATAGAGAATATCCCTTATTTTTGGAAAAAAGGTAAAATTGAAAGTTGGGAAAAATGAGAAAACCTTTTCAAGGAGTTTGGAATATTATTCGTTTTAATTGGCACTTTTATGTAGTGTCAATCGCTTTTCTATGTTGCCTTTTGTTATCAGAAAACTATTTAAGTTTACCTACAAAACCATATTTACGGATTATCGAATTATTTGTACTTGTGCCAACGCTTGTTTCCCTCTGTGTCTCATTGTATGTATATGATTTATCAGGTCTTTATCAGTTAAATTGGATAGATAATCGCTCCCCAAAACGCCCCATGACCATTGTTAATATTCATGCAGGTTTTGATGAAACAAGCACTTTGCTTGCGTCAAAGTTTAATGAAGCTGAACTTTGGGTATTCGACTTTTACGAACCAGAAAAACATACAGAAATTTCAATTAAAAGAGCAAGAAAAGCATATCCAAGTTTTCCAAATACAAAGTCGGTAAGTACCAATCATTTGCCAATTGCCGATAATACTGTCGATATGGTTTTTATAATTTTTGCGGCTCATGAAATCAGAGATGAACAAGAACGTATTACATTTTTTAAAGAATTGAAACGCATCATAAAACCAACAGGTACAATCGTCGTTACCGAACATCTAAGAGATTTCCCCAATTTTTTAGCTTATAATATTGGATTTTTACACTTTTATTCCAGAAAATCTTGGTTAGAACTTTTTCAAAAAGCATCTCTCAGCGTTAAAAAAGAGCAGAAAATCACTGCATTTATTTCATCATTTATCATCACAAAAAATGGAATTGCATCTTAAAATAATAGGAGTCCTTTTACTTATTTTAGCACTTGTTCATGGTGTTTTTCCAAAATACTTTAATTGGCAACAGGAATTAAATAAGCTGAGTTTGATAAATAAGCAAATGATGTACGTTCATACTTTGTTTATAGCTCTTACGGTTTTTTTAATGGGACTTTTATGTATATTTTCTTCGGATGAACTATCAAAAACTCATTTAGGAAAGCATATTTGTTTGGGTTTTGGTATATTTTGGGCGATTCGACTCTTGATTCAGTTTTTTGGTTACTCCTCCATTCTTTGGAAAGGAAAAACTTTTGAAACTACCGTTCATATTATTTTTGTCTGTATGTGGGCTTATTTGAGTTTTATATTTTTAAGTATTTATTTGGCATAATTCAATAGTTACGTTACGAAGTATTAATACAATTCCACTTCAGTTCTTTAAGAAAACTCCGAAAGAAAACAATGCTAAAAGAAACCTTCATCGCACTTCTGAACAACTATTCAGATAATAACAATCTGAACAATGAATTATGGACAGAAATCGAAAAAAACTATTCCAATAAAAAGAGATTTTATCATACTTTACAGCACCTTGAGAATCTTTTAATACAATTGACGGAGATAAAAGATAGAATAGCAGATTGGAATACTATGCTGTTTACGCTTTACTATCATGATATTGTGTATAATTCCCTAAAATCAGATAACGAAGAAAAAAGTGCTGAATTGGCAGCAAAAAGAATGAAGCAAATAGGGCTTTCTGATGAGCTTACAGAAAACTGTAAAAGCCAAATTTTAGCCACTAAAACACACAGAGTATCAGCAGATAGTGATACCAATTACTTCACAGATGCAGACCTTTCTGTTTTAGGAATGCCTTGGGAAGAGTATGCTGTCTATTACAAAAACGTTAGAAAAGAGTATGCTATTTACCCAGACTTCGTTTACAATCCTGGACGAAAAAAAGTTTTAAATCACTTTTTAGTGATGGAACGCCTATTTAAAACAGATTTCTTTTATGATAAATTTGAATTTCAAGCAAAACAGAATTTACAGCATGAATTGGATTTCTACTGAGTATTGACTTGTCCTATTTTTCAAATATTTTTTATATTATTCGTACAAATCTAAAAATTAAATTTAGATTTGTACGAATAATACGATGACATGATTACGAGAAGTATTGAAACAGAGATATTAGAAAGCTTATCTTATTTGCCTGCTGTTGCTATTTTAGGCCCAAGGCAAGTTGGAAAGACGACTTTGGTAAAAAATTTAATGACTAAATTAAATAAACCTTCGGTTTATCTTGATTTAGAATATTATGTTGACCAAGATAAACTTAAAGTTGCCCCAGATTTATATTTTCAAGAACATGAAAACGAGATTGTCATTTTAGATGAGATTCAAAGGATGCCGGAATTGTTTCCTTTACTCCGTTCGATGATTGACAAAAATCGACAAGCAGGTCGTTTTATTTTGCTGGGTTCTGCATCACCGTCTTTGTTGCGACAAAGCTCTGAAACTTTAGCGGGAAGGATTATTTATATAGAAATGCAAGGGCTTCATTATCAGGAAATCGCACCTGATATTTCTTATCAACAACATTGGTTAAGAGGTGGGTTTCCTGATGCTTTGTTAGCTCCGAACGATAAAATGGCGGATTTTTGGTTCAGAGGTTTTGTCCAAACCTATATCGAACGAGATTTACCTAATTTAGGTTTAGCAGCTTCTCCTGCATTAATGAGAAATATGCTTCGTATGCTTACAAATCTGCAAGGAGGAATGTTGAATTATACGAATCTGTCGGACTCTCTTAATATTTCCCAGCCGACAGTAAAAAGCTATATCAATTTTCTGGAATCAGCTTTTTTGATACGTACTTTGAAACCTTATTTTACAAATATCAGTAAACGTTTGGTGAAATCTCCTAAGTTATTTTTCAGAGATACAGGTATTTTACATCATTTAATGGGTATTCAAAATCTTGAAGGGCTGTATGGCAATATTGGTATCGGAAATTCTTGGGAAGGCTATGTGATTCAACAGATTATCGCCAATTTAAAAAGTGATGTTGAGCCTTTTTTTTACCGAACAAAAGACAAAGCCGAACTGGATTTAGTCCTTGTGCAAAATACTCAGGTAAAAGTTACCATAGAAATTAAATATGGAAATTCGCCCAACATTAGCAAAGGCAATACATTGGCAATAGAAGACCTTGGAGCAAAATTAAATTTGATAGTTACTCCTCAAGCGGATGACTATTGGTATCGTTCAAACCTTCGAGTTTGTAATATTTCAACGGTATGGCAATACCTAAGAAACGAAGGCTTGTTAAATTAATTCGTATCACTTATACTTATATGAGATATTTCTTTTGAAACTGAAACAATGGATAACTGCAAGTAAAAGCTTGAACAACAAAAGGAATCAATGCTAACCATTTTTTCAATAATACAGATTTGAATCATTAATTGAAAATCCCTATCTTTCTGTATCAACGTTTTAATTTATGACAATTTGTAAGAACTGTAATACGCATTTTGAGGGAAATTTTTGTAGTGAATGTGGGCAATCGGCTGATACGCATGAGATTAACTCACATTTTCTTTGGTATGATATACAACAAGGACTTTTGAATTTAGACAAAGGTATTTTGTTTACGCTCAAAGAGTTATCTACTCGTCCGGGTTATTCTATTAAAGAATTTATCGAAGGACAAAGAGTTCGACATTTTAAACCTATTTCTTTTTTACTGGTACTTGCAGGGATTTATGGCTTTGTCATTCATTATTTTGATATTGCTTTGCTGGTAAAAGAAATTCCTGATGCAGATGCCAAAAAGGTAATCAATGTTACCAAAATTTTGGATTGGATAAGTGCCAATTATGCTTTATCAACTTTGATATTGATTCCTATTTCTTCGCTGAGTACTTATTGGGCTTTTAAAAAAGAACGCTACAATTTTATTCAGCACATTGTTATCAATGCTTTTGTGGCGGGTTTTCATATTATTCTTAGACTGATTTTTTTCCCGCTTGTATTTTTATTTGATAAAAAAGATAGTCTTGGCGTTTTAACCATTCCCGACATCATTGGAATAGCCTATACTTGTTGGGTACTTCTTCAACTTTTCGACTACCTACCGCTCAAATCAAGGATTTTAAAAATCATTTTGTCGTATATCTTTTTAGCATTACTTTATTTGTCTTTTGTATTGATTTCAGGTTTTGTAGTAGGATTTCTTTTGGCAATGGCAGAACATAAGTAGGGCTTTTGTCGTTTAGCATAAAACAATCATTATCTAAACATGACAACTGAAATTATTATTTCTCTCATCACCCTTATCGTTCTCGAAATTGTCTTAGGAATCGATAACATCATTTTTATTTCCATTTTATCGGATAAACTACCAGCAGAAAAACGCAAAAAAGCTCGTTTACTTGGTTTAAGTTTGGCTTTGCTTACTCGCTTGATTTTATTAGCAGGTATTAGCTGGATTATGAAGCTCGATAAAACCCTTTTTGTGCTTTCGGGAATGGATTTTTCGGGAAAAGATTTGATACTTATCGTAGGAGGTTTGTTTTTGTTGTACAAAAGCAACAAGGAAATTTTTGAAAAAACCGAAGACGAACACGATGATAAACCTTTTGTTTACAAGTCGTTTACGAAAATTATTGGTCAAATCATCTTACTTGATTTAGTTTTTTCAATCGACAGTATCATTACAGCCGTTGGTTTGGTAGATGAACTTTGGGTGATGTACACCGCTGTAATTGTTTCCATTTCAATCATGATGATGGTGGCAGGAGCCATCAGCGATTTTATCAGTAAACACCCTTCTCTGAAAATATTGGCACTTTGTTTCTTGATGATGATTGGTATTACGCTAATTGCCGAAGGTTTGGCTTTCCATATTCCGAAACAATACATTTATTTCTCAATGGCATTTTCGTTTTTAGTAAATATCATTCAGATTAGAAAAAAAGTATAGAAAATTAATTGCTAATCATTCGGAGAAAATCAATCTCCGAATGATTAGAAAACATAATTCATCACAATATTAAACTGACTCATGTTTACTTTATTTATCACAAAACGTTCGTTGTTGTAAACATTGCCTTGCTTATCTTTTTGAACATACAGCATTTGAGCGTTTAGCCCTTTCCATTTTCCCGAAAATTGATAATTGACCAGCACATTCAATTGTGTGTAACTCGGAACGCCATACTTATTTAATGCTACATTACTGACATCTGGAAGGCGATAATAACCATAACCAATTTCAGTTCTTAGCCTCTTACTGAACCAATTTCTCGACAATCTGGCTGAATAAGCCCAGACATCGCCCAAGCCTTCGTTTCGTTCACGGGATAAAAAAGTATAAATCTGTTCAGCTCCCCATTCTCTTGGCATCAAAAAACGTCCTTCGGCATTAATTCTACTAAAATTCAGTGAACCATCCCACGATTTCAAGCGGTAAGCTAATCTTGAACTAAACAGTAAAGAATGATTTTGGGTAGGGAAATAGCTTTTTGTTGGGTCAGTGTTTCCACCAGTACCCAATGGATTTTGGCGAACTAAAATTGCTCCCACTAAAAGGTCTTCTGTATTGTTTACTTTGTGCGATAACTCAGTTTTTAGATAGGCGGCATTGAAAATATTTTCAACAAAAATATTCCCTGCAAGTACTTTCAAAAAAGGCATTAATTGATAGTTTATATCAAGAATACCCACGCCAGCACTCTGCGTATTTCCTGCGTACTGCGACCTTGAGCCATCTGGATTAATCCCTGTTGAGTTTATGCCCAAGGAGTTGGCAACGGAGTACCAACGTGTAGTAGAACGAGGAGAAATTCGCCAAATCCAATCGGCTTTTACTTGTAATTTTTTGCTTGGGTTCAACTCAAAGGCAATGCCTTCTACCATCGTTGGCGACATTCTTCCGTCTTGTGCGTTGATAAACAGGTTTTTGGGAACATAATTACCAACTAAAACGCTACCGTTTTTAAAACGATATTTCAAAGAAAGTGCTTGAAGTCTGAGAAGTACATTTTTCTTATTGATATTGGTAAGGTCGAATAAGCCCATTTCGTAGCGACTTTGAGCTCCCGTAGTTGGGTCTTTAATTGTAAAATCCGACGACTCAATATTTTGGGTTAAGTTTCCGCCAATTTCCCACTGAAAGCCCTTGTAAATAGCTGAACGATACGTTAAACTCAAGCCAATGGCAGTAGCATGAAAATCCAATAATTCATTTTGGTTATCAGTGAATATAGACAACATACGTACTTGTCCATACATTTTTCCTTTGGCAAAGGCATTCAAAAACGAAGTACTGTCTTTGGTAGAGCTTGCCGAATTTTGTGCAGTACCCAACAAAGATTTACCCAATAAAGTACAAACAAGTAAAACGCTATAAAATTGGTGGTTCATTTTATTTCATAATTTATCACAAAAATATTTTCTTGAAAAAGAAGAATTCGTGATAAATGTTACATTGAACAATATTTGACTATCATTCAATGAAATATTGTATTTTTTTGTGAATTGAACCACAAATTTATGCAATTTCATAGAACAAAAAAAGTTCGACAAAAGCAAATATGCTATTCTGCCGAACTTAGATCGTTTATAATATTTTACCCAATAATTCTGCCATCAGCCATTTCAATAATTCTGTCGGAGGCTTTGGCAAAGTCGTTGTCGTGCGTTACGGCAATGACGGTCTGGTTAAATTCTGAGGTCAATTGTTTGAAAATATCAAAAACTATACTGGTATTTTTGCTGTCTAAATTGCCTGTGGGTTCGTCGCCCATGATGATTTTCGGGTCATTAATCAAGGCTCTGGCAATGGCAACTCTTTGTTGTTGTCCGCCCGAAAGTTTGGAAGCACTTTTCAAAGCTTGGTCTTTTAGTCCTAATAAACTAAGAGTTTTATAAGCCTTTTCTTCGATTTCTTCTCTTGAATATTTGCCTAATTTCAAGGCAGGAATCATTACATTTTTCAAGCAAGAAAATTCGGGTAACAAGTAATGAAACTGAAAAACAAAACCGATTTTTTCATTTCTGATTTCTGCCAATCTTTCTTTGCTTTGTTGCGTAAGGTTTTCTTTATCCAACCACAGATTGCCTTCATAATCGGTGTCCATCGTTGACAAAATATACAATAAGGTAGATTTTCCACTCCCAGATTTCCCAATCATCGTCACGAATTCCCCTTTTTTGATGTCAAAGCTGATGTCGTTCAATACTTTGAATTTTTCGGGTTCGTAGAAGTACTTTCCTACGCCTTGCGTACTTAGTAAAATATTATCTGAATTACTCATTTTCTGAAAATTGAAATGGGGTCAAGTAATGCCGCTTTTCGTGCTGGCAAATAGCCTGCAAAGAAAGTTACGACCAAACCAAAAATTACACCGATACCGAAGTACTTCGGAAAAATCCGAATCGGGAAAAAGCCAATGTCCCCTCCTACCCAAAGATTACTCATCAGTTTTACTAAAAGTAAAGCAAAACACAAACCGATGATAATGCCAATAACACCAATGATAATGGCTTCGGTCACAAAAATTTTAACAATATCTTTTCCCGAAAAACCGATGGCTTTCAAAATAGCAATATCATTTAGTTTTTCCATGATGGTCATATTCAGGATATTATAAATTCCGAAAGCTGCGACCAACATAATAGAGAATGAAATCGCCATAGCCATCATTTTACGCATTTTATTGGCGGCTGCCGCAGTGGCATTGGCTGTTTCCCAGTCTTCAACATCGTAGCCCGTTAGCCTTTTGTATTTATCCACGTATGATTTTGCCTTTTCATAGTCCTTTACGTTCAAGTAAATATCAGTGATGTAGGATGGACTTTGTTTTTGTAATTGTTGAGCAACAGGCAAATTGATGTATGACAAAGATTTGTCGATAGCCGAATTTTTTGTCTGTAATAAAGCGACAATTTTCATCAATTTATTTACGCCCAAAGCCGAAGTAACCGTTACGTTATCGTTCAAGCGAAGGTTTAGTTTTTCAGCAATGCCAACGCCCATGATAATGCCATTTTGATAACCCGAAAGGCTGTTGTAGTCGCCGTCTGCAATGTAAGATTGTAAATTGAACATGGCATTTTGGTCTTCAATCACAACGCCCGAAATCCTTCCACTTACTTCCGAATCGCCATTTTTATAAAAAACATTGGCACTTACATTGGGAGTAACCCCTACTACTTCTGCCTCATTTTTTAGGATTTTTATCAATTCAGCGGGGTTGACAATTTTCTTACTTTCAGAAGTAATTTTTGGGTTTGCCAATACATTGATTTTGTTCGTGTCTTTGTTCACCACCAAAGCTTTACTGATAGCATCGTTTTTATAAATTCTGATGTGGGGCGTTGATTTAAACAAACTTTCGGTAGAAGCCACTTCAAAGCCATTCATTAGCGAATTCATAAAAATAAAAATCGCAATGCCGACCGTTACGCCCAAAGCCGCAATAAAAGTTTGCTTTTTTCTTGAAAACAAATGCGTGTAAGCAATTTCCCCATTGATATTATGCTGATAGTTTTTCATAGCAATTCTTTTAAAATGCTTTCGTTTTCGTTCAACCCTTTCAAAATCTCCACCCAATCCGTTGAAACAATGCCCGTTTGCACATCCACCACCGATTTATCTTTGAGCATTACTTTGTTGCCATATCCCAAATAACTGCGTGGAATAACCAACACATTTTTCTTCTCGCCTGTTGTTACATTTGCTTGCAATTGAGTACCAATGATGGTAAAATCAAGTGGCTCAGTGAAGTAGGCTTTCACAATAAATGATTGTGTCGCTTCGTCGAAGGATGGCAGAATCTCTCCTATTTGAGCTTTGTAATTTTTCTTGTTATTAGTATTGAGTTGAATTACAAGCGGTTGCCCTAATTTAATTTTCGACATATTACTTTCATCAATACTCAAACTCGCATAAATTTTATTCGGATTTCCAATTACGGCAATCACATCGCCTTTACGAACATAATCGCCCAATTGCTTTTTCTTTTTATATACTTTACCGTTGATGTAGGCTACAATTTGGTTATTGTCGGCAACGGCATTGCTCACTTCATTTTGTTGTTCTTGCAAAATCACTTGTTGCTTGGCAGAAATCTGTAAACTTTCCAATTGTTCTTCCAAAGCTTTGATACTGGCTTTGCTGTTCAAAACCGCCAAAGCGGCATTTTCGTACTCCACTTTAGCAATGCTGTTGGTCTCTAATAATTTTCGATAGCGTTCGGCTTGCAATTCATCTTGTTTCAGTTTTTCTTTCGCAAGACCAATATTTACTTTTACTTGTTGTTGAAGTGGAGCATTTTCGCTGGCATTAGTTTTGGCAATCGCCAATAACTTGGCAGTTTGGTTTACATTCACCATACTTTGCTGATTGTCGATAACCGCCAAAACTTTTCCTGCTTGAATCAAATCACCTTCTTCGAAATTGAGATTTTTCAAATAGCCATCCGTTTGTGCTGCCAACACATATTCATTTTCTGTTTTTAAAGCTCCTGTGGCAAAAACCATTTCTGTAATGTCTTTGCGTTGAACAGTAGTCGTTTCTGTTTTTTTACCACAAGAAAAAAGAAGGCTAACGACAATTAAACTGCTAAGAAATATAGATATATTTTTCATTATTTGATGGTATTGTTAATATTGATTTTTGCCTGTTGAAATGCTACTAAAATGCTTGATACTTGGTGATTCAAACGAGCGTTGAGTGCATCCGTAAATGAGTTCATTAGGTTTTCAGTGGGATAAATGTCTTGTTGGAACAAATTCAAATTTTTTAGATAAGTATCATTTTTTAAATATTCAATCTTTTTACTTATCGCTTCGCTTTCTCGTGCTTTTTGATATTCTAATCTTAATTGTTCTTGCTCAGTATCTTGCAGGAATTGCTGTTTCTTTAAATTCAAATTTGCCAACTCAACATTACTTTTTACGGTACTGCTTTGTGCTAATTTATTGGCATCTGGAATGACAAAGTTTAGTCGCAATCCAAGATAACTGTTTGGAAACCAACGTGCATTATTATCAAAAAAATGTTGATTGGAGTTCTCTTGTATCGCCCAATTGCCTATTAATGAGAGTGTTGGGTAATAACTTTTCTGATTTGCTTTCAATTCGTTTTGTGCGTATTGTACTTGTAAATCAGCTTGTTGTACTTTTAGAGTATTATTTTCAATAGCAATGTTTTCTGAATTTTTTACTTGATGTTCAATCGTTACGATACTCGAAATGGGAATGTCGCAAAGTGATTTTAGTAAAACATATTGCTGTTCAATGCCATTTTGGGCTTGCTGAATGCGGTCTTGAAGTAGTAATTGATTTACCGTAGCCGTATTTACATCTTGCGAACGGATTATTCCCTGACTATATTTTTGTTGAACAATCGCCAATACTGAATCTGCATTTTGTAAAGTTTTTGTCAGAATTTTTACTTGTTCTTGTAAAGAAACAACGTTGAAATACACTGCTACAACACTTTCAGCAATTGTTTTTTGGGTAAGTTTTACGTTTAAAGTACTGAGTTGTTCGCTTGTTTTTACCGATTTTAATTTTGCCCAAGCAGCGGGATTTATCAAGTCTATTTGTGGGGTTATGCTAATATTTTGTATATATTGTTGACCAAATTTTACTTCTTTAAATGAACCCGTCGGCCCACCAAAAATTTCTGTTGGAATAAAATTTACTGGTAATTGAAAATTGTCTGTGGCAGCATAAGCAACATTAGCTCGTGGATTAAAGCGATTAATATTGGCATAATAGGTTTGGTACTTTGCCAAAGCAACTTGCACATTTCCCGTTTTCAGAGCGATGCTATTTTGCCAAGCAAAATTTAAAAGAGCATCAGGATTGGTAAATTGAAGATTTTGTTGAGCTTTTGCCGAAAAAAACGACAGCAATATCAAGGTTAAAATTTGTTTCATGGCTTTGTATCAATGAATTTTCATTTGATAGTTGAATGCCCAAATTTCAACAGATAGCTTTTAGTAAGTGACAAAAAAGTACTGGAAACAGCCAAAATTGGCTCGGAAGCGTAAAATTGTATTAATGTTCACTCAGCCATGCTAAAAAATGTGGTGTTCTTTCTCGGCTGATGATGAGTTGTTCTTCGTAAGGAATACTTAAATGAAGTAATAATTTGCGACCAAAGTACTGCGAAGCACTTGAAATCACTTTTCTGTTGACTAAAAACTGACGATTTACTCGATAAAATGATTGCCCGATTTTGTGTTCAAGTTCATCCAATGACTGAAAAATAACAAAGGCTTGTCCGTCAAGCGTATGGATATGCAGTGCTTGATGTTTGAGTTGAACAATGGCGATACTATTTACTTGGATAGGAATAATTTTATCCGCTTGATGAACCAAAAGCGATTGTAAAGTAGTATTTTTTGAAAATGAATTTTGTGGTGGAATTGTCTGATAATCAGGCGTTTTTTCTTGAAAATTTTCTTTTAAAACACTGTGTTTTTCAAGAGCTTTTGCAATACTTTTCTTATCAAAAGGTTTTAAAATATAGT
Organism: Arcicella rigui; assembly: GCF_034929435.1. Taxonomy (NCBI): domain Bacteria; kingdom Pseudomonadati; phylum Bacteroidota; class Cytophagia; order Cytophagales; family Flectobacillaceae; genus Arcicella; species Arcicella rigui. The sequence goes on from NZ_JAYFUM010000006.1 coordinate 16,920, forward strand.
CAATGCCATTGGTTTTGAAGGCTTCTAAAGCATACTGATTGTAGGCAGTACAAAAAATGATTGGAGCTTTTACCTTTACTTGTTTGAAAATCTCAAAAGATTGTCCGTCGCCAAGTTGAATATCTGAAAAAATGAGGTCAAAATCTTGTCGTACTTTAAAGAAATTAACGGCTTCTTCAATCGTCGCCAAAGTAGCCACAATTTCAATGTTTGGATTTATCACCTTCAATTCATCTTGTAAATCTTCGGCGGTCAAAAGCTCATCTTCAATAATTACGACTTTCATTGTTTCAATAATTTTAGGCTCACAGAAAATTGTTTATCATCTTTTTCAATACTCAGTTCTTCGCCCGTATAAATTTTCATTCTTTCATTCAAATTCTTCAAACCCGTTTGAGAATTGGCTTGCATCACAAATTTTTCTTGAAGATTATTCTGAACGATAATTCTTTGATTTTGAATCATTATCCTGATTGTCAGTGGATTAGCTTTGCTTACAATATTGTGTTTCAAAGCATTTTCTAATAAACTTTGTAAAGCAAAAAAGGGAATTTTATAGGACTGAATTTCTTCTTGAAACTCAATTTGATAATGCAATCCTTCACCAAACCGCATTTGTTGTAAATCAATGTAATCAGCACAAAGTTGTAATTCTTCTTGAAGCGAAACAAGGTCTTGACTTTTGGTGATACTTATTCGCAGAAACTCAGAAAGTTTTATCAAATACCCTTCCGCATTTTCTGGATTTCGTTTCATCAAAGATTTCAAGGAAGACAAGGCATTGAACAAAAAATGTGGATTGATTTGATTTTTCAATTGAGCCAACTGACTTTCTAATTGACTGATTTTTAGTTTGTTATTTTCATTTTCTAAATTAATTGCCGTCTCACGAGTTTCAATCAGCATATTAATAATGAAAATAATTGTGTTTACGGCCGTCACATTTACACTTCGGATAATCCAAAAATATGGATTTTGTAAATGTACTACCAAGAAAATTATGGGATAAGTAAACGAAACAAAGGCAACCATGCACAAAGTGCTGGCAAGCCATTTCCAAAATAGATGCTGGTAATTTTTGAAGAAATTTCTTGAAAAATAGATATTCAAAAACCAGCTCATAAAAGCTAAATTTATTACAAAAAAAATGACTAAAGGAAAGAGTATTAGCTTAAAACCGATGGACAAAAAAATGGGCGTTGCAATCATCAAACCAATAATTGGCGAAGTAACTAAGATGATACTTTTCCTTTTTTTTATCGTTTCCTTTACTTTCATGATTTGGAATGATTTAAAAATTTAAGCCCATGAGTTGACTCACGGGCTTAAATTTTACTTCTCTTTACGTTCAATCTCTCGTAAATTTTCTAATTTTTTATTTCTCAAGAATCCAGTAATGTCTTCAAAATGTTCTTTTACTCGCTTGTTGCCGAATTCAAATACTTTGTTCGCCAATCCGTCTAAGAAATCTCTATCGTGAGAAATCAAGATGATTGTTCCTTCAAAACTTTTCAACGCATCTTTCAAAATATCTTTTGTTTTCAAGTCCAAGTGGTTGGTTGGCTCATCCAGAATCAACAAATTCACAGGCTCAAGTAATAATTTTACCATTGCCAAACGAGTTTTTTCACCACCCGACAATACTCTTACTTTTTTGTTAATGCTGTCGCCACTAAACATAAAAGCCCCTAAAATATCTTTGATTTTAGTACGAACTTCTCCCACGGCAATATTATCAATCGTTTGGAAAACCGTTAAATCTTCATCCAATAAAGAAGCTTGGTTCTGTGCAAAATAGCCAATCATACAATTATGACCTAATTTTAGGTTTCCTTCAAAAGGTATTTCGCCCATGATTGCTTTCACCATCGTTGACTTCCCTTCTCCGTTTTTACCCACAAAAGCTACTTTTTCGCCCCTTTCTATTGTGAGTGAAGCATCTTTGAAAACCAAATGGTCGTCATAACTTTTACTAACATTATCAACGATAACAGGATAATTTCCTGAACGTGGAGCAGGTGGAAATTTCAAATTCAAGGCAGAAGTATCTACTTCATCTACTTCTACAATCTCAATTTTTTCCAACATTTTTACTCTTGATTGCACTTGAAGCGTTTTAGAGTACGTTCCTTTGAAACGGTCGATAAATTCTTGCGTTTCAGCAATCATTTTTTGCTGGTCGTTGAATTGCTTTTGCTGTTGTTCCTGACGCTCTTTTCTGAGTTGTAAGTACTGAGAATAATTTACTTTATAATCGTAAATGCGTCCCATCGTCAATTCAATGGTGCGGTTGGTAATATTATCTACAAAAGCTCTATCGTGAGAAATGACGATAACGGCTTTGGCATTATTAATCAAAAAATCCTCTAACCATTGGATAGATTCAATATCCATGTGGTTGGTCGGCTCATCCAATAAAATCAAATCAGGATTTTGAAGAAGAATTTTCGCCAACTCAATTCTCATTCGCCAGCCACCACTAAATTCACTGGTTTGGCGAGTAAAATCTGAACGTAAAAAGCCCAAACCCAACAAAGTTTTTTCTACTTCTGCATCAAAATTGATTTCTTCAATAGAATAATACTTCTCGCTCAGTTCAGAAACTTTCTCGATGATATTCATGTACTCGTCTGATTCATAGTCAGTTCTGGTTTCAAGCTGTGTATTCAATTCATCAATTTCAGCTTTCATATTCAAAACCGTCGAGAAAGCTTTAGACGTTTCTTCAAAAACCGTACTGTTATCTTCCGTAAGTAAGTGCTGAGGCAAATAGGCAATTACGGCATCGCCGGGAGCTGAAATTTTACCTCTGGTAGGTTTATCTACGCCTGCTATAATTTTCAGAAGCGTCGATTTTCCCGCTCCGTTTTTTCCCATAAGGGCTACTTTATCTTTGTCGTTGATGTTGAAAGTGACATCACTAAAAAGAGCTCTTCCACCGAACTCTACCGCTACGTTATCTATTGAAATCATTGTATTTTTTTATGAAATGCAAAGATACGCAAAAGCAGAGTTTTTTGAATGAGCATTGCCCAGATTTGCCAATCCCTTTTAAACAGCATTTTCTTTTGATTTATAGAATTGTTTTTGATATTTTGTTATAAAATCATTCATCAAACACAAGAAATATGAACAAAATCCTGTTATTTTTCCTCCTTTTCTTTGTAAGTACTGCCTTTGCTCAGGAGCGACTTATCATTATTGGCGGTGGCGAACGTCCCAAAGATGCTTTAACAAAGTTGATTCAGCTAAGTGGCGATGCTCAAGGCGAAATCTTGATTATTACTTGGGCAAGTGGTGAGCAGCCCGCAAGTTTTGAATCTATCCGTGAAGATTTGGCAAGCCTCTCTCCTATCAAAATTGTTCACGCTCCGATGTCGCCTTTGACGGCGGAATCTAAAATCACTTTTTTGAATCAATTAAAAACGGCAAAAGGGATTTTCTTTACAGGTGGTGACCAAGTACGAATTATGAAGGTTTTAGAAGATGAAGAATTGTACAAAGCCTTGCACGAGCGTTATCATCAACAAGTAGTTTTTTCGGGTTCAAGTGCAGGCACTGCGATTATGTCTGAAAAAATGATAACGGGAGAAGGAAAATTTGATGTAATCGACGGAACGCAAGTGGAAGTAAAAAAAGGTTTAGGCTTATTGACAAATGCTATTGTTGACCAGCATTTTGTAAAACGACAAAGAGAAAACCGTTTGATGGGCTTGATTTTACTAAATCCTGAATTATTAGGCATCGGAATCGACGAAAATACTGCTGTTTATGTACAAGACAATTATTTAGCAGAAGTTTTGGGCGAAAGTCAAGTTTTGATTTTTGATACTCAAGGCAAAGAAAAAGAACTAAAAGTCTCTTTCTTGAAAAAAGGTGACAAGTATAATTTGAAGAAAAAGAAAGTAATCCACTGATAAATAGACATTTATTCCTTTTCAATAGAAACGAAGTGATTTTTTTATTCATGAGTTTCTATTTTTTATTTGCATTATATGAAAATATTATCATATATTTGTATTGTAATTAATCAGAAGCAGATGGAAACAATCGAATTGACTCAAAATGAAAGATTTCAAGCCAGTAAGCAGAAAATGGAAAAAGCCGCTTACATTCTTAAAACGGTGGCACATCCTATTCGTTTAGCCATTATTGATTTGCTGAGTGAAGAAGGCGAAATGGGCGTAAATGATATTTGTAAAGCACTCGACTGCGAACAGTCTTTGATTTCGCACCATTTAATCAATATGAAATTAAGAGGTATTTTACAATCTCAAAAAGATGGTTTAAATGTATTCTATGCTTTAAAAGAAAAAGAAATCGTAAAACTTTTACAATGTATCGAAAATTGTGATTGCAATATGTAATCCTTTTTTTGACTATTATATGAAAAAATCAACATATATTAATTCATAAATATAATACATGATTACTCGAAAAACATACATAGCATCCTTTACCTTTTCGTTGATTTCGGGAATCATCAATATTTTAGGTATTCAGCAGTTGAGTTTAGTTGTTACCAATGTTACGGGGCATTATAGTTCAAGTATTTTGTCGAACCGCACAGCTACACTTTCAGACCTAATCCTTACTTGTTCGTATATTTTTATGTATTGGTTGGGTTCGGTTTGGGCTTCTTCTTGTTTTTTTTATGGAAAAAATCATGAGAATGCTTTTGTAAAATCATTACCCATTTTCTTGAATTTACTGATTGTATTGTCGGCAGTTGTATCTGGAAATTTGGTCGTTTGGTTATTCTTTTTGGTTTCCAGTACGCAAAATGCCTTCGGGGCGAACCACACAGAAAACCAAGTACGTCCTTCCCAAATCACAGGCGTAGTAATGGCATCTGGGCTTGACATCGCCAAATACTTTTTTGGTAACTGTGCTACCGACTGTCAGAAAACCTTATTAAAGGCATTTACCGTAAAAATGCTCAATATCACAGGTTTCATCGTCGGCGGAGTATTAGCCTTTTTTGTTGCCTCTACTGAAATTCTTTGGCTCGCCGTATTGTTTTATGGTATTGTAGCCATTTTGATACTTAGAAAAAAATTGTAAAACATATATTTTCCCTTACAGATAAACTATTATTTTATTCATTAGCAGATGATTGTAGAACAAATTTATACAGGCTGTTTAGCACAAGGTGCTTATTACATCCAATCAGAAGGTGAAGTAGCGATAATCGACCCACTTCGTGAAGTACAACCTTATATTGCCAAAGCCAATCGCAACGGAGCAAAAATTAAATATATTTTCGAGACACACTTTCACGCCGATTTTGTGTCTGGTCATTTAGATTTATCCAAACAAACAGGAGCTTCTATTGTCTATGGCCCAAACGCAAATCCAAGTTTTGATTGTATTATCGCTAAAGACGAACAAGTATTTCAGTTGGGAAAAATAAGTATTAAAGTACTTCATACACCCGGCCACACGATGGAATCTTCTTGTTATTTATTAATTGACGAAAACGGACATGAACACTGTTTGTTTTCAGGTGATACGCTTTTCATTGGCGATGTGGGTCGTCCAGATTTAGCTCAAAAATTAGGAAGTATCACCACCGACGATTTAGCGGGCTTTTTATATGATTCATTGAGAAAAAAAATCATGACTTTGCCCGACGATTTAATCGTTTATCCAGCACACGGAGCAGGTTCAGCTTGTGGTAAAAACATGAGTAAAGAAACTTTCGATACTTTGGGGAATCAAAAAGCGACTAATTATGCCTTGAAGCCACAAACTAAAGAAGAATTTATTGCTGCAGTAACAGACGGTTTATTACCACCGCCATATTATTTCCCTAAAAATGTAATGATGAACAAAACGGGAATTAAAAGTATTGATGATATTGTCAATAACGTACAAGCATTATCGGCAGAAGCTTTTGAAGCTGCCGCAAACGAAACGGGAGCAATTGTGATTGATACTCGTTCTGCTCAAACTTTTAAAGATGGCTTTATTCCCAACTCAATCAACATTGGCATCAAAGGCGATTTTGCTCCGTGGATTGGTACTTTGATTACAGACATCGAACAAGAAATTCTTTTTGTAGCGGACGAAGAAAACATTGATGAAATCATCACTCGTTTGTCACGTGTGGGTTACGACAATGTAATAGGCTACTTAAAAGGCGGATTTGAGGCTTGGAAAAATGCCGATAAAGAAATTGATATTATCGAATCTATTTCAGCAGAAGAATTTGCTCAAAGATTTGAAGAAGCTGAAGGTAAATTAATCGTAAAAGATGTACGTAAACAATCAGAGTACACAGCCGAACACGTGGACGAAGCGATGAATATTCCTTTGGCTGTATTGAGTGAAAACATGGCTGAATTTTCTAAATCTGAAAGCAATTATATTCACTGTGCAGGTGGTTACCGTTCTATGATGGCTTGTTCAATTCTCAAAGCTCGTGGTTTTGATAACGTGGTCGATGTAGCTGGTGGATTTGGAGCAATTGCCAAAACAAATGTGCCTAAAACAGATTTTGTTTGTCCTTCTAAATTAAAGTAATTTTTAAAATATAATCCTTCAAATAATGTTTGAAATCATTCGCCAACCTTGGCATTGGGCAATTGCTGGAGTATTAATCGGACTCACAGTGCCTACTTTATTAATTATCGGGAATAAATCTTTCGGGATTTCTTCTTCTTTACGTCATATTTGTGCGGCTTGTTTTCCTGCCAATATTCCTTTTTTTAAATACGATTGGAAAAAAGAAATGTGGAATTTATTCTTTGTGGCAGGCATTGCTATCGGTGGTTATGTTGCGACCAACTTTTTATCGAACCCCGAAGCCATTGTTGTCAGTGAGAATACCATTGCAGATTTAAAAGCTTTTGGCATCACAGATTTTTCACACTTGATGCCCACAGACTTATTCAGTCTTGAGAATATTTTTACTTTAAAAGGACTTTTCTTTTTTGTAATCGGAGGCTTTATGGTAGGTTTTGGTACTCGTTATGCAGGCGGTTGTACTTCTGGACACGCCATTATGGGTTTGTCAACTTTGCAATTACCTTCATTAATCGCCACTATTTCATTCATGGCTGGCGGTTTCATTATGACGCATTTACTTTTACCATTCATCTTTAAACTATTTTAAATCATGCAAACAGAAGAAGTTTTAATCAACGAAGAATTTATTTGTGATGCTCCCAATGAACAAGTAAAGAAAGAACCCATTGCCGGCAATTTTAAATATATGTTAGTGGGTATCTTTTTTGGGATTGTTTTCGTAAAAGCCGAAATTATTTCATGGTTTAGAATCCAAGAGATGTTCCGTTTGCAATCGTTTTTTATGTATGGCGTCATCGGAACTGCCGTAGTGGTGGGCATGATTTCGGTAATGCTTATCAAGAAATTCGACATCAAAACACTCTCAGGTGAAAAAATCATTTTCCATGATAAAACTTTCAACAAAGGACAAATCTATGGAGGATTGATTTTCGGTTTAGGTTGGGCAATTACTGGAGCTTGTCCCGGCCCATTGTTTGCTCAAATCGGAAGTGGCTTTGCCGCTGTGACGATTACTTTATTGAGTGCCATTGCTGGTACTTGGACTTTCGGTTATCTCAAAGATAAATTGCCCAAATAATTTTTTGCTTTATTCGTCAATAAAAAAGGCTCTTAAATTTCTAAGGATGGAAATTTAAGAGCCTTTTTACTGATAACAAATCTGGACTAATTCAATTGACTAATCGCTTCCTGAGCCAATCGTATAATTTCTTCTAAGTCTGCTTTGCTTTTACTTTTGGCAAATTTCTTACTGAGATTAATTAATTCATTTGCCTGACGCTCGATATTTTCGTTTTGTGGATTTACTTTTTCTACCACCTCATTATCGGTCGTCAATTTCATCAGTGTTTCAATATCGCCAATCGGCTTCAACAAATCTGTTGACTTCCCGATTTTCTGAATCACATTTTTATCAACTTTCGTTGTGCCTTTCAGTACTTCATTTCTTAACGTAATGTCCAATTTATCCAAACCCTTGGCAAACTCCGCATCTCTTTTGATGGTTTTGGCACTTACTTTATATTCCTTCGCAAGTCTTTCGGCAGTAGAAATTCCCGAAGGGTCAGTCTGACCCTTCGGCATTGCTTCGCTGTCGTCGGTCAAATTTCCCGAAGGGTCAGTCTGACCCTTCGATAAAACTGCCTTTAAATTGCTGTTTTTATCTATTTTTTCATTGTTATAACGAAGTCCACGCAAGTACGATGATTGTTGTGTCGTTAGGTTTCTTCTTCCCAATTGTAGGTCTATCATGTAGTCTTTCGCTTCTTTGATAGAAGGAAAGAAAAGCATATATACTTCAAAGGGGCGATTGTGTTGGGTACAAATGCGATGGCGGTTGTGTCCGTCGATAAGTACGTAAGCCAATTCCTCTTCCTGATTGTAGGGCAGTCCCAATTGTGCTTTGGTGGTTTGCCATACTTGTAGTGGCGTTTGGCAGCCGTGTTCTAAAATATTTTTTTCTAATTGAGCAAACTCTTCATCCATCAAAGGTGGAATCAATTCTTTGAGTTCGTCGAGAATGATGATGTTTTTACGGATGCTATCGGCATTGAGCAAATTACTTGAGAGTGCTTGCTTGGTTTTACTTGCGAGGATATTTCTGATGTCTTTCATGGTTTTTTATTTTACAGTTTGTAGATAGGTGATGTACTCATCGCAAAAATCGCCATAGCATTTGGCGGCTTCTGAACTTCCTGAAAATTTTGAAATAGAATTCTGGGCAATTTGTGATTTTTGAAAATCTATCAAATGTCTGATTTCTGCATCAAATATTTTTACATTTTTTACTTCTTCTTTTACGTAATTCTTGATGCCGTCGTGAACGGTGTTTCTTTTTACCATCGTAAATACAATGCCGTCGATTTGTAATGAAGCATTCAAATCTCTGCGTACTTCCATGATTTTTCCCCAGATTGAGTTCAATCCTTTCACGGCAGACATTTCTGGCAAAAGGGGAATCAAGCAACTGGTTGAAGCCGCCATTGCCGAAAGTGTCAGTTTGTTTAAAGAAGGCGGACAGTCGATAAGGATATATTCAAACTGAGAAAGCAAATGTGCCATTCGGTTTTTCAGTCTAAATTCGCCGCCCGTAAGTTCATGAAAACGCATTTCTACGTTGGCTAATTCAATATCCGATGGAGATAAATAAAGGTTTTTTTCAATCTCGACCACGGGGAAATCTACATTATTAATTAATGAATCCGCCACTTGTACTTCGGGTGCATCAATGCCCAGAATCTGACTAAGGTTTCCTTGTGGGTCTAAATCTATCATCAATACTTTAAAACCTCTTTTTGCCAAAGCTTCACCCAAAGATGCCGCTGTGGTGGTTTTGCCTACGCCGCCTTTGTGATTGACGATAGAAATAACTCTTGCCATTTGCGAAAGGGTAGGAGAGTAGCCGTACTTGGTGAGTACGGGTAATAATAAATCGAGGTGCTTTTCGGGAATGATTCTACTTTCGTTGACGGCCCTTGTGATGGTTTGGCGAGGGATGCCCGCTTCTTTTTCTAAAGAACTTATAGACAGGGAAGGATTATGTCTTAAAAACTTCAAGACAAGCTCTTGATTAATCATTATTTCAATGTTTTTTGTCAGCGTTAAATAATACCCAAATATAAATTAAAAAGGTATGATTTAACCCATCGCTTGCATTATTTCTTGTATAAATTGTCAAATTTTATTTTGAAAATGAGAAACAAAAAAGAAGCAATTTGTTTTGTATATAAAAAGTATCAATAATTGTAGATAATTTTATATTTCAATAAGTTTACTACCAATGGAATTCCTATAATTTTCAAGATAAAATGGATAGACAAGAAAAAATACCGGTACTTCGTCCCGAGGACTTAAATGATTTCCATTATAAGACTATCAAATGGCAGCCTACGATTTCTGAAACCAAGCACAAGCACTATCATGTAAATCGTATTGAAAATTTTATTGGTAATTTTTCTTTTCCATTGCCCCCGCACCGAAAAACGGTGCATGATTTTATTTATCTTAAAAAAGGCTATTCCAGAAGGAGTAAGGGTTTGAATAAATATGATTTTTGGGCTTCTGAACTTTTCTTTTTACCTGCCTTTCAGATTACTGAACACGTAGAAATGAGCAAAGACACTGAAGGTTTTTATTTGCATTTCGACGAAAAGCTTTTTCCCTTTCTTCCTAAAAACTACTTAAACGATACTTATCGCTTTTTTCAGTTGCAATCGAATCCTGTGATTAAAATCAGCGATGACAGTAAGCTATATATAGAACAAATCTTGGAACGCTTGCTGAATTTGTATGAGGATGATACCAAAGAAATGAATATGAATTTAGTGGCGACCTATCTTTTGGCTTTTTTTGAAGAGATAAAAAAAGAATTGCCCAGTGAACTAAAGAAGAAAAAGAATGCCTATTTTCAGATAACCGAGCAGTTTAAAAATGCTTTGGCATTGCATATTTATCAAAAACAGACCGTAGCGGATTATGCCCAAATTTTGAATATAACTCCCAATTATCTGAATAAGTGTGTAAAAAACAGTACGAATCGTACAGCACAGGATTTATTGAACGAAATGCTGACTTTGGAAGCAAAAACGCTCTTAAAATTCTCAAATCTTCAAATTTCAGAGATTGCCGTTAAACTTTTCGACCAAACTCCCAGTAATTTTTCAAGATTCTTCAAAAGTCAAACAGGTATCACTCCAAAGCAATATTTAGAAATGTATTGATTTTGAATGTTATTAGTTTGTTTTTGAATCACAAAATAGCTTACATATTATGAATTTTGTAATGTTTTTTATTGAAATATCACAAAACAATATACAAAGCTATGAAAATACATATCCTAACTAAAAAACTATTATCATTTATCGTAATGACTTTTGTCAGTTTTGCGGTTTTAGCACAACACAAAATCAGCGGTGAAGTAAAAGACAGCAAGGGAAATCCTTTGGCTGGTGCATCGGTTCTTATTAAAGGATTGAACAAAGGAGCTTCGACAGACAAAGCTGGAACTTTCAGTATTGCCAACGTAGCCGAAGGTAAGTATGATGTTGTATTGTCTTTTATTGGTTTTAAGAAAAAAGAAATAACGGTTTCAGTGCCTCAAAGTTCAGCTTTGTCGGTATCACTTGAAGATGACACCGAAGATTTGGAAGAAGTAGTAGTAACGGGGGTTTTTGATAAGCGAACTAAGATGACAGCCTCAGTAGCGATTTCTACTTTAGGTGCAAAACAAATTGAAGCCGTAGTTCCGAATAGTTCGGCTGATTTATTGAAAAACCTTCCTGGCGTGTATGTCAATACTTCAAGAGGGGAAGTTGGAAATGCTATTTACACCAGAGGTTTGAATTATAATGGTGGTTTCTTTTATGTTTCAATGCAAGAAGATGGATTACCAGTGGTTGGAATTTCTGGACTTGTTCAGCCTGATGGTTATTTAAGAGCAGATGCAACGATTAAAAGAATTGAGTCGGTAAGAGGTGGTACGGCATCCATTTTAGGGCCAAATGCTCCTGGTGGTATTTTTAATTATGTTTCAAAAACTGGTGGGACAAAATTTGAAGGCGAAGTACGTGCAAGAGTTGGTTTGGAAGGAAACGGAAAAAATCCTTATTACCGCACCGATTTCAATTTTGGTGGGCCTTTATCAAAAGATAAAACTTTAACTTATAATGTAGGCGGTTTTTACCGTAATGCCGATGGCCCCAAATATCCGGGTTATACTTTGAGTTATGGTGGACAAGTAAAGGCAAACATTGTAAAAAATTATAAATCTGGTTCAATTAAAGTTTTTGCAAAAGTATTAAATGATAATACTGCTCCATTTGAGTTTACGCCTACGGTTGATTTTCAGAATCCTCGTCCTGCTGGTAGTTTTACCAATACCAGTTCAACCTTGGTGCAATCTCAGCAGTTTTTTGTACCAAAGTCTATCACAGGAGGTACGAAAGATATAAATTATGATACTCGTAAAGTTGGGGATTACAAAGAGTTAGCTTTTGGCTTCAATTGGGAACAAACTTTTGGAGAAGGTTGGACATTCAATAATAATTTCAAAGTATCAAACAAAGAAAACGTAACGATGACCACGGCAGTAGTTTTTCCATTCAGAGTTGACCAACTAACTTTTTATGGCGTAAGTGGTAACGTTGCAAGGTTTGGAACGTATGAATTTTATGACCCAACTTCTGGTAAAAGTTATGGAACAGTACAGCAATTACCACCAGCAGGAGGGGGCATTAGACTGATAGCCAACAACTTGAGTTTGCCAGGAAGTGATGTTTTACCAAATGCACTTTTTTATAATCCAAACCCTTATAACGAAGTAACGTTGAATGATGTAATTAATCAGGCAACGGTAACGAAGAAACTTAAAAATATGAGTTTTACGGGTGGACTTTACTTTTCATCGTCAAAAGCTAATCGAATTGCTGTAACGCCTTCTGCTCAGAGTTTCGCAACGGTTGAGGATAAACCTAAATCGGTAGCCATTCGTTATACCAGTTTGGCAGGGCAGAAGTTTGAGCTAACTACGCCAAATGGAATTGCGAATATTGGTGCAAGTGGTTTTTATAATAATGAAGCAACCATCAATCAAACGGCATTTTTCTTAGGACATAACTGGGAAATCAGCGACAAACTGAATGTAGATTGGGGATTGCGTTTAGAAAGTTTTAAAATCAATTCGAAGTTCACAACGCCTCGCCGTACTACACCAGATAGTCCAACTGGGGCAGACGGAAATGCCTCTACGCTCTATGATAATCGTTTGTGGACGAATAATCCAGAACAAAGTTTTGAAAAGAAATTAGATTTTAAAGATGTGATTTCCTATTCAATGGGGGTGAATTACAAAGTGAGCGACGAGTTGGCGGTTTATGGTAGATACTCACAAGGACGCAAATCACCTGATTTGAGTTACTTTATGGACATTGCCAATCAGCAACTTACTTCAAATATTTCGATTGAGGCACAGGATATTAAAATGGCTGAGTTAGGTTTGAAGTACAGAGGAAGAAACTTTAACTTGTTCCTGACTCCATTCTATACTTTGGCAAGCAATATTCCTAATTTCCAAATTTTCCAAAATCCTGATGTTACTTATTATGCTCCCCCACGAGCTTATCAAAAAATTGAAACGAAGGGTTTAGAACTTGAAGGTACTTACGAATTTTCAACGCATTTCAGCGTTAGGGCAGTAGCCACTTTACAAACGTCTGTCGCTAAAGAATTTACCGTGTATTTAGCAAAAACCAATGGGCCAGCAGATGATGAAAAAGTAACATTTGATGGTAATAAAAATGATAATATTGCCAATATGTTTACGATTACGCCTACTTATAGTTTGGATAAATTTACAGCTTCAATCAACTGGCAATACATGGGTAAGCGTTGGGCAAATGTGGGAAATGCCTTCCAATTGCCATCTTTTAATGCTTTTGATTTGAATACTTCGTATAAACTTACCAAAAATATTCAGGCAAATGTCTCTGTCAATAATATTTTAAATACTTATGGAATAATGGGTTGGGCAGCTCCAGGTGGATTCCCTGCGGCATTAGATACCCAAGGTTTCACCAAGCAGATGTTGGAAGCTAACCCTCAAGCGGTGTATGCAACGTTGCCAATCATGCCTCGCTCGTATTTCCTAACGTTGAGTTATAAATTCTAATATTTCAAAGTAAAATGATTCTCAGTACGTACAGCGGAATCCTGAGAATCATTTTTTTACCTTTTTTAAGCAATTTAACAATGAACAAACTCCTGAGTTACGAAAACAAATTACTCGCATTGATGAGTATTACTTTTGGTTTGGTTTTTATGGACAGAATGGCGGTGGCTTATCTTTCGCCTTTTATCATCAAAGACCTCTCGTTGAACAATACCCAAATTGGCTTGCTGGTTTCGGGCTTGTCATTTACTTGGGCTTTTTCGGGTTATTTCTTAACGGCTTGGTCGGAGGCGAATAATAAAAAGAAAATCGTTTTTGTGCTTTCGGTAATAGTTTTCTCATTGTGTTCCATTAGTTCGGGCTTGGCGGCCTCTTTTGGCGTTTTGTTACTGACTCGTTTGTTGATGGGACTTTCAGAAGGTCCAACTTTGCCTTTAATTCAATCCTTTATTGCGAAAGAATCTTCCAAAGGTCGCTTGGGTTTCAATATGGGTTTTCTTCAAAGTTTTGGCTCAACACTTTTTGGTTTTCTGATTGCCCCAATACTCTTAGTGGCTTTAGCTGAAAATTTGGGTTGGCGTTCTACTTTTTTTATTGTCGGAATTCCCGGTTTAATTTTAGCTTTTATCAATTGGAATTTTGTAAAAAACTCAACGGCTGAAAGTAGCCAGACACAAGAAGACAAAGGTTTGTCTTTTGGCGAAATTATGCAATTCAAAAATATCAAAGTTGCTGTTTTATTGAGTTGTTGCTTGATGGTTTGGATGAACTGTTGCGTAGCTTTTCTTCCAAAATTTATTGTTGAAGTACAAGCTTTGCCCGAAAGCGAAGTTGGAAAAATTTTAGGCTTAATGGGTTTGTCTTCACTTTTTTCAGGAATCATCGTTCCTACTTTATCGGATAAATTTGGAAGAAAGCCATTGGTTATTATTTTCTGTTTTATTGGTATTTTCTATCCCTTGGCGATTATTCTGATGCAACATTCTTATTTACAATTACCAGCAATGTTTATTACTTACTTTATGTTCGGAACAGTGCCAGTTGTATTTTCAGCGATTCCCTCAGAAACCTTGCCGATTAATTCCACAGGAAAAGGCATTGGTTTTATTGCAGGAGCAGGCGAGTTTGTTGGTGGAGTATTAGGCCCCGTAATCGCAGGGATTTTGGCTGATAAGTATGGAATGGAAATGCCTTTTTATGTAGCAGCCATTGCGGCAGCGATTGCCTTTTTGGCTTCATTTAGTTTTACTGAAACGAAAAAGTAGTTTTTAAGCTTTGAGCTATCAGCTATGAGCTTTGAGCTTTGAGTTTTGAGCAGTGAGCTTTGAGTTTTGGATAGTTATCAATGGACATTGATTATTTATTTTTAAAGTATCGTAGCTCAAAGCTCAAAGCTCACAGCTCATAGCTGATAGCTTAAAAGAAATTATTTATGCCGAATTGTCGAGTATTTTAACCGAAATGAAGATTATCAATAGCAAAAAAAAAATTTAGACTTACATTCGACTTATTTTATTAAGCATTAATTTATTTTAAATCGTAAAATGAAAATATCATTTTTTACTTCAGCAGTATTGCTTTGTGCATCAATGTCTGTTTCTGCTCAGCAGAAATGGAGCGAAACATCGAAAGGCACTTTCAATCTTATTCAAAATCAAGGCGGACAAACTTTGGGATATTCGCCTGCGTCTGGTGTTAAAATATTAACTGTCAATGGTTTGGCTTTTAAAGATTTAAACAAAAATGGTAAATTAGACAAATATGAAGACTGGCGTTTGCCTTATGATGTAAGAGCCAAAGATTTGGCAAGTAAGCTAAGTATTGAAGAAATTGCTGGTTTGATGTTGTATTCAGCTCATCAGTCGATTCCTGCTCGTGCTGGCGGTTATTTTGCGGGTACTTATAATGGTAAGCCTTTTAAAGAAGGCGAAGTTGATCCAAGTGATTTAACAGACCAACAAAAGAAGTTTTTAAAAGAAGATAATCTTCGCCACGTGTTGATTACGACAGTACAAAGTCCAGAAATTGCGGCACAGTGGAACAATAAATTACAAGCTTTTTGCGAAAGCGTTGGTGCTGGTATTCCTGCCAACAACAGTACTGACCCACGCCACGGAACAAAAGCAAGAGCAGAATACGATGCGGCATCAGGCGGTGAAATTTCGATGTGGCCAAGTTCATTGGGTTTGGCGGCTACTTTTGACCCTTCGGCTGTTCAGAAATTTGGTGAAGTAGCAGCGGCAGAGTACCGTGCTTTGGGTATCACTACGGCTCTTTCGCCTCAAGTAGATATTGCCACTGAGCCACGTTGGGCAAGATTCAATGGTACTTTCGGAGAAAGTCCTTTGTTGTCGGCAGCAATGGCACAGGCTTATTGTGATGGATTCCAAACTTCTTTAGGCAATAAATCAACGAATAGTGGTTGGGGCTTGGGTAGCGTAAATGCGATGGTAAAACACTGGCCGGGCGGTGGTTCTGGTGAAGCAGGACGTGATGCACACTATGCAAACGGTAAGTTCGCTGTTTATCCGGGTAATAATTTTGACGCTCATTTGATTCCTTTTATCAATGGTGCTTTCAAATTAAAAGGTAAAACACAGATGGCTTCGGCAGTAATGCCTTATTATACCATTTCTTGGAATCAAGATAAAAAGAACGGCGAAAACGTAGCTAATAATTATAACAAGTACATTATCAATGATTTATTAAGAACAAAATATAAATACGATGGCGTTGTGTGTACCGACTGGTTGGTTACTGGCGACCACAAAGCGATGGACGTATTTATTGATGGAAAATCGTGGGGAGTAGAAAATCTTACCATTGCTGAACGTCACTATAAAGTTTTGATGGCTGGGGTTGACCAATTCGGAGGAAACAACGATGCGAAACCAGTGATTGAGGCTTATCAAATGGGCGTAAAAGAACATGGCGAAGCAAAAATGAGAGCAAGAATGGAACAATCTGCCGTTCGTTTGTTGCGTAATATTTTCAGAGTTGGTGTTTTTGAAAATCCATACTTAGTGCCTGCTGAAACCAAAGCAATTGTTGGAAAGCCAGAATTTATGAAAGCTGGTTACGAAACACAATTGAAGTCGGTAGTTTTGGTAAAAAACCAAACACAAACTTTGCCCATTACTACTAAAAAGACGGTGTATATTCCTAAGCGTTTTGTTCCTGCAAGTAGAAATTTCTTGGGTATGGAAAGTCCAGCTTCAAACGATTATCCTGTAAGTTTAGAGATGGTGAAAAAGTACTTTAATGTAACGGATAATGCCGACGAAGCAGATTTTGCGGTTGTATTTATTCAAAACCCAACAGCAAGCATTGGTTATGATAAAGAAGATTTGAAAAAAGGAGGTAATGGTTATGTACCAATCAGTTTGCAGTACAACGACTATACCGCAACTGAAGCTCGTGAAACAAGTATTGCTGGTGGTGACCCAATGGAAAACTTTACCAACCGTACTTATAAAAACAAAACGGCTAAAACGCCTAATATTACAGACGCTCAATTGGTAGTAGATACAAAAGCTAAAATGAAAAATAAGCCAGTGATTGTATCGGTAAATACTTCAAATCCAATGGTTTTCTCTGAAATTGAATCATCTGCTTCGGCAATTTTGGTGAATTTTGGCGTACAAGACCAAGCAATTTTAGACATTATTTCGGGCAAATTTGAGCCTTCGGCATTATTGCCAATGCAGATGCCAGCCGATATGGTAACGGTAGAAAAACAAGCAGAAGACGTTCCTTATGATATGAAACCACACAAAGATTCAGAAGGAAATTTGTATGATTTTGGCTTTGGATTAAACTGGAAAGGAGTAATTAAAGACTCAAGAACAGTAAACTTCAAATAAATTGGACATTAAGTTTAAGTAAAAGTTGAATAGTTCGCACCTATTAAAATTTTATCTTTTTCAGGAATGAATATGATCGTCGGAAATTATTTCTCAGTATTCAGACGATAAGCAAATGTTGGTATTGGAGATAGCTAAGTTTTAGCATGAGAAATCATAAAACACTTGGCTGGAATCAAGCATGATAAAAAATCATGGTTACGATTCCTTTGCCTTTTGTTGGAGAAATGCTAAGATGAAATGGACGAAGTGAATAGGTTTTTTCAAGCAATTAATTCATTATGAAATTAAATCAGGAGGAACAAGTATGATTCAGCATTTTGAAATTGAGGATTTAATATAATTTTTTCGAGAAAAAATAAGTAAAATCTTATCTTTTTAGACTTTGTACAACAATCCTTAATGTGTAATTAGCCTTATTTTCAAGCTAATAGATATTCAGAAAAGGTAATTCCACAAAAATCAATTTTTTTAAAAACCAATTTAAAAATATGAGAGCTTGTTTACGATTAGCCACTCTTACGCTATTTCAAACAGTGTTTGCACTGAGTTTGAATGCTCAAAAAATAGTTCAGCCCGCACTCGGCAAACGTAGTGTGGCTTTGCTTAAAGTAAAGAATTTTGAATTTAAAGATTTAAACAAAAACGGTAAATTAGACCAGTACGAAGATTGGCGTTTACCGATTGACGTAAGAGTAAAGGATTTGGTGAAGCAAATGACTTTAGAGGAAAAAATCGGCTTTATGGTGATTAGTACTACTCGTTTGGCAGGTGATTATTCTTTCCAACCAAATGCTCCAAAAGCTGAAATCTCAAGTGGTTTCAACGAAGAAGATTTGATGCAACCTATCAATATGTTTACTCGTAAACCTTTGCCAGTACCAACGATGTCGGCGGCTGGAACTACCAAAGGCGTTATGAATTTTCATTTGCGTCACTTTATTTTAAGAGCCAACACCAGTGCAAAAATCATGGCTGAGTGGTCGAATAATTTACAAGCTCTGTGCGAAAGCTCAAGATTGGGAATTCCTGCCGTAGTAGCTTCTAATCCACGCAATCACGTAACGATTGATGCTTCTATTGGTTTGAGTGTTGGGACAACAGTTTTCTCGAAATGGCCCGGAGAATTAGGTTTAGCCGCCATGCGTGATTTAAAACTTACTCGTGAATTTGCAGAAATTGCTGGAAAAGAATGGTCGGCAGTTGGTTTACGCAAAGGCTATATGTACATGGCAGATTTATCGACCGAACCACGTTGGCAAAGAATTGAAGGTACTTTTGGCGAAAATGCGGATTTAGCTTCCGACATGATTCGTGAAATTGTACTGGGTTTTCAAGGAGTAAAATTGGGTAAAAACTCGGTAGCAATGACAACCAAGCACTTTCCGGGCGGTGGACCACAAGTAGGAGGACAGGATTCGCACTTCGATTGGGGAAAAAATGCTCATTATCCTGGTGGAATGTTTGAATATCACTTAAAACCTTTCAAAGCGGCAATTGCGGCAGGTACTTCTTCTATCATGCCTTATTACTCTGCTCCAAAAGGTAAAGAATTTGAAGAAGTAGGTTTTTCTTATAACAAAGCCATTATTCAAGATTTGTTAAGAAAGCAATTAGGATTCAAAGGCATTATCAATTCTGATACAGGACCAATTGATATGATGCCTTGGGGCGTTGAGAATCTAACGATTTTGGAACGTTATCAAAAAGCCATTAATGCAGGAGTAGATATTTTTTCAGGAAGTGCTGACCCTTCATTATTGTTAGAGACTGTGAAAAAAGGCATGGTTTCGGAAGAAAGAATCAATGAATCAATTACTCGATTACTTCGTGAAAAGTTTCAATTAGGTTTGTTTGAAAACCCTTATGTGGACGTAGAAGCTGCTGTGAAAACGGTTGGCAATGCTGATTTTCAGAAAAAAGGCGATTTAGCATTAAGAAAATCAATTGTATTGTTGCGTAATGAGGACAAACTTTTGCCAATTGCTAAAAAATCGGCGAATCCAACGAAAGTATATTTTGAAACGTATTACGATAATGGAAGAACCAAAAATCCTATTACTGTTAATAGACCCAATGTCAAGAATGCTAATATTGAATTTGTAGGAAGTAAAGAAGAAGCAGATGTGGTGTTACTTTGGTTGATTCCGAATGGTGGAAGTTTGTTTACTTCACAAGGTAAACCAATTGAATTGAGTTTGTCGAAAAATAAAATTGATGTTGCTCATGTCAACGAAATTATTCAAGCAAAACCAACAATTGTAGCTATCAATTTTACAAATCCTTGGGTGATTGACGAAATAGGAGGGGGCAATCTAAAATCAGTTTTAGCCACTTTTGGCACAACAAGCGAAGCTTTAATTGACGTTGTGACAGGGGCTTTCAATCCAACAGGCAAAATGCCTTTTACAACACCTGTTTCTGAAAAAGTAGTTGCAGAAAATCAATCAGACGTACCGGGATATTTAAAACCTAAAGGCTATGCTTTATTTAAGTTTGGCGAAGGAATTAGTTATTAATTGAAATAAAAAGGGACTCAAAACAAACCCGTTTTGAGTCCCAAAATATACAAATCTTTATTAAAAACATTTAAAATTTTATCGTAAAAACGAAGTCAATTGTGAGTCTTTCAACGGATGTCACCTTGGCTTTGCCTTGTCCTTACTTAATCAATCACAATCAATTTTCAATTAAAAATTATCAATCATGATGAACAAAAAACTCTTTTTATTGCTCTGTTTGGCAGTACATTTTGTGCATGCACAAAAGAAACAGCCCTTTTTATGGGGCGTTGCTACTGCCGCATATCAAGTAGATGGCAATTATCAAGTGGATGGAAAAGGGGAATCTAAATGGGATTTTCTAACCAACAAAGTAGGCATTACACAATTTACGATTGGCGAAAAACAAACGGGAAATGTGGCAATTAATATGTACGACCGCAAGCAGTATTTGAAAGATATTGAACTAATGAAGGAATTGGGCATAAATGCTTATCGGATGTCTTTGGATTGGTCACGAATTATTCCAGATGGAGTGGGAGCGGTAAATGAAAAGGCTTTGGCTCATTACGACCAACTTTTTGATGATTTACTCGCCGCTGGTATCGAGCCTTTGGTGACGATTTATCACTTCGATTATCCTGCGGTTTTATTGCAAAAAGGCGGTTGGGGAAATCCTGAGATGGAAAATTGGTATTATAATTATGCTTCTGTGGTGATTAATCGTTTTGGAAAGAAAATTAAAAATTTCATTACTTTCAACGAACCTTATATTGAGTTTTTTCTGGTAGAAAATATGCTGAATGCTCAGAATAATAAATTGCCAGAAAAAGAATATTATATGAGCCAAATGCAAAAAGCTCATCGCCAGTTGATTGCCAATGCCAGAGTGATAAAACTTTACCATGATTTAAAACTGAAAGGACAAATTGGGATTGTATTGAATGTAAACCCTGCTGCTCCGTGGGACGAGAAAAAAGTAGCAGACCAAAAAGCGGCTGATTTTCAGGATGTTCTGATAAATGGTTTGTTTTTAGACCCACTTTACAAAGGCAAATATCCAAAAGTAGCATTAGATTCTTTGGCGAAATATAATCCAAGCTTTAAGCCAAGTACCGAAGAAATGGCATTTATTGGGGCAAATAAACCAGACTTTTTAGGCATTAATTTTTACGCTCCTGCCATCGTAAAAGGCGAAGATTCTGCCATGTCTTTGAAATGGTTAGACAATAATCCTGATGAAGTAAAATCAAATGTTGGGCCTGTCAGACCAGAGTATTTATACAAAATGTTAATGCGTTTAAAAAATGATTATGGCAATCCACGAGTGATTATTACAGAAAATGGGACTGGTTTTGTCTCGGAAGATGTAAAAGTAAACGGAAAAATCAACGACCCATTGAGAACTGATTATATCAAACGCCATGTAGAATGGGCTTTGAAAGCGAAAAAAGAAGGCGTAAATCTCTTTGGCTACACGGTTTGGAGCGGCTGGGACAATTTTGAATGGGTTTCAGGTTACACCAAACGCTTGGGCTTGATTTACGTAGATTTCGCCACGCAAGAACGCACGCCAAAACAAAGTTTTTACGAGTATCAAAAAATAATTAAAGAAAATAGGAGCTTTTAGCTATGAGCGATGAGCTTTGAGCTTTTTTCTACCATGAATATTAAACTCAAGACACATCGCTTAGAGTAAAAAAGCCAACAACTCAAAGCTCAAGGCTCACAGCTTATAAATTAAAATACCATGACCACCAACAAAACCCTAAAAGAAGAAGCACTTCATTATCATGCCAAAGGTCGTCCGGGCAAAATTGAAGTAATTCCCTCTAAAGAAACAGCGACGCAAAGAGATTTAACCTTAGCTTATTCGCCGGGCGTAGCCGAACCTTGTTTGGCAATTGCTGAAAATCCTGAAGATATTTACAAATACACCGCCAAAGGAAACTTGGTTGCCGTAATTTCAAATGGAACGGCAGTTTTAGGTTTAGGCGACATCGGAGCGGGAGCAAGTAAACCCGTGATGGAAGGCAAAGGCTTACTCTTTAAAATTTATGCTGATATTGACGTATTTGATTTAGAAATTAATACCAAAAACGTTGACGAATTTGTCAGAACCGTTAAATTATTAGAACCAACTTTCGGAGGCGTAAATTTAGAAGACATTTCTGCACCAGAATGTTTTGAAATTGAAGAACGCTTAAAAGCCGAAATGGACATTCCAGTCATGCACGACGACCAACACGGTACGGCAATTATCTCAGCCGCCGCTTTGTTGAATGCTTTGGAATTGGTCGGAAAAGATATTGCCAAAGTAAAAATTATCGTCAACGGAGCAGGAGCGTCGGCAAGTTCATGTACAAGATTGTATGTCAGTTTGGGAGCGAGCAAAGAAAATATTTTGATGTTCGATTCAAAAGGATTGATTCATCCGAGTAGAACCAATTTAGATGGAAAGAAAAAGGAATTTGCTAACGGAAACTTTCCTGCTGAAATTACTCTAACAGAAGCTTTGGTCGGAGCAGACGTTTTTGTAGGCTTGTCGAAAGGCAATATTTTGACACAAGAAATGATAAAACCGATGGCGAAAGACTGTATTGTCTTTGCAATGGCAAACCCAACGCCAGAAATTCCTTATCATGAAGCAATGGCTGCCCGTAAAGACATAATTTTTGCCACAGGTAGAAGTGATTATCCCAATCAAGTAAATAATGTATTGGGTTTTCCCTATATTTTTAGAGGTGCTTTAGATGTTCGTTCAAAAGTAATTAACGAAGAAATGAAATTGGCAGCCGTGAAAGCTTTGGCTGCTTTGGCAAAAAAGCCTGTTCCTGATATTGTAAATATGGCTTATGGCAAAGACAATTTGGTTTTTGGCAAAGAGTACATTATTCCTAAACCCGTTGACCCACGTTTATTAACGACGGTAGCACCAGCCGTAGCAAAAGCGGCGATGGACTCGGGTGTGGCAAAATTCCCGATTACTGACTGGGACGCTTACGAAACCCAATTATCAAAACGTTTGGGCTTGGATAATACTTTGACCAAAGTAATTATCAATAAAGCAAAGCAAAATCCGAAGCGAGTAGTGTTGGCTGATGCGGAAAATTTAGCTGTTTTAAAAGCAGCCCAGCAAGTAAAAGAAGACGGAATAGCTACGCCAATTTTGCTGGGAAATGTTTCAAAAATCAAACAGTTGATTCAAGATAATTTACTGAATTTAAGTGATGTAGCCATAATCGACCCGATGTTACCGCAAAATGAAGCTGGAAAAGCAAGACTTGAGAACTACGGAGAATTACTTTTTGCCAAACGTCAGCGAAAAGGTTTCAACAAAGCCGAGGCTTTTGATGCCATTCGTAGAAGAAATTATTTCGGTTCGATGATGGTAGAAGCTGGCGAAGCAGAAGCCATGATTGGCGGAACTACTCGGAATTATCCTGATACCGTTCGACCAGCTTTGCAAGTGATTGGCAAACAAGCTGGCGTTAAAAAAGTATCAGGAATGTATATTTTAATGAGTCGCTTTGGCCCATTATTCTTGGCAGATACCACGGTAAACTTTAATCCAACAGCAGAAGAAATTGTAGAAATTGCAGAATTGGCGGCGAAAGAAGTGGAAAAATTCAACATTAAACCGAGAATCGCTTTACTAACTTATTCAAACTTTGGCAGTGCCGATGGCGAAGATGCTATTAAAATGCGAAAAGCGGTGGCAATGTTGAAAGCGAAACATCCAGAAATGATTGTTGATGGCGAAATGCAAGCACATTTACCTTTTGATACAGAATTGTTGAAAGAAAATCATCCTTTCTGTGATTTGGTCAATGGCGGAGCAAATATTTTACTTTTCCCCAATCTTTCTGCTTCAAACATTGCTTATAATTTAGTAAAAGAAGTGGCTGATATTGAGAAAATTGGCCCCGTTTTACTCGGACTCAAAAAGCCAGTTCATGTACTTCAACTGGGAAGTACAACTCGTGAAATCGTGAATATGATTGCGATTTCGGTAGTGGACGCACAAACGCACAAATAATCCAAAAATTCGGTATCAGTGAATAGAAATTGATATTTTTTCAGTCAATTTCTATTCACAAGTATTGATATTGAATAATATTGGCTTCTTTTTGAATAACAATAAAATATAATTTAAACATAATTTTGTTGTATTAAATACAGACCCAAAAGAGGCTTGAAAAATCATAAACAGTTCAATTTTTTGATTTTTATAAGTATCTAAAAGAAATATTATAATAATGATTCAGCAAATCAAGAAAGGCATTACTTATGCCGAAAGTAAAGAAGCCGACTTAAAAGTACGTGCTTTGGTAGAATCCATGTTGGAAAATGTGGCTCAGAATGGCGACAAAGCCGTGAGAGAATATTCTGAAAAATTGGATAAATGGTCGCCCGAAAAATTCAGAATTAGTGCAGAAGAAGCTGAGGCTATTGTGGCAAGTTTACCCGAACAAGTAATTAATGACATCAAATTTGCTCAAACGCAAATTAGAAATTTTGCCCAAATTCAACGTGAAGCCATCAAGGATGTTGAAGTAGAAACCTTGCCAGGGGTTTTCTTGGGACACAAAAATATTCCTGTAAATTCAGTAGGTTGTTATGTGCCGGGTGGTCGTTATCCAATGGTTGCGTCAGCCCACATGAGCGTCCTGACGGCAAAAGTTGCAGGCGTAAAAAGAGTAATTGCTTGCACGCCACCCATCAATGGAGAAATTCCGAAGGCAACCATTGCTGCAATGTACTTGGCTGGTGCTGACGAAATTTATTTATTAGGCGGTGTTCAAGCCATTGCGATGATGGCTTTGGGAACTGAAACCGTAGCTTCAGTTGATATGTTAGTCGGGCCGGGAAATGCTTATGTTGCCGAAGCGAAGCGACAATTATTTGGAAAAGTAGGGATTGATTTATTCGCTGGGCCGACAGAAACTTTAGTAATTGCTGACGATACTTGCGACGTAGAAATGTGTGCTACTGACCTTTTAGGACAAGCAGAACACGGCCCAACTTCACCAGCTGTACTTTTAACTACCAGTAAAACAATTGCATTAGGAATCGAAGAAGAAATCCAGAGACAACTAAAAGTATTGCCAACGGCTGATATTGCAAGTGTTTCTTGGAGAGATTACGGACAAGTAATTTTGGTAGATACCGTCGAAGAATTAATTGCAGAAGCCGACCGCATCGCCAGCGAACACGTACAAGTAATGACGGAAAACCCTCGTGAGTTTTTGGAAAAAATGACCAATTACGGCGGTTTGTTTTTAGGAGCAAGAACCAACGTAGCTTTTGGCGATAAAGTAATTGGTACAAACCATACTTTACCAACTAAAGAGGCAGCTCGTTATACAGGCGGTCTCTGGGTTGGAAAATTCTTGAAAACTTGTACTTATCAAGAGATTAAGACAGATGAAGCCAGTGCTTTAATTGGCGAATACTGTTCAAGATTATGTGCCATTGAAAACTTTGCAGGACACCAAGAGCAAGCTGATTTAAGAGTAAGAAGATACGGGAAATGATTTTGGAAATCGGATTTCAGATGTTGAAATTTAGTCTGTTGGCAATCTTATAAATGACACAGAGGAACACAGAGAATACAAATAGCTTCACAGAGAAATATTGAAAAGATACTCTGTGAAACTCAATAAAAGCTCTGTTAAACTCTGTGAAAAAAAACGTCCAACAGATAGTGCATTAACAAGATTAACAATCATTACATATTTCAATGACAAATAATAAAACAGTTTTAGTAACAGGTGGAGCAGGAGGTATTGGTTCGGCAATTTGTAGAAAATTTGCTGAGGCTGGTTACGCTGTTATTATTACTTATAACGGAAATCTTGAAAAGGCTGAAAAGCTTTGTAATTCGCTGGTAGGAGAGGGGCATTCAGTTTTTCATGCTCCTGTAAATGATGCCAAACGTTTATCGGAATTAGCTGATTTTGTAGAAAATAAGTATGGAAAATTAGATGTTTTGGTGAACAATGCAGGCATTACAACACCCGTAGCACACAATGATTTAGACGGATTGACGGATGAGTGGATTGACCGAATTTTTGAAACCAATGTACGAGGTACTTTCGCAATGATTCGAGCTTGTAAAGCTTTGTTATTGAAAAGTAAAGATGCTTTGGTAGTGAATATTTCTTCGGTAGCTGCGATTTCTGGCGTTGGAAGTAATGTTGCTTACTGTGCCTCCAAAGCGGCGATTGATAGCATTACTCGTTCATTAGCTCGTGCTTTAGCCCCTAACATTCGGGTTGTTTCGGTTTCTCCGGGTTGGGTTTTGGGCGAATACACCAAAAATATCGACCCACAATATTTACAAACGCAAATCGACAAAACGCCTTTAGGTCGCTTGGCAATTGCCGAAGATGTAGCCAATACGGTTTTTGTTTTAACAACGCATCTTACTTTTACTACGGGAAGTATTATTCCTGTGGATGGAGGAAGGCTTTTGTAATGATGAGTTATGAGATATGAATTATGAGTTTTGGTTTTTAGTTAAACAACGATACAATGCAATTGATATTTTTTGGTAAACATTTGATAATTAAATAGTTAAAATACCAATCACTCTTATTTAGAATATGATTTTAGAACTTGTAACCTTAGATATTAAAGCCGAAAGCAATGCTGAATTTGAAGCGAATTTAGCAAAAGCGATGAAGGTAATTTCACAGTCAAATGGTTTTATCAGTATTGATGTAAGACATTGTATTGAAGAAGTAAATCGCTATGTACTTTTGATTCATTGGCAAACGCTTGAAGACCATACCGTTGGTTTTAGAACTTCGGAATTATTCACACAATGGCGTGCTTTGATTGGCCCATTTTTTCTGAATCCGCCTTTTGTGCAACACTTTGAACTTAAAAATTTAGAGTAAACTATTTTTTTAGTTTAAAAAAGTAAAAACTAAATATACATTGATGGCATGACTTAAAGGCATGCCATCAATCAAGAATGAGCTGAAACCCGAAATCTGAAGACCAAAATCAAAAATCCAATGTTGATTCAAATAAATACTCCAAATCCAATTAAAAACTGGAAGGTAAACAGAGAAGAAATACAATTTCTTGGACATGAACTTCAACGTCCAGAATGTATCCTGACCGAGCCAAACGGTACTATTTGGACAGCAGATGCCCGAGGCGGAGTAATGAAAATTAATCCTGACGGAAGCCAAGCATTAATTACGCCATTTAAAGAATCTCCAAATCCGAAATCCGAAATCCCAAATCTACAATCCTATAACAGTCGTTATGTGCAGGCTCAAGGTTCTTTACCGAACGGCTTGTGCTTTGATGCCAAAGGTAATTTTATCATTGCCAATTGGGGAACAGATCACATCGAAATGATGACACCAGAAGGCAAGCTGACGACATTGGTAACGGAGATTGAAGGAAAAGCTTTGGGAAAAGCCAATTTCCCACTCAGAGATTCAAAAGGAAGAATTTGGTTTACGGTAACCACTCGTACAAATCCGTGGACTGAACAATTAAATAGCAGAGCGACAGATGGTTATATAGCTTTGATAGACGAAAAAGGTGTAAGAATTGTTGCCGAAGGTTTTTGTGGAACAAACGAAATCCGTTTTGATGACACCGAAGAATGGTTGTATGTGGTAGAAAGTACGGCACACCAAATTTCAAGATTAAGAGTAAAAGAAAATGGCGATTTGTACGACAGAGAAGTATATGCCCGATTGAGCGGTTTCCCAGATGGTTTTGCTTTTGATACTTATGGAAATCTTTGGACAACCTTGATTTTTACAGACCAATTAGCGGCGATTACGCCAGAAGGTGAAGAATTGATTTTGTTGGACGACAGTAATCCAACTACGAAAAAACTTCTCTTTGAACATTACGAAAACAGAACTTTAACGGGCGAAATATTGGCTTCGGTACAAGGGACACTCTGTCCGTGGATGGCGAGTTTGAGTTTCGGAGGAAAAGATATGAAAACGGTGTATTTAGGAAGTTTACGAGGAACAAGAGTACCTTATTTCCAAAGTCCAGTTGCAGGACAAAAAATGATTCACTGGCGATGAAAGATTTATTTGATTTAAAAGGAAAAGTAGCCCTTGTCACAGGTTCGAGCAGTGGCATGGGCAGAGCCATTGCCGAACTCTTGGGTTTACATGGGGCTACTATTATTATTTCAAGCAACGACAAAAAGGCTTGCGAAGACACTTGTGAGGATTTTTTACAAAAAAATATCAAGGCAGTTTCCATTCCTTGCGATGTAGCAGTTAAGGCAGAAATAGATTTCCTTTTTGAAGAAACAATAGTAAAGTTTAGCAAAATTGATATTTTGGTGAGTTGTGTAGGCGTAGCATTGGCAGGGTCTTTTTTAGAAATGAGTGCAGACATTTTTGAAAAAACCATGCAAATCAACTTACAAAGTACCATTTATCTAAGTAAGTTGGTGATTCCTCAGATGCAGCAACGTAAAGAAGGTTCAATCATTTTTCTGGCAAGTATTGCGGGGGTTCGGGGTAATAAATCTTTGGGAATGTATGGCATTTCAAAAGCTGGATTGGCTCAATTGGCTCGTAATCTTGCCGTAGAATTTGGTCCTGACAACATCAGAGTAAATGCCATTTCGCCGGGAGTGATTGATACTCCTTTTGCCAAACCGCTGACTTCCAATAATGAAGTGATGGAAAGAAGAGTATTACTTACTCCCTTACGAAGGATTGGAAAAGTAGAAGAAGTAGCAGGCGTTGCACTTCTTCTGGCTTCAAAAGCGGGTGGATTTATGACGGGGCAAAATATTATTGTGGATGGAGGAACAACGATTAGTGATGGAAATTAAGGCTAAACATTGCTAAAAATTTCGTTCAAATCCACAAAAAGATTTGGGAAGATGACGCTTTCAAAAGTATCGTCACTGGCATAAATCGAAGCGGGACTATACAGACCACTTTCTAATAAATGGAATTGAAAAGCAGTTTCGTGTTCAGGGTCGATAATCCAGTACTCTCTGATGCCATTTTCTTCATAGAGAGCCTTTTTGGTTTTCATTTCTTTAGAAGAATTGCCGGGTGAAAGAATCTCAACGACCAAATCAGGTGAACCCAAACAACCTTTGTCGTCCAATTTTTCAAGGTCGCAAATGATACAAATATCAGGTTGTACAACGGTCAAGACATCTTTGTTTGCCAATTCTGATTTTTGTTTATCATACAAACGGACATCAAAAGGAGCAGCATAAGCTTGACAAGCTTGATGCTTAAAATGGTTTCCAAGTGTGAGGGTAAGTTGCCAAGAAATACGCTGATGCTTTCTGCTTGGAGCAGACATTGGTAAAATTTTACCTTTTATCAATTCAACAGCTTGTTCAAACCGCCAACTTAAATAGTCGGCATACGAGTAAATACCATTAACAGTATCTAAATCAGAGTAGTTTAATACGGCTTCCATAACATCATTTTTGACAAAAATAATGAAAAAATTTCAAAATAAAGTATGCTTGGTCACTGGGGCTTCTTCGGGTATTGGTAAAGCAACGGCTGTGGCTTTTGCTGAATCAGGGGCAAAAGTGATTGTATCGGATGTCAACGAAACGGCAGGTATGGCTACTGTTTCTGAACTTGTAGCACTGGGAGCGGAAGCCATTTTTGTAAAATGTAATATCGCAGAAAGAGCAGAAGTACAAAACCTTATCAATCAGTCAATTGAAAAGTTTGGTCGGATTGATTGTGCTGTACTTTCAGCAGGGATTGCTGGACGACTTTCCTTGCCAACGCACGAATATCCCGAAGATGAATGGTTGAATCAAATCCATGTAAACCTCATTGGTACATGGTATTGTATCAAATTTTTATTAGAAGAAATGCTAAAACAAGGAGGCGGAAACATTGTTTCTATTGCCTCAGCAGCGGGTTTACGTGGTCAGCCGAACAATTCACCTTATGCCACTTCAAAGCACGGAGTAGTGGGTTTAGTAAAAACGGCAGCGATTGAATATGCTACCAAAAACATCAGAATCAACGCTATTTGCCCAACTGCTATCGAAACGCCGATGATTATGGAAGGTAGAAGGAAGTTGGCTTATAACCCCGAAGCCTTGGAAGCTGCCAAAAATTACCAAGCAATGAAACGCATGGGACAGCCTTCGGAAGTAGCAGATGTGGCACTTTGGTTGTGTTCAGACGAAGCCAGCTTTATGACGGGTCATGCTTTGCCTGTTGATGGTGGTGCTTTTGCTTAAAATGATTGATTTTGAATGTGATTAGCCTGTTTTTGATTCATAAAAAAGATTAATTAGTAAGTAATTTTAACAAAAAATATTAAAATAATACAAATATTAGAATGGCAAAGAATCCGCATTATTTATCGCAATTGGCTTATGTTGAATTGCTCAGTACAAACTTGGAAGAAACTGTTCGATTCTACACAGATATTGTCGGGATGGACAAAACTGGAGAGGATGAAAACTCTGTTTATTTAAGAGCTTGGGGTGATTATTTCTTCCATACGCTCAAAATTACTCGTTCGGATGTTAAAGGCTTGGGTGGTATCGGTTGGAGAGCTGATAGTGCTGAGGCTTTCGATGAATGTGTTGCTTACTTGGAAAGTATCGGTGCTGGTAAAGGTTGGATTGATGCCGACTTGGGTAGAGGAAAAGCTTTTAAATTCCAGTCGCCAGACGGACATAAACACGAAGTATTCTGGGATGTAAAATGGTTGAGAGAAACAGGCGAAAAAGGAAGTATTTATGCTGATAGATATGCAAGTAACCGTAGAAAAGGGGCTAACCCACGCAGAATTGACCACTTTACGTACTTAGTTGCCAAGTATCAGTATGCCAAAGAGAAAGCTTTCTGGCAAGCAATGGGCTTTAAAAATCCTGACGAAATTCGTTTAGAAGATAGCCTTCCGCCAATCGGTGGCTTATGGACTTTGGGGAATCTTTCGCATGATATTGCTATTTTCTCTGACCCTAACTTAGAGCCAGGACAAGGTGTAGTAAACCATATTTGTTATAACCTTGATAGCCGTGAAGAAGTATTGTTGGCTTTAGACTGGTTTACCGAAAATGGATACAAAAGTGTTTGGGGAGCGCCTACTCGTCATAAAGCCGACGAAGGATTTTTCTTCTATATCATGGAGCCTCACACAGGCGTGTTGTTAGAGATTTATGCTTGTGCAAGATTAGTTTTCGCACCAGACCACGGCCCAGATGTACATTACTTAAAAGACAATCCAAACGACGCTTGGGGCTTAACTAACCCATTCGCTGAAATGGCAAAAGGCAAAGTAGGTGGGTTGGATAAACCGGTGGATATTTAGGTAGATATGAATTATGAGTTATGAATTTTAAAATAGAGTCTTGTTTTGCTCAATCTTAATAAGATTTTATCTTTAATATAAATGGCTCATAATCTATCAATTTGAATATCATGGAACTAAAGAAAGAAAGTGTAATAAAAGTAAAGTCTTTTCAGTTTGCTGTAAGGTCTGTCAAAGTTTATAAATATTTAACAGATACTCATAAGGAATTTGTCATTTCAAAGCAGTTTCTAAAAGCAAGTACTTCGATAGGAGCAAATGTAAGAGAAGCTCATAATGCTGAATCAGAAGCAGACTTTATTCATAAATTAAGTATTGCACAAAAAGAATGTGACGAAACACTTTACTGGTTGGAATTACTAAAGGAAAGTGAATACTTGAGTGAGAGTGCTTTTCAGTCAATTTATTCAGAAGCTTTAGAAATCTTAAAAATCTTGAAAAGTATTGTCATTACCATGAAGAAAAAGAAAGAAAAGTAGCTCAAACGAATGAATCATTCGTTTACAAATCTTTCAAAAAAATTCACAATTACAACTGTACGAAGAATTGAACATTGGGTAGAATTCAATTTATAGGTATAAAATTTGGCTGTTCTTCGAATCACTCTTTAGAGAATTTACGAAAGAATAACCTTACAAAAATTGAAGCCCAAAGATTATTTGATATTCGTACTCATTTAATTCATAATTATTAATTCATAACTCATATTTAAAATGTGGCATTACTTCCCTAATCAATATATGCCTTCTTACCAAGTGAACCGTGCTTTGACGCAGGCTCATTATGGGGGAGGAGAATTTGCAGAAATATTAGAAGTAGCAAGTGAAATTGACCCTGCTAACCGTGAAAGTTTCAATAAAGCTTGGGTTAAAATGGGTGATAAAGTCTATGAATTAGCCGAAAATTATGCAAAAGAAGGGCATAGTGTTTCTGCTCGTAGAACTTATTTGAGGGCTTTCAATTATTTACGTACAAGTGAGTTTTTTATGACTTTGCATGATGAACGTAAAATTCCTTATTACTTAAAATGCCGTGATGCTTTTATTAAAGCGATTCATTTGTTTGATGAGAAACCATTGCAATTAGAAATCCCTTTTGAAGGTTCTTTCTTACCTGCTTATTTATTTAAACCAAGTAATGTTGAAAACCCTCCAGTGATGGTGATGTTTGGTGGGCTGGATAGTTTGGCAGAAGAGCTATATTTTGGTATTGCACAGCACCTCAACGAACGTGGTATTGCTATGTTGGCGGTGGATGGCCCTGGACAAGGAGCTGCACTTAGATTGAACCATTTGCATACTCGTTACGACTACAATGTCCCCGGAACGGCTGTTTTAGATTATATTATAGAAAATCTTGGTGAACACGTTGATACTTCTCGCGTAGGTATTGGAGCAGTTTCGATGGGTGGATATATGGCTGCACGTTGTGCAGCATTTGAGCCACGTTTTAAGGTCTGTATGATTTTTGGGGCGGTTTGGTCGTATTATGATATTTGGAAAAATCGTCCTGACAACCACCCTTTAGCTGAAATCGTACAGCACATTGTGGGTGCAGATAATATGACAGAGGCTCGTGAAAGATTGAAAAATTTTACATTGGAGGGTGTTGCTGAGAAAATACAATGTCCTACCTATATTTTGCATGGAGAAGACGACCGTCAGAATTTCGTAGAAAATGCTTACAAAGTAAATGAAGCACTTACTTGCGAACACGTCTTGGAAATTGTGCCAAAAGAAGAAAGTGGTTCTGCTCACTGCTCTGTTGATGATTTTACAAAATCATTTAATATGTACGACTGGATAGCTAAGAAAATTAAGGCTTAAGTATTAAGTAACCCAGCAGACTTAGTTTTCGGGCATCAGCTTTCAGATAAAATAAAAGTATATAAGGAGTTTTAGTCATCTTAATCAGATGACTGAACCTATTCTTGTAAAATCTGATAGCTAAACGTTTTAAAATTAAGCCTGCCCACTTGATGCTTGTTTGTACAGTTTCATACCTGATACATGTCTAAAAACAATCTTATAAATATCAAAAAGATGGTAAAGAAAATTTTAGTAGTAGGGGCTGGCATTGGTGGGCAGTCTGTTGCTATTGGTTTAAAAAAAGCTGGTTTTGAGGTAGATGTAATAGAGCTACATAAAGAATTTAATGTTTATGGAGTAGGTATCATACAACAAGCCAACGCTTTAAGAGCTTTAGACTCCATCGGTGTGGCGGATGAAGCAATGCGAAGGGGTTCTCCTTATGGAAAAGTAAAATTGTGCTTGCCGCACGGGGTTCAAATCGGTGAAGCTGGTACTCCACCAATCGGTAAATTTCCGAGCCATAATGGAATATCTCGTAAAATTTTACACGATGTATTATTTGAAGAAGCTCAGAAAGTTGGTTTAAAATACCGCATGGGAGTAACGGTTGAATCCATTGATAACCAGCCAAATGTTGCTCATGTTACGTTCACAGATGGTACAAAGGATAGCTATGATGTTGTGATTGCGGCCGACGGGGTAAACTCAAAAGTACGTAAGCTTATTTTTGGTGACTTTAAATTGAGCTATGTTGGCTTGTCGGTGTGGCGATATGCCTTTAAGCGTCCTGCAAATTTAGATACGGGTTATATCTTCTTTAATAAAAAACACAAAATGGGTGTCATTCCTATGACAGCCGATACTTGTTACATATTCTTAAATTCTGCTGAGGGGGATAATCCTTTGATTCCTGAAAATCAATTGGTTGAAAAGCTAAAAACATATATGTCGGCTTATCCTGTTCCACTTGTTCAGGAATTAATACCACAAGTTATCGACGCTAAATTGGTTAATTATCGAGTATTAGAAACGCTCAAAATGCCAGCACCTTGGTATAAAAACAGCGTGGTTGTCTTGGGAGATGCAGCTCATACAACGATTCCTCAGTTGGGTTCAGGGGCAGCGTTGGCGATTGAAGATGCCGTTGTGTTAGTTGAGGAATTACAAAAAGAGGGAGAACTTACTGATGTCTTTGAACGCTATATGAAACGTCGTTATGAACGTTGCAAAATGGTAGTTGATGTATCTGAAACATTAGGTGCTTGGGAATTACTTGAATACAACGACCAAGCTCTTCCTGAGGGAGCAAATATGGGAATGCTGATGGGTAAAACAGGAATGGCATTAACAGAACCGATTTAAGATTTAGCTGAAAGCTATCAGCTTTGAGCTTTTTTGTGAAGCAATTTATAATCGAAGGAAAAGACAAATTATCCATTTTTTAAAAGCTGTTAGCTCATGGCTGACAGCTGACAGCTAAAACATGAAATTAGTAACTTTCAAAAATACAAATGGCGAAAGCCGTACAGGTTGGCTTCAAGGCGATGGTGTGGTGGATATGAATTTGGCAAGTACAAAATTGCCAACAGATATGCTTACGTTTATCGACCATCACGAAGAGTACTTCGAGGTAATTAAGTCTTTGGGTGAATTACAGCCACATTATCAATTATCAGAAATACAGCTTTTAGCTCCACTTCCTAATCCGAGAAGTTTCAGAGATTATATCGGTTTTGAAATGCACATGTTGAATGCTTCAAAATCGTTCGGACATACAATTGGTAAAGAATGGTACGAAATGCCGATTTTCTATTTTACCAATCATCATGGCATTTACGGCCCAGATGACGAAATCAAGCGTCCAGAAGGAGAAACCAAAATGGACATTGAATTAGAAATCGCTTGTATTATCGGTAAAAAAGGCAAGGACATCAAAGCAGAAGAAGCCCAAGACTACATCTTTGGTTATACTGTTTTCAATGACTGGACAGCAAGAGCTATTCAGCGTCGTGAAATGATGATTCCACTTGGGCCACACAAAGGCAAAGATTTCGCCAATGCTATTGGACCATGTATTGTAACCAAAGACGAAATGGAGCAGTATATGGGTGAAAATGGTCGTTTCAATTTACGTATGACTTCCAAAATCAATGGTGTTCAAGTATGCGATGGCAATTATAATACTGTTTATTATACTTTCGGACAAATGATTGAACGTGCATCTGAAAACAACGTAACCATGATGCCTGGAGATATTTTAGGCTCGGGAACAGTAGGCTGGGGTAGTTTGATTGAAAATAATTTTACCGTTCATCGTCCGCTTGAGCCGGGTGATGTAGTGGAATTAGAAATAGAAGGAATTGGCGTTTTAAGGAATAAGGTGATTTAGTATTCAAAATACACAATGATTTAATAGTACTTAGACACAGATTTTTAAAATCTGTGTCTTTTATTGGGTTAAATCTTGTCTGTATAATTCATTCATTATTAAGCATACATGTTTTAAATAGTTTATTCAAATGAAAATAATAGACCTTTCAGTAACCATTTCTGAAGACATAAAAGAGCCACTTCCTACCAAAATTGTGTACGAAGACCATAAAGAAGGAGCAAAGAAAATGGGTGGAAAACTCTTTGAAGGAATTCAAGGAGATGTTTTTATCAATGGAAATGGTCCTGCAGGAGAATTTTTAACGGTAACAAGTCACTGCGGAACGCACGTGGATGCTCCTTACCATTATTATCCAACTTGTGAAGGAAAACCATCGAGAACCATTGATGAAATGCCTTTAGATTGGTTTTATCGTGATGGCGTAGTCTTGGATTTTACCGATAAACCAGATGGCTATATGTTTGAGCCGGAAGATTTAATAGAAAAATTGGCTGCGATTAACTATACTTTAAAACCTTTTGACATTGTCTTGATTCGTTGCGATGCCGATAAGCGTTTGCATCATCCTGATTTTGTAAAAATCCATGTAGGAGCATCTGCCAAAGCAACACATTGGCTTATCGACCAAGGCATTAAAGTAATGGGAACAGACGGCTGGGGCTGGGATATTCCTTTGCATTTACAAGTAGAAGATTATAAAGCCAATCCAAGAGACGGAGTGATTTGGCAAGCACATTATGTAGGAATTGAAAAAGAATATTGTCAGATAGAGAAATTGGCAAACCTTGAACAATTGCCACCATTCGGTTTCAAAGTGGCTTGTTTTCCTGCCAAAATCAAAGGAGGAAGTGCTGGCTGGACAAGAGCCGTAGCCATATTCGAATAAGGATTTATGTTTATACTTTATTAAAACAGTCGTTTGTATCTTATGAACGACTGTTTGTTTATTACTGAAATGATTGAATAAAACAATTACAAATTAAGCTTTTCAGCCCTAATGATTTGATTACTCTCTATCACTTTAACCGTTGGTGGCTCGAATAACTGATACTTTTTTAATTCGGCAATTAGCTCATCAAACTCTTCATGGGTGGCTACAACTACACTATCAAGTCCAATTATATCGCCACTTTTTATTTTGGCTTTTACGCCTCTTGCTTCTTTTTCTTCAAGCGTTACCAAGAAACTTAATGCTTTTCTATGCACATATTTTAAGGCAATAGTTTCTAAATCAGCTTGTTTGTAGCGTTCTCGTAAACTGGTTTTAGCTGAAATACAAATTGGGCCACGTTCTTTTGTGTAAAACATTAAATCGTAAATTACATTGGGAACAAAGGCTACATTCGCACTTAGATAAAGTGGTAGAAGTTTTTCTCGGACACATAGCGTAGCTAAAATGTACTCAAATATTTTCCCGTTGAGATTATTATTTCTTTCTGGGTGTTTTTGATAGGCGTTCCAGTAAATACTTACGTACTCAGAGGGTTTCGAGTACTCAATATCCATAAAGCTGGGAAATAAGTTGTTAAATACTATTTCAGTTTTAGTATCTTTTCCAACAACAATGCCTAATTTACTTAGTTGATTCATTGTCTTTTAGTAGTTCTATTATTTTTTGTGCAGTTGCTTGGATAGCTGGTACAGCTACGGAGTTCCCGAATTGTCTGTAAGCTTGTGTGCGTG
This sequence comes from Arcicella rigui, assembly GCF_034929435.1. Taxonomy (NCBI): domain Bacteria; kingdom Pseudomonadati; phylum Bacteroidota; class Cytophagia; order Cytophagales; family Flectobacillaceae; genus Arcicella; species Arcicella rigui. The sequence continues at coordinate 54,179 of NZ_JAYFUM010000006.1, forward strand.
AAACAGGTACTTGGTAATGTTCAGGAAAACCCATGATTCTTTTACATTCATTCACTGTCAACAACCTCAAATCTGTTTCTCCATCTCTTACAAATGTCCCTGTTAGTCTTTGAATTTTATGATAAGTTGAAACCAATGTTTTTACTTGGATACTTGAATTTTCATCAACGATTTGTGGTTTGCCGTCTTCTTTCTTAAACATATATGTCTTTTGTAAATGTTTTGAAATCGAATAGCCGCTTACGCCCTTTTCAAGGAATTGATTGATAAATACTGGAGTTGCATCGGGTTCTGGAAACTCAAAGCTTAGATTAGCAGGCATTTTTTGTTGATGAAAACCTACAATAAATATTCTTTCTCTATTTTGTGGAACGCCAAAATCCGCTGCGTTGATGATTTTAGTGAAAACACTATATCCTAAATCTTCCAAAGTATTTTTGATTACTTCAAAGGTTCTGCCTTTGTCGTGGCTTGTCAAACCTTTTACATTTTCAAGAAAAATGGCTTTGGGTTGATGTTTCTGGATAATCTCTGCAACATCAAAAAATAATGTACCTCTGGTATCATCAAATCCGCCTCTTTTGCCTGCAATCGAAAAAGCCTGACAGGGAAAACCAGCACAGAGTAAATCGAATTGACTTGGAATATAGTTTTTTACAGATTGCTTAGTAATATCGCCGAAAGGAATTTCTCCGAAATTAGCTTGATAAGTACGTTGTGCATCTTTGTCCCATTCACTCGTAAAAACACATTTGCCACCCAAATTTTGCATGGCAATTCTAAAACCTCCAATACCTGCAAAAAGGTCAATAAACTTGAACTTGTATGGATTTGGCGTTGGAAAAGGCACATTTTCAACCTCAAAAAGTAATTGTTGGATGGCTTCTTCTACATCAATTGAACACTTTTCTTCTGCTACTTTATAAGAAACATATTCTTCTAATACTTGAAAGGCTTCTTGTTTGTAATGTTCCGAAACTCCATTATGAATATTATGTAAATAATGACTTAGTACTGCTTTTTCATTATCAGAAGACTCAGCAAGGCGAACTTTAAACTGTTTCTTGTCAAGTTCGTTGATGCTAATATTTTCTTTTTGCTTCATTGCTATCATGGTAAAATTGTTACGCAATTTCGTCATTTTTTCTGTGAATTCATTTGTCATAAGTCTTGATTTGTTTCCACACTTGTCCAAAGGGCTTTTAAGTTTTCCAAAACCATCATTATCATAACAACCAATTAAATCAAAATAGATTTTCAAATGGCTGGATTATGAATAAGTAACTAACATTGTTTGAACAACGTTTCTTGTTTTGTTAATGGTTGATGATTTGGCATAAAAAAATAAAACACTACCTAAGTGCTTTTAATTGAAGTATTTACGTCTCTTGAAATTTTTTCTATTTTTTTATTGATACTTCTTGCAATATAAAAAAATAGTTGTAATTTTGAATCGTTGATTTTGTCAACTATTATTTGAATCAACCATATTAATGGTCAACGATATTATGGAAATTAAAAAGACTCCCTTTCAGTTCTTATTCGCTAATACAATAAGAGCCCTTTTCAGACAATCTGCTAAAGAGTTTGAAAAACAGGATGTTAAGATAACACCCGAGCAACATTTTTTGCTTAGAATTTTAACTTCAAAAGAAGAGTCGATTCAGTCGGATTTAGCCGAAATTATGCAAAAGGATAAATCGGCAATTATGCGTCATATCGACCAACTTGAAAAATTGAATTATGTTGTCAGAGTAAATGATTCAATCGACCGCAGAAAAAAACACATTGTTATCACAGAGTTAGGCACTGAAACTTTGAATAAATGCGAGCAAATACTAAACCATCTCAGTGAAAAAAATACCGAGAATATTTCTGAAGAAGAAATGGATACCTTTAAAAAAGTACTTATTAAATTAAAAGAAAACGCCGAAAGGTAGTTTTTTTTACCCTAATAGTTGATTGAATCAACTATCGTTAAAATCAATAATTTTTTTATCAACTATTTTATGAAAAAGAATCAATTTTTCTTGTATTTGGTACTATTCATTTTTGGCTATGATGTGCATGGACAAAAGAATATTTCCTTAAAAGAGTGCGTTGATTTTGCTCTCAAAAATCACTTGAGTAATTCGGTTTATGAGAATGAAATTGCCATTGCTAAACAAAAATCAACAGAGGCTTTAGCGGGTTATTTACCACAAGTAAGTGCCAACGTTGCTTTCGACGATAACCTCAAACGTCAGGTTTCTATCATTCCTGCTGGGGCTTTTAGTCCAACAGAAATTAGATTACAATTCGGTACACAATACAATACAACCGCTACAGCACAACTCGACCAAGTGATTTACGATAAGTCGATGTTGGTAGGAATTAAAGCCGCCGAGCCGAATAATCAATTATCACTCTTGAAAAAAGAGCAAAATCAAGATAATATCATTTACAATACCGTAGCCTCATACTTTCAGGTTTTGGTGTATGTAGAACAGGAAAAAATCACCTTAGAAAACGAGAAAAAATACCGTGAATTGCTGGAAATCTTGAAGTTACGTTTAGAAAAAGGGGTAATTAAAAAGACTGATTTCGACCGTACTAAAGTAAGTTTGAACAATATCATTTCGCAAAAATCAATTTTGCAAATGAACAAACAAGTAGCCCTAAACAAGTTGAAATATGCGATGGGAATGTCTTTGGATGAAGAGATTAATGTCTTAGAATTTCCAAATTATGAGGCTTTGGCATTGGTTGACAAAGACGAAAGTTTTCAGATTGGAAATTTATTAGATTACAGAATTCAAAGTAATAATGCTTTACTCCAAGAATTTGACGTAAAACGTAAACAAGCAGCTTTTTTACCAACGGTTTCAATGTACGCACGTTACGGAGCTACAAGTTTGAATAATGAATTTTCAAAATCGGTGGCTAATTGGTTTGATTTCTCGACCATTGGCTTAAAAGTAAACGTACCGATTTTCAGTGGTTACCGTAAACTGAGCCAGTTGAAACAAGCTGAAATTAGTTTAATGAATGCCAAAACTAATATTCAGTTGAGTGCTGATAATTTGAAACTGTCTTTCAAAAATTCTAATGCACAATTACAGAAATCGCAGTCGGATTTAGGCATCAATCGTGAGAATCTTTACTTCGCAAAGCAAGTGTACGAAAGCAGCAATTTAGAGTATCAGAAAGGCGTATCAACGCTCTCGGATTTATTGAACGCAGATTATTCATACAAAGAAGCCCAAAGTAATTATATCACTTCTTTGATTAGTGTACTCAGTTCAAGACTTGAATTTGAAAAATCAAAAGGAAATTTAAAAAGCTATATCAGTCAATTCTAATTAACAATATCCATGAAAAAGTCTTTCATTATCGCATTATCTATACTTGTTTTGGTGGGTGCAATTGCTTTTACGCTTGCAAAAAACAAGAAAAAAATCGAAGCGAACAAAGTAGTTGTTGACCGTTCGATTATCCCAGTGGCGGTTTCTACGACAAAAGCTGAATTTCAAGAATTCGACGGGAAAGTAATTTTACCAGCCAATTTGGAACTCACCAACGAAGCTACTTTAGCGATTGGTGTGCAAGGTAAAATTGAGAAACTTTCTATCGAAGTGGGTTCAAGAGTATCCAAAGGACAAGTAATTGGTCAGTTAGATTCAAAATTGAAAATTATCAATTTGAAAGCCAATGAATTAACGCTTGCAAAATTGGAAAAAGAGTATCAGCGAAACAGCGATTTATTCAAAGGAAATGCTGGTACAGAACTGAGCGTCATCAATTCAAAATATGATGTTGAAAATACTCGCATTCAAATCGAACAAGTAAAACAACAAATTGCTGATGGAAATATCGTTGCACCCATCAGCGGAATCGTCACTTCTCGCAAATTGATGGCAGGTGAATATGTAAGTCCGGGAACGGTAATCGCTACCATCGTTGATGACTTGCATTTGAAAGCCGTCGTATTTGTGAACGAAAAAGATGTATATCAATTGAAATTAGGACAAAACGCTACGATTTCATCTGACGTATTTCCAGATAAAAACTTTGTAGGAATGGTGAAATTCATTTCGCCAAAAGGTGACGAAAACCATAATTACCGAGTGGAATTGCAATTGAATACCAATCAATTAAGAGCAGGTACTTATGTAATGGTGAATTTTGATTTAGGTCGCAAAGCGAGTGTTTTACAAATTCCGAAATTGGCTTTGGTAGAAGGAACAAAAAATCCTTATGTGTATATCGTAGATGGCAATGTAGCGAAGATGCAAAAAATTACGGTTGGTCGTGAAATTGGTGAAAATATTGAAGTAGTTGCTGGTTTACAAGCTGGACAAGAAGTAGTTACGAGCGGACAAATCAATTTGACTAATGGAAGTAAAATTTCAAAAACTACTAACCAATAAACCTTAAAAATATGTCAATTACCGAAATATCCATCAAACGACCATTACTGATTACAGTAATTTTCGTAACGCTGATTTTATTTGGTTTTGTAAGTTATAAACAATTGAATTATAACCTTTTGCCAAAATTTGAAGCCAATGTAATCATTGTTCAAACGACGTATCGTGGTGCGTCTTCTGACGAAATTCAGAACGTATTAACCAAACCAATCGAAGAAGCCGTTTCAGCTATCGAAGGAATTGATAAAATTTCTTCTACTTCATCCGAAGGTCTTTCATTGATTACCATTCAGTTGAAATCAGGCATTAATACGCTTGATGCCCAAAGAGATGCAGAGCGAAAAATCAATCAGATTAAATCTACTTTGCCCGACGATGCCGACGACCCAGTAGTAAACCGATTCAATACCGACGAAATTCCAGTATTAAGAATCAGTGCTTCGGCAAATATGTCTGAACCTGAATTGTATGATTTAATCGACCAAAAAATCAAACCTGTTTTATCAAACGTCGCTGGCGTTGGTACAGTAAGATTGATTGGAGGCAACGAGCGTGAAATTCAAGTAAACTTAGATAATGACAAGCTTCAAGCTTACAATATTTCTTCGGCACAAGTCAACCAAATGATTGCCAATAGCAATAGTTCGTATCCTGCCGGAAGTATCTTGAGCAATAGCAATCGTACTTCTATTCGTTTGGATGCCAAATTGGTGAAAGTTGAAGAATTAAGAAACTTGATTATTCGTCAGAATGCCGATGGAAGTAGAGTTTTGTTGAGAGACCTTGCCGTAATTACAGACGGACAAACCGAAACCAAAACCCTAAACCGTAACAACGGAAAAGCGGGTATCGGTATCGAAATCGTAAAACAAGCCGATGCCAATACCGTAAATGTAAGTAAAGCAGTAAAAGAGAAATTGAAGGAAATACAAGCGAATTATGCTTCAAAAAAATTCTCTTATGACATTGCCGCCGACCAATCTATTTATACTTTGGCTTCTGCTGATGCCGTAATGCACGATTTGTTCTTGGCGATTATCATCGTAGGTGCGGTAATGTTATTTTTCTTACACAGTTTCAGAAGTTCATTGTTTGTATTGGTTGCCATTCCTTCGGCGATGATTCCGACCTTTATTTTGATGTACATCTTTGGCTTTTCGCTCAACTTGATGACCTTGATGGGACTTTCCTTAGTCGTTGGTATCTTGGTGGATGACAGTATTGTGGTATTAGAAAATATCTATCGCTACCTCGAAATGGGCAGAAATAAAGTAGAAGCAGCACTTGAAGGACGACAAGAAATTGGTTTCACCGCCATTGCCATTACTTTGGTGGACGTTGTGGTATTCTTACCGCTTTCGATGAGTGGCGGTTTGATTGGAAATATCTTGCGTGAGTTTTCATTGGTAGTAGTATTTTCTACTTTGATGAGTTTGTTTGTGTCATTTACGCTTACGCCATTGTTGGCTTCAAGATGGGGAAAGGTTGAAATCTTGAGTGAATCAACGCTTTGGGGAAAAATCAACTTAGGATTTGAAAGATTTTTGGATGCCGTAAAAGAAGAGTACGGAAAACTCCTTACTTGGTCGTTGGGTCATAAAAGATGGGTTTTAATTGTGATTCTTGCCATGTTTATTGGTTCGGTTTCGTTGTTGGCTACTGGTTTTATTGGTTCATCTTTTACAGGTTCGGGCGACCGTGGCGAGTTTGCTGTTCAGCTTGAAATGGCACCACAAACCCCTTTGGCACAAACTAACTTGCTGACCAAACAAGTAGAACAATTGCTTTTACAAAAACCCGAAGTATCAAAAGTATTCGCTAACATTGGTACACAAACGGGTGCGGTTGGTACAGGAAGCTCTAACTCAAACATTTCTGAAATATCAGTTACTTTGGTTGAAAAAGAACACAGAACTGTTTCTACCGATGCTTTCAGTACTGCGATTCGTGATGAGATTAATAAAATTCCCGGATTGAAAGTCGTGATTCGTCCTGTAAGTCTTACAGGCGGTAGCGAAGCACCGATTCAGATTGCCATAAAAGGAGTAGATATGGCTGTGATTCAGGATGTGGCTAATCAAATCAAAGCTATTGTTCGTAAAACACCGGGAACTGATTACGTAGAATTTAGTACCAAAAGCTTGAAAACTGAAATTGCCATTCAGCTCGACCGTGAGAAAATTGCCAATGCAGGATTAAGTATTCCAGAAGTAGGAGTGGCGATTCAGTTGGCATTTAGAGGAAACGACCAGTCGAAATTTAAACAAGCAGGGGAGGAGTATCCGATTAATATTTCTTTAGAAAAGTCTGATAAACGTTCTATCGAAAATGTACGTGAACTTACGCTTCGCAATAGCAGAAATGCCATTATTAAATTGAAAGACGTAGCCACTGTTTCTGAAATTGTAGGTCAATCAGTTTTGGAACGTTCAGACCGAATGAATTCTATTAAAGTAACGGCTTCGTCGGTTGGTCGCCCAACGGGAACGATTGTAGCGGATATTCAAAAACAAATTGCAAAAATCAAAATTCCTGATGGCGTAGTGATTGATTATCAAGGAGAAGCACAGCGTCAGAAAGATGCTTTTGGTAGCTTAGGTTTTGCGATGTTGTTGGGTATTTTGTTGGTGTACTTAATCATGGTTGCTCTTTACGAAAGTGTGGTTTATCCATTTGTTGTTCTTTTCTCAATACCTGTGGCATTGATTGGAGCATTATTAGCCTTGGCTTTAACGATGGAATCACTTACGATTTTCGCCATTGTTGGTCTGATTATGCTCTTGGGCTTAGTAGCCAAAAATGGTATTTTGATTGTCGATTTTACTAATCACCTAAAAGAAAAAGGGTTGTCAGTAAAAGAAGCTTTGATTGAAGCAGGGAAAGAACGTTTGCGTCCGATTTTGATGACAACCATCGCCATGATTACAGGTATGTTGCCTATCGCTTTAGCCTCGGGTTCGGGAGCAGAAGTAAAAAATGGTATGGCTTGGGTAATTATTGGGGGCTTGACAAGTTCAATGTTTTTGACGCTACTTTTAGTGCCTTGTATGTATTATATCATCGAATCATTGAAGAATAAAATTTTAGGGATTAGAGCTAAAAAAGCGTAGTTCACAACCCGAATTTTACTGAAATAGATTCTTATCAAGTTTAAAACAGTAAGTTCATAAAAGTAAAATACCAATAGTCGCTTCTACCGATAAGCGGTCGGAATTTTTTTCGACCGCTTATTTATTAGCTGTAATTTGTATAATTCACCATTTAATGTTCTCCTAAATCTAAATGCTGTATAGTAATTTTTCATTCCACTCTACTATTAGTATAAATGTTCAAGGGCGATTTTGCCCGCTTCGGCTTATTTTCTAAGAAATTTGAAGTACAATAATTCTACCTTCGTTTTAGAATATCATCCTAAATTTTTTATCCTTATGAGAACACGTAACTTTTTCAACATCAGCTTAGTCTTTGGGCTTCTTTTTTCACTTTTCAGCTTGAATGCACAGGCTCAGAGTACACAGTTCACCGTAAATGTTTCTGGAATTAAATCCGCCAAAGGGCAAATTATCCTAAACGTTTTTAAAAACAGCGATGGCTACGAAAACGAAAAGCCCTACAAAATATTCAAGTATGATAAAAAAGCCCTTGTAAATGGTACTCTAAGTATCAAATGTACTTTGGAGGCTGGCGTTTATGGCATAACACTTTTAGATGACGAAAACACAAACGACAAATTAGATAAGTCATTTATCGGCATACCTAAAGAAGGTTTCGGCTTTTCAAACTTTTTTATGGAGAAGCTGAAAAAACCAGATTTTGATGATTTTAAAGTCCAGATTAAGAACGAAAATATCAAAATAGACATAAAAGTAAAATATATGTAAGTTGTGGTATTGCAGGAAGAGTAGGGGATTATATCTTTGGAATCTTTGTAATTTATTGATAAACAATGTTTTAAAGTATAGCCACTACTCCAGTTTGATAGCTGTTGACTTGCTAAGTAGATTTTTTAGGCAAATGCTGGATTCAGAAGAGAGAGTCCAGCATGATGCTTTTCATCAAAATAAAACCTTATGAAAATTACTTTACCCATAAAAAGTTTAATAGGAATCAACTGGTTACTAACGGTTGTATTTAGCGGAATCGTTTGTCTATTTTTGTTCCAAAACAAAACCGAACAGCATCCTATCCTTTATACTTTTATGACCGCCCTCGCCATAACCATTATCAGTTATGCGAATATTTATGTCATCATTTATCTATCGAAGAAATATGAATTAAATTCTCCCACATTTAGACTATACCGTTGCGTACTTACTTATATCATCAGTGCCATTACTTATCTGATTGTATGGCCTGTTTTTGCATTTTTTTCAAAAAAAGCATGGGAACAAGACGACTATGTTTTACTTCTTACCTTCATTCTTTCAAGCGTACTTATCAATACGTTGATACTTGTTTTACAAGATTTTGTATTGTTACATACTCAGAAAGCACATACTGAATTGGAGCTTTCTAAACTAAAAACTGCACATGCAGAGGCGGCGAATTCACTTTTACAACAACAAATTCATCCTCATTTTCTCTTTAATTCGCTCAATACCGTGAAGTCTTTGTATAAAAAAGACCCTTTTGCTGGCGATACTTATATTGTTCATTTAGCCAATTTTCTGAGAGCCTCCATTTTTACACAAAGTACTAAAGTTTCAAAATTAGAAGTAGAATTAGCCCTTCTAAAAGATTATCTTGAAATGCAAAAATTTAGGTTTGGTTCAGCTTTATGCTGTTTGATAATGTTGCCCGACGAAATTATAGATAACTACTATTTGCCTTCTTTTTCCTTGCAACCATTGTTAGAAAATGCCATTAAACATAATGAGCTTACAGAAGAAGCTCCTTTGAGAATAGTGGTTTGGCATATTGACGACAGAATAATTGTATCTAATAATTTACAGCGAAAAGCGGTTAAATTGGAATCTACCAACAACGGATTAGCAAACCTTTCTGAGCGTTACAGACTTTTGTCGAATGATGAAGTAATTATTAAAGAAGAAGATAAAGTATTTTCGGTAAGTATAAAACTATTGTCGAATGAATATAGTAATCATAGAAGATGAAAGATTGGTAGCTGACGACCTTGAAACGAATATCAGGCAATTATTAGACAAAGTGAGTGTCGTTCAACTTCGTAGTGTGAAAGAATCCATTGCTTATTTGAATACTGCTCCTGCTCCTGACTTGATTTTCAGTGATATACAATTGGGAGATGGACTCAGTTTTGAAGTTTTTGCTTCCATCAATAAGTCTGTACCAGTAATATTTTGTACTGCCTATGACGAGTACGCTTTAGATGCTTTTAAAGCCAACGGAATTGATTATATCTTGAAGCCATTTACTTTGCAAATGCTTGAACAAGCTTTGAATAAATACAGTCAGTTAAAGCAAGTATTTTTGGCGAATCAAAATTTTCAGTATAATAATTTGATGCAAATGTTGAATGAACGCATTATTCAAAAGGCATCGTCAATCATTGTATATCATCAAGATAAAATCATTCCGATAAGTGTAGATGACATTGCCTTATTTTACTTAGAAGGCGAACTTACTCATTTACTTACTTATTCAGGCAAAACGTATTATCCTAACAAATCGCTTGAAGAACTTGAGCGGATAGCTGGCAGTAGTTTCTTTAGGGCCAATCGTCAGTTTTTAGTTGCACGCAAAACGATTACTGATGTATCAAGTTTCTTTTCAAGAAAATTATCGCTTAACCTTTGCCTGCCTTTCAAAGAAAAAATCATTGTCAGCAAAGCAAAAGCATCTGTCTTTCTTGAGTGGCTTGCTAATACGGGTTAAAACGTATAATTGTATCAAAAAATAAACCCTCACCGAAAGTCAGTGAGGGTTTTATCACATACAGGTATTGATAATTAAAACAGATAGAAAATACTTACTTGTGCTGAATTATTGGTAAAGTCATTCTTGATGATGGGGAGGTCTAAATTGCTTAATTTTGAAATACCATAAATATATCTTGCTCCTATTCCCAAGCCACTTTCAGTTTGATAACCTAAACCTCCAACCGCAGCTACATCGACTTTTTTGGCAAATTCTGAGCCATTTAAACCACTTATATCTTCCTTGAGTTTCATTCCTACTTGTGGGCCAGCTTCAAAATAAATACCTGACTCTGTGCGGTATTTTAATAGAAAAGGTACGGCTAAGTAATAAATCTTTGCATCTTGACTTCCCCATAAACTCCCTTTCAATTTAGCTCCTTGTGTAGAAAACAAAAACTCCTCTTGAATTGATAATCCTTCCGTTAGCTTTAAGCCGACGATTGCTCCAGCATGAAAGCCTAACAAAGCATCAGTATCGAAATTAGCATTATTAAAATTACTGTAATTAGCGCCTCCTTTTACACCAAATTGTAATCTTTGTAAGAGATTTTTGATTGGACTTTGTCCGAAACTATTGGTTGTGAATAAAATAACACCCAAGACAATTAGTTTTTTCATTTTGATGAATCATTTGATAGTTTAGTAAATTCAAGCACCTTGCTTGAATATTTGATGATCAAAATTCACTATAATTAACCTGTCGATGAAGGATAACGAAAGCGAAGCGGGCAAAATCAAGGATGAAATAGCGTATTGGAAACCCCAAATTTTTTGTGATGTAAGAGCTTGTGTAGAAAAATAAGACCTCAAAATATTAATATTTACTCATGAAGTTAATAGCATTCTTTCGAAATTATATTGGCTTATAATCAATGCTTTAAGCCTGATGTTATCTTATCAGTCAATAAAAAAATAACGGATTAGTAATAATTGCGACTCGTATAAATTATATCATATTTCAGCAATAAACGCTTGTCTATGTGGATTTACAGATAGAAGATATGGCTTGATAAATAATTTCTTTTATTACAATATTGATAAATTAGGAAAAAGTAACGTAGCCTTGCTTATTTTTGCCAATTAAACAATCAATCATGGAAGAAAAAGAATTTGTACCAGCCATTCTAACCGCCCAATGGAAAATGCTTCAAAGAGGCAGAAATGCCAAGTTTAGGTCTGGCAGGTTCAGAGATTCTATGATGAAACACTTAGCCCTGAAAGAATCACAAGTAAATACATTTTACGCCATCATCAACGGTAAAAAAGCCATCGAAACAGGCTACATCAAATACGCCAAGGATTTGATGAAACATTGTCTTTTGATTCGGTAGCTGTAAAAATTTTATATCGAGGAAATACTTCCAACTTGCTTTTCTGCTACCATCATTGAGTATAAGTCTTGATAAACCACTTATTTAAGTATCTTTGCAGAAAAATAATACTTTACCAATAATTTGTAAAAATGTTCAAAGAATTACCTGGTGATTCTAAAGAGAAGCTTCTTTGGGCTCAAATAAAAAATAGCGACGAAAAAGCGTATGAGGAACTTATCAGACAGTTTTATCAAATCCTTTATAATTATGGAATCAGATTGGTAAATGATGAAGATTATGTAAAAGACTGTGTTCAAGATGTTTTCATGGAAATTTGGGTCAGAAGATTTACTCTTGGCGATACAGATTTTGTAAAGTACTATTTGTTGAAATCTTTGAGAAGACGTATTTTCAGAGAATACAATAAGTGGTTTTCTCAGTCGAGCGAACTTGACGAAGATTATAATTTTGAAGTAGATTTTTCTATCGAAACAGAATTGATTAAACAACAAACTTCTGAAGAACAAATTCAAAAAATTGAACATCTGCTCAATAAACTTCCCAAGCGTCAGAAAGAAGCGATTTATTTAAAATTCTATCAAGATTTAAGCAACGAACAAATTGCAGAAGTACTTGGCGTGAATCGTCAGTCGGTGTATAATTTACTGTACGAAGCCCTCAGAAAACTGAGAAATGAATGGACAAATGATTTTGTAAGTTTGTACGCCTTATTGATGTTGTTGAAATATAATCATTGAGTTTGAATAAGTTTTGAGCCTTGAGCTATGAGCTTTGAGCCTTCTTGTTGATGTTGTTGAAATACAATCATTGAGTTTGAATGTAATGTTTTAGGCTGTAAGTATTAAGATTAAAAGATAAAATGCGAAAGTTTGAAAGCAATTGATGTTTTGTGATTTCTGATTTCGGGAATTGGATAAAATACTTTCAAAAAGCGTCTTATTGAGCCGAAATCCGACATCTGAAATCCGATAGCATTTTTTACAACCCTTCACACAGTCCGAACTCAGCATTCACAACTCATCACTCATTCATATTTGCTTTATAATCTTGTGTTTTTCAGTAGTTTAAATAATTACTGATAAGGATTTTTTTGTCTTTTCAGAAATAAAGAATAGTAAAAAGAGTAGAATAAATAGCCTTAAAATAAGCCACATTTTAGTACTTGCTTCAAATGGATAATTTTTTCTAAAAAAAATTACAAAAATTACAGTAGATATATAAAAGCCCCTGCATATTGTTAATAGAAGCATTTACTTAGACCTACGATATAAAATGAAACCATATCAAGCATTTGAACTTGAAGATTTCTTGTTAGATGAATCATTTCTGGAATGGGTGCAAAACCCAAAGCCAGAAACAGATGCGTTTTGGCAGCATTGGATAAAAGAAAATCCAGCAAAAGAAAAAGTACTGTTAGAAGCCAAAGCCCTGATTTTATCTATCAGTGTTAAACCTTTTCAAGAAATTCCAGAGGCTAAGGTTGAAGAACATATTCAGGAGATTTTGGAAAAAATTTCCCAACAACAAGAAGTAAAAAGTATAGTTCAACCTGCTTTTTATCGTAGTCAATGGCTAAAAATTGCGGCAAGTATTATTATTTGCTTGGGTTTGGCGTGGGTATTTTATGCTTCACAAATGAGTGAAAAGACCGACGAGCCTGCCTACAATGCTCTGTTGGCTGAAGTGAAACAGCCTTTGGTGGAACAAGTAAATTTGGAAGATGAAGCAAAAATCATTCACTTGAGCGACGGTAGTTCGGTGACAATGTATAAAAATAGTAGATTGAGTTTCCCGAAAAAATTTGAGCAAGATAAGCGAGAAGTGTATTTAACAGGAAATGCTTTTTTCAGCATTGTAAAAGCTCCACAGCGTCCGTTTTATGTGCATGCAGGCGGAATTGTCACCAGAGTTTTAGGAACAAGCTTTTTTGTGAAAGCTCCAGCGAAATCTAAAAATGTTGAAGTAGAGGTAATTACGGGAAAAGTTTCTGTCTTTGAGAAAAAAGCGAGCCAAAATAATGGGGTAATTCTTACGCCCAATCAGAAGGTTACTTACTTTGAAGGACAAAATCATTTTGTGACGGGACTTATCGACAACCCACAACCACAAAAAAACAATCAGCAAGCACAAGCCTATAATTTTGATTTTAGCGATACGCCACTTTCGGAAGTATTAGAAAAATTATCACTTGCTTATGGCGTAAGGATAGAAGTAGATAATGAAAAACTTTATAATTGTCCGCTCACTGCCAATATTACCCAACAACCTTTGTACACCAAACTGGAAATCATTTGCGAAGCCATCAATGGAAGTTATGAAATCAAAGGCACAGCGATTTTGGTTAGCGGTAAAGGTTGCGATAACTAAGCTTACATAACCTTTCAATACTCACAATTAAATATTTTGAATAGAATGGAAAAATAAAAACATCTTGAAAAAAAGTAAGGCTGACAATGTTCCCAGCATTGCCAGCCCGAACGCTCGTCCTACGGAGCTTACCTACACTTTTAGAAAGTGATAGGCTTAATTTGTCATGCTTAAAAACAACAATTAACAAATCATCCAAAAATATGAAAAAAATTCGACAAACCAGTAGATTGCTACTGCTTGCTATGAAAATATCGCTTATTCAGCTTGCCCTATCGTTTATATTTGCCACATTTTCGTATGGCATTGATACCAAAGCCCAAGAATTTCTCAATAAATCCATTAGCCTAAGTGCGTCTAATGAAAAACTTAAAACGGTTCTTGAAAAAATAGAAGAACAAACTTCTGTGAAGTTTATATATAGTTCAAAGGTGATTCAGGCAAATCGTAAAGTAAATTTTGCGGTTAGACAACAACGCCTCTCGGATGTATTGACTGGACTTTTTAGTCCTTTAAACCTTCGTTATAGAATTATTGATGGACAAATTATTTTAAGTCTGAATGATAATACTTCAAGTCCCGTTTTTCCCCAAAACGAAAACACCGTAGAAATACCTCAGCCCGTAGATAAAACTATCAAAGGGAAAGTGACCGACGTAGAGAAAGGCGAAGGCATGGCTGGCGTAAGTGTTTTTGTAAAAGGAACACAAAGAGGAACAACTACCGACCCTGATGGTAATTATAGTATCACTGTTCCAAACGATGCCGACGTACTTATCTTTAGCTTTGTTGGATACGAGAAACAGGAGATTGCGATTGGTGGTCGTATAACTATAAACGTTAGCTTAAAAGTAGATGTAAAATCATTAGATGAGGTAGTTGTTGTTGGTTATGGTACGCAAAAAAAGGTGACTTTAACGGGTTCGGTATCGGAAGTAAAAGGCACTGAAATTGTAAAAAGCCCACAGCCAAACTTATCTAATTCATTGGCTGGTCGTTTCTCTGGTTTTGTTGCCAACAACAGAGGTGGCGAACCGGGATATGATGGGTCAAGTTATACGGTAAGAGGTTTTGCTTCAACTGGCAACAACGATGTGCTAATTGTTGTGGATGGAATTCCCGGACAAGTAGGTGGTTTAGAGCGTTTAGACCCTAACGATATTGAAAGTATTTCTATTTTGAAAGATGCTTCGGCAGCCGTTTACGGGAGTAGAGCAGCCAATGGTGTGATTTTGGTTACAACTAAAAGAGGTGGCACAGGAAAACCAACCATTTCATATAGTTTCAACCAAGGATTTAGTTCACCAACTCGCCTTCCAAAATTAGCGGATGCTCCTACTTATGCTACTATTTTGAATGAGATTGATTATTACAACAATCCAGCAGGGGGCATGAATCAGCATTACAGTGCGGATGAAATTGCAAAATTTGCCAATGTTTCAGACCCAATTAATTACCCAAATACCAACTGGCAAAAAGAAACGCTTAAAAGTGTAGCTTTACAAAATCAGCATAGTTTAAGTATCAATGGCGGAACTGAAAACACGAAATATTACCTTTCACTTGGAACAATTTTTCAAGATGGTTTATACAAAAATGGCGTTACTCAGTACAAACAATACAATTTTAGGTCGAATGTAGAAACTAACATTACTGAAAATTTCAAAGTTAGTTTATCCTTATCAGGTCGTCAGGAAGATAGACAATATCCTACTACTGGTGCAGGAAATATTTTCCGTTCTATTTACAGAGCTTATCCAACGGTTGTTTCGGTGTATCCAAATGGTTTACCTTCAACTGGCGTTGAAAACTCAAACCCAGTAGTTTTAGCTACTTCGGTGGGTGGAACAAGTTTGAATCCAACAACAGTTTTCAATGGGATTCTTCGAGCAAGCTATACGCTTCCATTCGTAAAAGGATTAAGTATTGATGGTTTTTATTCTGCTGATAGGTCTTATAATTTTACCAAAACTTTCAGTACGCCATATCCGCTGTATTCATACAGTAAAGCATCGGATACTTATAACAGAGTTATTACAGGTGGTTCTGCTGGTTTAGCAACTTTGGGCGAATCGCAGGTAAATACAAATATGGCAGTTCAAAACATTAAGTTGAACTATAATTTACACACGGGTAATCATAGTCTTAGTGCATTTGTGGCTTACGAGCAAAGTAAAAACTCACAAGAAACTTTTGGAGCAGGCAGAATCAATTATCCTACGGTTTCTACGCCAGAATTATCACAAGGTGGTGCAGCCGCAACAGATAAAAGTAACTATGGAAGTAGTTATCATTTTACCAGAAAAAGTTATATCGGTAGAGCAGCCTACAACTTTTCTGAAAAATACTTAGCCGAATTACAGATGCGTGTGGATGGTTCGTCTATTTTCCCAGAAGGAAAACAATATGGTTTTTTCCCTTCTATTTCAGCAGGATGGAGAGTTTCAGAAGAGCCTTGGTTTAAAGTAAAAGCTATTAGTGATTTAAAATTAAGAGCTTCTTATGGTTCATTGGGTAATGATAATGTGGGTCAGTTCCAGTATTACAACAATTACTCATTCAATAATACTTATGTGATTGGCTCAAATACCATTCATTCAGGTATTGATTTGACTAAATTAGCCAACCCAGATATTACTTGGGAAGTTGCTAAGAAAATGGACTTAGGTTTGAACACTGTATTATTCAAAAATATTTCATGGGAATTTATTTATTTTGAACAACAACGTTCAAACATTCTTGCTACCAGAAATGCTTCAATTCCAAATGTGTCGGGTATCGTAAACCCTTACGGTTCAGGAACATTAGTGCCTGATGAAAACATCGGAAAAGTAAATAACAAAGGTTTTGAAACCAGTCTAAGTTATAATCACTCAGGAGAATTCAGATATAATATTTCAGCCAACTTTACTTATGCTAAAAGCAAAGTGATTTTTATTGACGAAGCTGCTGGTGCATTGCCTTACCAACGCCAAACGGGTCGCCCACTTTATACGTATCAGTTGTATAATGCTATCGGAATTTTCAAAACGAAAGCAGAATTAGATGCTTACCCACACGTTTCGGGGGCTCAATTAGGAGATTTAATTTTGGAAGATTATAACAAAGATGGTAAAATCACTGCCGACGACCAAGTAAGAACTGACTACGGAAATGTACCGCAAATTACTTATGGGGTTGTGTTTAACTCTGGCTACAAAAACTTCGATTTATCATTCGTGGTTTCTGGACAAACCAAAGTTAGCCAATATGTTTTACCAGAATCTGGTCAAGTAGGTAATTTTTACAGCAGTTGGGCCGATAATCGTTGGAGTCCAACCAATCCAAATGGTACTTATCCAAGAGTCGATACTCGTACTTCATCATCTATCAACGGAGGTTTGTACAACAGTACATTCTGGTTGAATGATGCTTCATTTGTTCGTTTGAAAAACGTTGAAATTGGTTATACGCTTCCAACTTCATTATTAAGTACATTGAAAATCAAGCAAGTGCGTGTGTATGCCAACGCCTTCAACCTTCTTACTTTAACAGGCGTGAAAGACTATGACCCAGAAGGCAATAGCACAAGCGGTCAATTCTATCCACAACAGCGAATTATCAATCTCGGTGTAAATGTTAAGTTTTAATATTTTAAATTAATGAAAATGAAATCTAAAAATATCATTGCCATAGCATCCATTATCTCAGGAGTAGTCCTTTCGATGAATGCTTGTAAAACTGATTTTCTCAATATAGTACCAACCGATAGAGTATCGGATGCGTCCATTCTTACAGATTCTTCTTTGTTTGAATCTTTCGTGATTAACCGTTACATGGGCGTTCGTCTTACCGAAAAAGAAGCAGAAGGTACGCCTCCCGGCTTTGGTAGAGGTTACGAGTACGCCATGTGGTCGTCATTGACGGATGAATCAATTTATAATAACGACGACAATACTTGGTTGATTCAAAGAGGGCAATTAGCTCCAGAAAATACAGGTATTGCAGGAACGATTTGGGGAAGAAGTTACCGCAGTATTCGTGAAGTAAATTATGCTTTGGCGAATATCGACAAAGTACCAGTAAGTACAGCTCAGAAAAACAGATTGAAAGGTGAATTGAAATTCATCAGAGCTTTTCGTTATCAAGACCTAATCCGTAATTACGGAGGCGTGGTATTGATGGGCGATAAAGTATTGGAATTGGGCGAAGATTTAGCCAATGCTGATATTTATACAAAAGCTTCTATCAAAGATTGTATCACTTATGTAACGGCTGAATTAGATGAAGCCAGTAAATTATTGCCTGAAAGTAACAATAATACTTGGCAGTTGGGGCGTGCTACCAAAGGGGCAGCTTTGGCTTTGAAGTCACGCTTATTGTTATACGCTGCAAGTCCTTTGTACAACAGTGGTACTTGGCAAGAAGCTGCTAAGGCTGCCAAAGACGTAATGGACATGGGCAAGTACAGCCTTTTTACTAATGGCTATGACAAACTTTTCTTAACGCCAGAAAATAATTCAGAAATTATTTTTGAACGTTTATACACACAAGGGGCTCGTCACGTATGTTTAGAAATTTCTAATGCTCCAAACGGATTTGGCGGTTGGGGTGGCAACGTGCCATTGCAAAACGTAGTTGATGCTTATGAAATGGATAATGGAAAACCCATTACCGACCCGACTTCTGGGTATAATGACCAAGCTCCGTACTTGCATCGTGACCCACGTTTTTATATGACAATATTGTATAATGATGCCAGCTATCGTAGCAACAAAGTACAGACTTTCTTGCCGGGTGGAAAAGACAGTAAAGATGGACCATCAAACTGGAATACTTCTAAAACGGGTTATTATCTTAAAAAATTCATGAATGATAATTTACCGATTGATAATCCTTGGGATATTGCGGGTACTCAGCCTTGGATTTATTTTAGATATGCAGAAATTCTATTGAATTATGCTGAAGCTCAAAACGAAGCATCTGGACCAGACCAAACGGTTTACAATGCCATCAATGCCATCAGAAGCAGACCGGGTGTAAATATGCCAGCTATTCCAAGTGGTCTTACACAAGCACAGATGCGTGAAACGATTCGTCGTGAGCGTCAGGTTGAATTAGCTTTTGAAGAGCATCGTTATTATGACGTTCGTCGTTGGAAAATTGCTAATATTACAGAAAACGTTCCAGCTTATGGAATCGACGTTGTGAAAACTGGCAATACCGTAACTTACACCAAGAAAGAAGCCCTTTCAGGTCGCCATTTTGAAGAGAAGCATTACTTCTTGCCTATTCCAAGAGCAGAAATTCAAGCTTCAAATGGAAAATTATCACAAACAAGCGGTTATTAATCATAGCTCCTCAGCTTTTACTTATGTAGAAGCTGAGGTATTGCTGAACCTTCTATGATTTTATGCAAACCATTCTTAATTGTTGAAACATGAAACTAAAATCATATCAAAACCTCTCAAACCTATTTAATTTCAAAAGACTTACCAGTCTTTCGCTAATGGTTTCAATCTTGAGCTGTTCCAAAGCTCAGGTTGTACCAGAAGCGGTAAAAAGTAACGCCCAACAAAATATTACGATTGATGCAGCTAAGACTTTCCAGAAGATTCAACATTTTGGAGCTTCGGATGCTTGGTCTTGTCAGTTTGTAGGAAATTGGTCGGATGCGAATAAAAATGCTATTGCAGATTTACTTTTTAGTCAGGAAAATGATGCCAACGGACAGCCCAAAGGCATAGGTTTGTCGCTTTGGCGATTTAATATCGGAGCAGGAAGTGCCGAAAAAGGCAGCGAAAGTGGTATTAATGACGAATGGAGAAGAGCGGAATCTTTCTTGAATGATAATGGTACTTATCAATGGGACAAACAGGCTGGACAAATCTGGTTTTTGAATGCCGCCAAGCAACGCAAAGTAAGCCAGTTTTTGGCTTTTACCAATTCGCCTCCTGTACAATTTACTGTCAATAACAAGGCTTTTGCCACCAAAGGACAGTCGAATTTGAGTGCTGATAAGTACGGAGATTTTGCTAATTTCTTGGCTTCGGTCATCAAAGGTGTACAGACAAAAACGGGAATTTTATTCGATTATGTCAGTCCAGTGAACGAACCTCAATGGGAATGGAGTGATGGCGGACAAGAAGGAACGCCTTTTAAAAATGAGGAAATTGCAGGGATTACTCGTGCTTTAAGTGCCGGTTTGCTAAAAGCCAATCTAAGTACAAAAATCAATGTTGCCGAAGCGGGTCAGCTTGATTATTTGTATTCAGCCAGTAATAATGCCTTGAAAGGCAACCAAATAAGTGATTTTTTTAGTCCGAATTCGGCTAACTATATTGCCAATTTGCCCAATCTTGAAATGGCAATTTCGGGACATAGTTATTTTACCAGTTCACCTTTTACACAGGCAAAAGACAAGCGTAAAACCTTAGCGGATAAAGTAGCGGAAATTCCTTCTTTGAAATATTGGATGTCGGAGTACTGTATTTTGGGCGATAACAGTGGCGAAATGGACGGCAACAAAAAAAACCTTGGAATAGACCCTGCTTTGTATTTGGCAAGAGTGATTCACAACGATTTGGTTAATGGCAATGCTACGGCTTGGCATTGGTGGCTGGCAATTTCTCCTTACGACTACAAAGACGGTTTAATTTACATTGATAAATCTAAAACCAACGGAAATTTTAGTGCCAGTAAAATGCTTTGGAGTTTTGGAAATTTCAGTCGTTTTATTCGTCCAAATGCAGAAAGAGTTTCCACCGTTTTAGAAAATGAAAATCCACAAAGTAATTTATTATTAGTTTCATCTTACAAAGATGTCGCCAACAAGCAATTGGTTTGCGTAATCATCAATTCAGATATTAATGCAGTTGATGTAAACCTAAATGTTAAAAATCTTAGTATCAATTCAGCAACAAGCTATCTTACCTCTAAAGACGCTGATTTGAAGCCACAGAAATCTGTGGCTATCAATCAAGCAATCACCGTTCCTGCTCGTTCTATCATCACCGTAGTTGGGACTTATTAACCGTGATTGGTAATTAGTGATTTGTGATTAGTATTGCAAGTTTTTGATTATCAGTTATTTGTAAAATATTAATTTCTGTTAATTCAGTACTTAATTTATATACTTTAGGCAATAGGCTAAATGTTTATTTTTCGGAATAATCATTTTACCTATTGCCTACTGCTTAAAGCTTAAAGCATACAGCCTAAAGCCAATCAAGCATACCTCTCTTTCAATAAATTCATCATAAAGACGTTTATTTCCCACTGATTCGCCACGGGCATTTGTGTGTAAGGCAGTACAGGCATATAATTAGCTGGGCCAAATTCGGTAGTGATGGTTAAATCTGTACCTTCTTGCTGATGTTTTGCTACAATTTTATCCCACCAAGCCAAGTGCCTGTCTAATACTTCTTGCCATTCTGGTCCTCTTGGGTCGTTTACTTGTGGCCCTTCTTGATGCCCAACTCTGCTGTGAATATGTGCAGTATGATTCAGTGCAAGGGTAACAGCTTCTTCTTGGTCTTCTAAAAGCGATTCGTGTACATTGCACCAATGCGAAATATCCAAACAAATCTTGAGTTCGGGAAGTTCTTCTAAGTACTGCTGACAAATGTGTGCGGCAAAAAGTGCTTTTCCACGATGCGTTTCATGAAGGATTGGAATGCCCGTTTCTTGGGAAATATTACTTGCCAAATCAAATAATCTTTTGTTTTGGGCGAAAGAAAAATAATCTTTTCCTGTCTGACAATTGATAAAAATAGGATTTACTTCTGCCAAATGACGCAAGTATTTTTCGTAATTTTTGGCATGTTCGTTCACGTCTTTTTCTAAAGACTGCCAGTATTGCCCAATAAACTCCAATTCGTAATCGGCAAGTATTTGAAGGATTTCTTGTTTTTCATGAGGCTCAAAAGGTAAGTGCGTTTCTACACCATCGTAGCCTGCTTGTTTTACATTTGCACAAAAAGTGCTGAAAGGAAGTTTATTTCCCCAATGTGGAGCGTAAAATTTTATCGCCATTTTTTTGTTTGCTGAAAAATTTTTTATGCTAAGGGTTTGAATTAGTTTTGTGAAAAATAATCTTTATTTTGTACATAAACAACGAAAAATAAAATCTTATTATTAATTTTTTAAGTATAAAATGTATTTATTTTCATTTTAAGGAATATATTGTCTTAACAATTTTTTAGCATAGTATTTTTTGGTTTTTTCTTGACAAAATAAAAAGAAGCTTTTTTTAAACTACATTTTGTCAAATTTATTAAGTAGCTTTAATGTGAATATATCGTTTGTTGAGTATAAAATTTAATTCGCTGAATGGTTAAGGATTTTTTACATGATGAAAAAGAACTGTTAAAACTCGCTTCTTCTGGAAATGAAAAAGCATTTACGTACCTTTTTCATGCACATAAAAATAAACTTTTTGGTTATTTATTTAGACTTACCAATTCTCAAGAAATTACAGAAGATATTATTCAAGAGATTTTTTTGAAACTTTGGAAAGATAAAAGTGAGTTAATCAATATTGCACAATTTGATGCTTACCTTTTCAGAATGGCAAAAAATCAAGCTATCAATGCTTTCAAAACGATTGCTCGCCAAACACTTCTTTATGCTGAATACTTTGAAAATCAGACTTTTGAAGTAAATTCAACCGATAATTTGATACAATTCAACGAAACCCAAAGAATGCTTGCTCAAATTATCGAAAGTCTTCCTCCCCAACAAAAACTTGTCTATCAACTCAGTCGTGAGCAACATCTCAAGCACGAAGAAATTGCTCAGATGTTGAATCTTTCGCCCAACACGGTAAAAAATCATATTATCCAAGCCATCAACACAATTAAGCAAAAGCTTAATTATCAGGCTGCTATGTGTTTGTTTTATATGTTTTGGATTATCCAGAAAAAATAATTTCATTTTTTTTTCATTTCAATTAGTCCTATTGTTTTCGAGGATTGTCTTCTATGTAGTTATGAGCCAAACAAGGTAGTCGAGGACGCTCGGCAGGCGAATTTGTAGGCGAATATTATTTAACATTTAAAAGAATGGTATTCCATTGACGTGATATGCCTTCAGAAAGAATCACCTTTTTGGTTGAAAAATTCTTCAGTAACCGCTGTACTGAAGACGAAAAATATGAACTTATGCAGTGGGCAAATGTTGCCACTGAGGATGAGTTAGCAGAGCTTTTGTATCATTCATGGAAAAACCATGAAGCTAACCTTGAGATGCCCGAAGAAATGTCGCAGAGGATATTGGCATCTATCTTTCATAAAGAGGAAAGTATTGAAGAAGAAAACCCAACATGGGAGGAAGAAGAAACGCCAAGTAGATTTTGGCAAATGGGTTATCGAATGGCGGCTTCCATTGCTGTTATTGTTGCGGTAGGTTTATTTGCTTGGTTTCAATATAATACTGTTCATCAGCGAAACGAAAATCGTTTGGTACAAGTAAAAGAATTTGAGAAAAACGATGTTTTGCCCGGAACGAATAAGGCAATTTTAACTTTTGATGATGGTTCTAAAGTAATTTTAGATACCTCAAAAAATGGAAATATTGCAAAACAAGGAGCAACGAATATTCTAAAACCTGAAAAAGGACAATTGGTGTATCAGGCAACTGAAACGCCGAATGCTCGCCCAATGTACAATACCATTACTACGCCCAAAGGTGGGCAGTACCAAATTGTATTGTCGGATGGTACGAAAGTTTGGATGAATGCGGCTTCGAGTTTGAGATTCCCAATGGTGTTTGTTGGCAAAGAAAGAAAAGTGGAAATGACGGGCGAGATTTATTTTGAAGTAGCCAAAAATACTAAAATGCCATTTAAAGTATCAACCAATGGGCAAGAAGTAGAAGTATTGGGAACGCACTTCAACGTGATGGCTTACGAAAATGAAAAGTCTATCAAAACTACTTTGGTAGAAGGTTCTGTGAAGGTCAGTAAAGATAATCATTCAACGATACTTCAACCCGGACAGCAGAGTAAAGTGGGCTTTAGTAATGGTATTTTTAGAACGATTAATGACGTAAGTTTAGAAGACGAGTTGGCTTGGAAAGAGGGTTACTTTCAGTTTAATAATACCAGTTTAGATATGATTATGCGACAAATTGAAAGATGGTATGATGTTGATGTTCAGTACATTGGAAAAGTACCCGACGAACATTTTACAGGAAAACTTCCTCGGAATACGAATTTGTCGAATGTATTGAAAATTTTGTCGATGAGTGAAATTCAGTTCAAAATAGAAGGCAAAAAAATTATAATAACGCCTTGAATAGTTGTGAGTTAGTGATTGAGTGAATTGTGAATTAGTGATTCAGTGAGTTGTGAATTGGTGATTTATTGAGTTGTGAATTAGTGATTTTTAAATCCTAAATCCGAAAGCTCAAATCCAAAATCTGACATCCGAAGTCCGATAGCTGAAAGCTCACAGCTTAAAGCTTAAAGCTTATAGCCAAAGTCTAAAATAAAACATTTTTCAGTGCAGGTGGCACTTATTCCACTTCAAAGACATTAAACAACGAAAAAAGCGAAAACGTTGCAGCGTTTTCGCTCTAAAAGCGGTGTTTGATTACAATAATTTTTCCAAGTATCTTATCAAAACCCCAAAACAAAAGTATGAATCGCAATCCTATTTTCCAAATTAGGCTGGGCTTGCCGTGCAATTCGGCTTCGCCTCGTGGATTACAACTATCCACTAAACTCTTCAGGGTCATGAAACTAACCATTATTTTATCCTTTTCGATACTGTTACAGGTAAGGGCTGTTGGTTTTTCGCAAAGATTTAACTTGAATCTTCGTAACACGACTATTAATAATGTTTTCAAAGAAATTGAAAAGCAGAGTGATTATACCTTTTGGTACAAAACAGATTTAATTCAGAATGCTGAAAAAGTAACGATTAATCTGAAAAATGCTAAACTTGAAGAAGTACTTGAAAGATGTTTTGCCAATCAATCTCTTGAGTATTTAATTGTTGACAAAACAATTGTTATTAAACCTAAAAAAGTAAATCCTAAATTAGAAATTCCTATTGAAATACTTGTACAAACTGTTAAAGGAAAAGTAATCTCTTCTACTGATTCTAAGCCATTAGTAGGGGTAAATATTGCCATTAAAGGAACATCCAAAGGAACAACTACCGATGCCAATGGTGAATTTTCTTTGAATGCCACCAAAACTGAAACACTTGTATTTTCATACATTGGTTTCAAAACCAAAGAAGTATTGGTTGGTAGTCAAACTTATATTGCCATTAGCTTGCAAGAAGTATCTACTTCATTGGCTGAAATTGCCGTGGTAGGTTATGGAAATCAATCACGTAAAACACTTTCGAGTGCGGTAAGTACGGTAAAAACCGAAGAGCTTAACAGAGGTGCTATTACTGACCTTGGGCAATTATTACAAGGTAAAGTACCGGGCTTGAATATTACAGCCAGCGGTGACCCAAATAAACCTGCGGCAGTAATTTTAAGAGGAGCTTCAACCTTGAACAGTTCGCAAGGCCCATTTTATGTAATTGATGGCGTACCGGGAGCAGATATTTCAACGATTGCTCCAGACGATGTTGCATCAATCGACGTGTTGAAAGATGCCGCCGCCACAGCTATTTATGGAAACCGTGCTGCCAATGGCGTAATTATGGTGACAACCAAAAAAGGAAAAAAAGGACAAACACAAGTAGCATATAGTTCATTTGTGGGTTTAGAGCAAGTATCGAATAAATTAGATATGATGACAGCCTCTGAACTACGTGCTTTCATGCAAAAAATAAATGTATCTTTTTCTCCAAAAGATGACAAAGGAGCAGATACCGACTGGCAGTCGTCTATCCAAAAGAAGCGAGCGATTTCTACCAATCACAACCTTTCTGTAAGTGGTGGTGGCGAACATACTACTTATAGTGCAAGTTTGAACTACGTAAAAAAAGATGGTATTTTATTGAATAGCTCATTAGAAAGAGTGATTGCTCGTTTGTCGATTGAACAATTAGCATTGAAAGACAAATTGAAATTTGCTTTTTCTGTTACCAATTCAAGCAGCGATGCCGAAGATATTCCATACAGAAATACTGTACTTTTACAATCAACTTCATACTTGCCAGTTTCACCAATTACGAATGCGGATGGTACTTATTTTGAAAACTTAGAAAACTCAGGGTATTACAACCCAGTGGCGATGATTAACAACAGCCAAATGAAAACTAAGTACAGTAATTTAATTGGTAGCCTTAAAACACAATTGGAATTACCTTTTGGTCTTACTTATAATTTAGACCTTTCGTACATGAATTCCAATACTTTACAGGGAACATATTACAATAAATACTATACAAGTACTTATAACAATATGTACGATAACCCAGACCCAGGTTTAGGTTTTCACTATCAGCAAACATTTGGTAAAAACGGGCAAGCAAGTAGAAGCTCATATCAAAATACCAACAAGATTGTAGAAACTTATTTGACATGGAACAAAGAATTTGGTAAACATTCCATTAATGCAGTATTGGGGTATTCTTGGCAAAACAACAAAATTGGCGATGGTTTCCAAGTAACTACCAGCAATTTACCAGTTGATAATATCGGTTATAGCAATTTGGCTTTGAGTAACCCTTATGGAATTTCTGGTTTTCAGATTAGCTTTGGCCCAGACGGAGTATATCAAGAAACACAATTGATTTCTGATTTTGCCAGATTCAACTACAATTATGATAATAAATACTTGTTGCAAGGCTCAGTAAGAAGAGACGGTAGCTCAGTATTTGGTACAAACAATCAGTGGGGATATTTTCCATCGGTAGGAGCAGCTTGGAGAATCAGCCAAGAAGATTTTATGGTTAATCAAGACGTTGTGGGTGATTTAAAATTAAGAGCAAGTTATGGCGTAACGGGTAATGCCTCTGGATTTAATGCTTATACAGCTCAATTTATTTCAGGAGGTTTAGGAACGTATTATTATAATGGTTCATTAGTAGCCGCAAACGGCCCAACCAAAGCTGCTAACCCTGATTTGAAATGGGAAAAAACAGCGACAACTAACATCGGTTTAGACTTTGCTACTGCTAATAACAAAATCAGCGGTTCAATTGAATTGTATAATAAAAATACAACGGGTATGATTTACTCTTACAGCGTTGACCCAATTCTTGTACCCGTAGGAAGCATCGTGGCTAACGGTGGAAGTATCAACAACAAAGGGGTTGAACTTACTGTAAATGCAAAAGTATTAAGCAGAGGAAAAGTATCTTGGGCAACAACAGTAAACCTTGCTCATAACAAAAACGTAATCACGAGCTTGACAAATCCATTATTTGCAGGTGGCGACTCAGTACTTTTGGCAAGACCAGAAGGAGGCGGACAGTCGGGACGTTCATTACAAATTCTTAAATCAGGCAGACCACTCGGACAATTCTTTGCTTTAGAATATGCAGGAAAAAATTCAGCAGGCGTTTCGCAATTTGTTTCGGCTGATGGTACACTTACAACTACACCTGTTGAAGGCGTTGATTATAAATACTTAGGAAGTGCTCAACCAAAATTATTATTAGGCTGGAACAACACTTTCAAGTATAATAATTGGGACTTGAACGTATTCATCAGAGGTGTTTTTGGAAACAAGATTTTCAATGCTACTCGTGCTGATTTGTTCAGACCAAACACGGTTCAATACGCCAACATCTTAGCTGATGTAGCCAATGAATCACCTTCTGACTACAACGCTTACTTTTATTCTTCTCGCTTTATTGAAGACGGTAGCTTCATCAGATTTGATAACGCTACTTTAGGTTATAACGTCAAAAAGTCAGGCTCGACATTTAAAAATCTGAGAGTTTATGGTTCTGTCAACAACCTTTTTGTAATTACAAAATACACAGGTGTTGACCCAGAAGTAAACCAAGGAGGTATCGCTCCGGGGGTAGATTACAACAACTTCTATCCAAAAACACGTACTTTCTTAATAGGTGTAAATGTTTCATTTTAATTATTTAATAATTGGAAATTATGAAAAAGTCATATTTATATACAATACTATCAGTACTCCTTTCGGGTGTACTCTTTTCCTGCCACGAGTTGGACGTCCCTGTTACGACAGAGCTTACGCCAGAAGTATTCCCTTCTAATACCGAGCAATTTGTTTCAGCATCTGGCCCCGTTTATGTGGCTTTGCGAGGTAACTACGGTGTTGAGTATTTTTTCCAACAATCGTTTAGTACCGACGAAAGCATCATGCCTGCCAGAGGTGGAAACTGGTTTGATGGCGGACAAAACCAAACCATGCACTACCACACTTGGACACAAGACAATGGCTATTTGAATGGTAACTGGTACTGGCTTTCAACGATTATTGGGGTGGCAAATCAAACCGTCAACATTTTAAGTACAACCATGCCAGCAGGTGCTGCTAAAAATACTAATTTGGCTGAAATCAAAACTGTAAGAGCATTTGCCTATTTTATGATGATGGATAATTACGGAAACGTACCCATTGATACTGTTTATGGTGATTTTAGTCCAAAAACAAATGTGGCAAGAGCTGAGGTTTTTAAATTTATTGAAAAAGAAATCAATGCAGCCATTCCGTATTTAAGTGAGATTTCAAGTACTGCTACTTATGGAAGACCCAATAAATGGACAGCTTATGCCCTTTTAGCAAAAATGTATCTGAATGCCGAAGAATACACTGGAACAAAACGCTATGATGATTGTATTGCCGCTTGTGATAAAGTAATTAGTTCGGGCTTGTATGCGATTGAGCCAAGAGCTTCGTACTTAAAAATGTTTTATCCACAAAATGGGCCGCAAATGAAAGAATTTATCTTTGCTATTCCCTACGACCCAGCTATGAGTAATTCATTTCCTTTCCGCTCGGTTAATATTCATTCACGTTATCAAGTACCCAGAAGTGCCAGACAGAAATTTAGTTTACCCTTTACGCCTGCGGGTTCAGCAAGTACTTTGCCAGAATTTTATGCACATTTCAACGACCCTAACGACATCAGAAATGGTCAATGGTTGACGGGTTTACAGTACCAAAGCGACGGTTCGCCATTGACGGTACAAACGACTAAATTAGGTCTTGACCAATTCTACAAAGGAAGTGATGGGGCTACTCCTGTTACTTATCATGTTAATTTAACACCAGAAGTAGTTTTACGTCAAGATGTATCGGCTTTTGATGCTGGTAATGATGAATTGGCTTGGAACATGGGTTACCGCAATATCAAGTTTTATCCTGATGCTACTTCATTAAGTAGAAATCAAAACAATGATATTCCTGTATTCCGTTACTCGGATATTCTTTTGATGAAGGCTGAGGCAATTCTTAGAGGTGGAGCAGCTACTTTGGGTAGTTCTGCGGTTGCTTTAGTGAACCAAGTTCGCTCACAAAGAACTACTTCGCCAACGCTTTCAAGTATTGATTTAGAATCTATTTATGCTGAAAGAAGTAGAGAATTTGCCTTTGAAGGATGGCACAGAAATGACATGATTCGTTTTGGAAAATACGAAGGAAAATGGGGTTATAAAACTAATGCTGATAAGTATCGTAGAATTTTCCCAATTCCAAGAAGTGCCTTCCAACTTAATCCAAACATAAAACAAAATCCGGGCTACCAATAGCAGGGTGAATGCTTAAAAATGGGGATTTAGAAATAACATATATACTATATCGTTAGTGCTTCTAAATCCCTTCATACACAATAATCTTGAGGTGACAACATTCACAGTTACCTCAAGATTTTCAAACGAATTGCAAACATGATAAAACTTTTTCGACAGACTCGCTACTTACTTATCGTATTCGGATTTTTAGGTAGTTTTCACGCAAACGCACAGCTCAACAAAAAAGAATCTCTCGATTTAATTGGCAGAGTAATTCCTAAAAAAGCCCAATTTTTTGTCGTTGAGTCGCTTGAAAGTACTGCACCCAAAGACCTTTTTGAAATAGAAAGCAAGAACCAAAAAATCATTTTAAGAGGAAACAACGGTGTTGCGGTGGCTTCTGCTTTGTATTATTACCTTACCGAATATTGCCATTGCCAAATTACTTGGAACGGCACAAACCTTGATTTGCCCGCCAAATTACCTCAATTACCTACAAAAATTACAAAGAAAACGCCTTACCAATACCGCTATTACCTCAATTATTGTACGTTCAATTACAGTATGTCGTGGTGGAATTGGGAAAGATGGCAAAAAGAAATCGACTGGATGGCCATGCACGGCATCAATATGCCTTTGGCAATTACGGGCGAAGAATATACTTGGCGTGAAGTCTATAACGAAATGGGCTTTTCTGACAATGATTTGAAAGATTTTTTCAGTGGTCCAGCGTATTTCTCTTGGTTTTGGATGGGAAATCTTGATGGTTGGGGCGGTCCACTGCCTGTGAGTTGGATGAAATCGCACAAAGATTTACAGGTAAAAATCTTGCAAAGAGAACGTGCTTTGGGCATGAAACCTGTGTTGCCTGCCTTCACAGGACACGTGCCTGCGGCATTCAAAAAGAAATATCCGAATGCCAAACTCAAGGCAACCAACTGGACAAACGGTTTTGGCGATACTTATATTTTAGATTCAGAAGACCCGCTTTTTGCCGAATTGGGCAAAAGATTTATCAATAAACAAACTAAACTTTTTGGTTCAGACCATTTGTATTCGGCCGATACGTTCAACGAAAACGAACCACCAACCGACGAACCTGCTTTTCTTTCAAAACTCAGTGCCAGAATCTACGAAGGAATGCGTCAGGCCGACCCCGATGCCGTTTGGGTGATGCAAGGTTGGTTGTTTTATAGTGATAGAAAATTCTGGAAAGCTCCACAAATTGAAGCTTTACTCAACGCTGTTCCGAATGATAAAATGTTGTTGTTGGATTTGGCAACCGAAATTGAGCCTGTTTGGAAACGTACCGATGCTTTTTATGGCAAACCTTGGATTTGGAATATGTTGAATAATTTCGGAGGAAATGTCAATCTTTTTGGTAGAATGGATGGCGTAGCCAGTGGTCCAGCTTTGGCTTTGAACGACCCTAATTCTAAAAATTTACAAGGAATCGGTTTAACGATGGAAGCCATCGAACAAAATCCTGTGATTTATGAATTGATGATGCAACATACTTGGCAAACTACGCCAATCAACTTAGATGAATGGTTGGTAAAATATGCTAAAAATCGTTATAAAACCGATGATAAATCTTTGGTGGAAGCTTGGCAAGTATTGCGTCAAACGGCATACAATGGCAAAGACATTCGTGATGGTGCTGAATCAATTGTAACGGGTCGCCCTACGTTTGATTCTACAACGATTTGGACAAGAACCAAGCTCAACTACAAACCAAAAGACTTGCTTTCTGCTTGGGATTTGTTCGTAGAAGCATCTAAAAAAGGCATTGATTCGGATGGTTTTCAGTACGATTTAGTTGATATAACCAGACAAGTATTGGCAAATCATGCCCTTATTTTACAGAAAAAATGGAAAAATTCATTTAAAGCTAAAGACGCTGTACAGTTCAAAAAAGACGCTCAGGGTTTTCTTGATTTGATTGCCGATATGGATGAATTGTTGGCTACTCGCAAAGATTTTATGCTTGGTCCGTGGATTAGCTCGGCAAGAAGTTGGGGCAATACGCCAGCCGAAAAAGCACTTTATGAACAAAATGCCCGTGACCTTATTACGCTTTGGGGCGATGCCAATAGTCCACTTCACGAGTACGCCAATCGCCAGTGGAGTGGTTTGTTGAATGATTTTTATAAACCAAGATGGGAACAGTTTTTTGTAGAACTCAACCAAGCGTTGGCATCAAACCGTGAGCCAGATTTGAAAACCTTCGATGAAAACATCCGTACTTGGGAATGGAAATGGGTAACAAGCCAAAAGAATTTCCCAACAACAACCAAAGGCAACAGCCACCAAGTTGCTTTGAAGATGTATCAGAAGTATAGAAAGGAGTTGTGAGTTAGTTAATTGTGAGTTAGTGAATGAGCGAGTTAGTGAATTGTGCATGAGTAATTCTTTTTTACTAAGTAACAATGAAGAATTGTGAATTAATGTTTTGTTTTTCAATTACTCATGTTTTACCTTAATCAAAACAAAATAAATACTTTAATTCACCAACTCACAATTCGCCAACTCACAATTCACTAACTCATTCATTCACAATTTCATCACTCCCAAACTCAACATTACTATGAAAGACAAAAGACTTGTCTCCTTAGATGCCTTGCGAGGTTTCGATATGTTTTGGATTATGAGTGGCGAGCATATCGTTCATGCGTTGGCAGAGGCAACGCACATTCCAGCCTTTGAATGGATGTCGGAACAACTGCATCATACCGCTTGGAATGGCATTACTTTTTACGATATGATTTTCCCACTATTCCTTTTTATTGCAGGAATGTCGATGCCTTTTTCGATGCAAAAAAAGATGAACGAAGCCTTCGTCGATAGTCCACATTTGTTGCCAACTGCTGTAAAAATACCATTGTACAAATCCATGTTACGCCGAACGCTCATTCTGCTTTTACTGGGCTGTATTGTGAATGGTTTGTTCAAATGGAATGGCTACGAACACACACGCATCGCCAGTGTATTAGGCAGAATCGGTTTAGCTTGGTTTTTTGCAGGAATTATCTTTTTGAATACCAGCACATTAAAGCAAATATACTTTTTTGTATTTATCCTAATTTCTTATTGGTTGCTCATGACCCTCGTACCAGTACCCGGTTTTGGGGCAGGCATTTTAACCAAAGAAGGCTCGTTGGCATCGTACATCGACCGCATTTTATTACCGGGTCGATTGCACAGTATTGTCTATGACCCCGAAGGATTGCTCTCAACCCTGCCGGCCATTGGCACAGCCATGTTGGGCGTTTTTACTGCTACTTTTTTGAAAAAAGAAGGCGAATTTTCTGTCTATCGAAAAGTACTGATGATGACAGTCGCCGCTTTGGTATTGATTGGCATTGGCTTACTTTGGGACATGGCGTTTCCAATCAACAAACGCCTTTGGACAAGTTCCTTTGTGTGTTTCGTAGGCGGTTTTTCTATCCTATTTTTTGTGGTCTTTTACGTCATTATCGACGTTTGGCAATGGCAAAAATGGGCATTACCCTTTATTTGGATAGGCACAAACTCCATTCTGATTTACATGGC
The DNA here is from genome assembly GCF_034929435.1 of Arcicella rigui. Lineage (NCBI taxonomy): Bacteria > Pseudomonadati > Bacteroidota > Cytophagia > Cytophagales > Flectobacillaceae > Arcicella > Arcicella rigui. The sequence goes on from NZ_JAYFUM010000006.1 coordinate 87,341, forward strand.
ATCGGAAGGCGTAGTCAACTTTGCACACACAGCCAACTTCCTTTTTGGCGGGCTTATTTTGTACACGCCAAGTCATTGGCAACCAGTGTTTGTAGCTTGCTCTATTACCGCTGTACAACTGATTTTATTGTATGTTTTTTACAAGAAAAAGATTTTCTTAAAAATTTAGATTCATACTCAATGAAAAATAGAGATAGTTCTACCCTATGTTTTTGAAGTACTTTAGAAAATATCCTCACGCAAAGCATTAGATTTAGTGATTGCCTTGTCTTTAGAATATGTTTCATTCAAAGACATTCGCAATTACTATGACAACCAGCCAAAAGTACTTTTTCTTCCTCTTTTTTCTCCTGATGCCACTCCTGAGTGAAAGTCAAGCCCTAAAAATTCAACATGATTTAGTGGTAGCAAAAGATGGTTCTGGAGATTTTAAATATATCCAAGATGCTATTGATGCCGTAAGAGTATTTTTGCCGCAGCCGATTACTATTCGTATCAAAAAAGGAGTTTATAAAGAAAAAGTAACGATTCCGAGTACACTTACCAATATTGCTATCATTGGCGAAGACAGTACTGTGATTTCTTATGATGATTTTTCTGGAAAAGGAAAAATGGAAACCTTTGATTCTTATACATTAAGAGTTTTAGGAAATGATATTACTTTAGAAAATCTCATCATCGAAAATACGGCAGGAAGAGTTGGACAGGCAGTGGCTTTGCATATTGAAGGTGACCGCTGTGTGATTCGTAAATGTAAATTTTTAGGAAATCAAGATACCATTTTTGCTTCTGGAGAAAACTCTCGTCAACATTTTGTGGATTGTTATATCGAAGGAACTGTTGATTTTATTTTTGGCCCAGCAACAGCACTTTTTGAAAATTGTGTAATTCATAGTAAAGCCAATGGTTTTGTAACGGCGGCATCAACACCCAATTGGGTAAATTATGGCTATGTTTTTAAAAACTGTAAACTCACAGCCTCATCGGGAGTTGATAAAGTATATTTAGGTCGCCCATGGAGAAGTTATGCCAAAACAGTATTCATAAACTGTGAAATTGGAAAGCATATTTTACCCGAAGGCTGGGATGCTTGGGGAAAAGCAGAAAATGAAAAAACAGCCTACTATGCTGAATACCAAAGTACTGGCGAGGGAGCAAAGAGTTCATCAAGAGTAAAATGGGCTTATCAATTAAGCGATAGCGAAGCCGCAACTTATACCAAAGAAAATATCTTCGCAGGAACGATAAAACCCACAGCCAATACTTTTTGGATAAAGCCTTCGCACTTGGGCATTACAGGAAAGGTAGATACTTCTTACAATAATTACACGGCTTATCTCAATAGTAAGCAGTCGCATCCAGTAACGACAATCGTACCAGAAAAACCTTTGGCTACTGTTTCAGAAACATATTCAATTACTTATGGAAAAATTGGTAATCGTGCTTTGTTTTTAGATGTTTTTAGTCCTAAAAAAAAGAGCGAAAAACCATTGCCTGCGGTCATGATTATTCACGGCGGTGGTTGGCGAACTGGAAACCGTACACAGCATTATCAATTAGCCAGAAGATTGGCGGAATTAGGTTTTGTCTGTTTTACGCCTGAGTATCGTTTATCTACGGAAGCACTTTATCCAGCAGCCGTTTATGATTTGAAATCAGCCCTGCGTTGGATGCGTGCCAATGCAAAAACCTACAATATCGACCCAGATAAAATCGCTACTTTAGGCTTTTCGGCGGGCGGAGAATTATCAGCTTTTATGGGAGTAACGGCTGAAAATCCAAGTTTTGAAGGAACAAATGGCAATTTGAATTACTCTTCAAAAGTACAAGCCGTTGTGGATATTGATGGCACTCTTTCTTTTGTTCATCCAGAATCGGGTGAAGGAAATGATAGCAAAGGTACTTCGGCAGCAACTTATTGGTTTGGAATTCCCAAAAAAGACAACCCACAACTTTGGGACGAAGCTTCGCCATTGTACCATGTTGGAGCAAAAACGCCTCCGATTTTATTCTTAAATAGTTCAGTAGATAGAATGCACGCAGGCAGAGAAGATTTCAGAAAAGTATTAGATCAATATAAAATTTATTCAGAAGTACATACTTTTGCCGATGCACCACATTCCTTCTGTTTATTCAATCCTTGGTTTGAACCAACGGTTAAATACATTGCCGATTTTTTGAAGAAGACTTTGGTGAAATTAATAGATAAGTAAAATAATTAGAGGACAATCTGTTTAATGAATAATACAAATAGATTGTCCTTTTAAGCTTTAAAAGCTTTTTTTAAAAGTCTTTGTCGTTTATATTTGTGTAAGATAAAATCAAAAATATGGCTGGTTCAATTCATTTTAACGCAAATATGACTTTCGATCAATTGATTGAATTGGTTAGACAATTGCCTCAAAATCAAAAAAAGCAATTAGTCTCAATTCTTGTAGAGGAAACAGATTCAATCTCTAAAGAAGAAGTAATTTCTACCATCAAAGAAGGTTTAAAAGAAGTCAAACTTCACAAGGAAGGTAAAATAAAACTTAACACCTTAGATGATTTTTTAGCAAAAAATTAAATACCCTTCTTCCCTCGTTTACTAACCGCCTTTGCACTTACCCAAAAAAGTACAAATCCAGAAAGGATAGTGAGTAATCCAAAAATAGAAAAGGCACGTAATAAGTAATTGGAAATATTATCTCTACTCTCAAAATCCATTGTATGTAGCATCCATAAAAAGTCAAAAATTCTCCATTTTTCATTTCTAAATTTCTGAATTGTACCTAATTCGGTAGCCACATAAACTGTTGTTTTACTTGGATGTTCAAACGTAATGGCAAAAGCTGGTAAAGCCTGTTCCCGATACTCATGGTGTCCGTTTGTAGAAGTTAAGTATTCGATATTTTTAATTTTTGCTTCTTCCGAAAAACCTCTTTTTGCTACTTCAATCGCTTCTTCTTTCGATAAAGCAGGTCTGATTTTACCAGTAGCTGCATCTGCCAATTGGATTTTTTTGCCTCTATCATGTTCTTGTGAGTAAGTAATCTGATAAGTAGCTTTCCCTAAAATTTGGATGAGTTTTATATCAAAAATAAAATTGACAGAGTCCTTTTGTTTTATTTGTTGAATAACGGTCTGCGGATTCGCCAAAGCAATATTGGCACTAAGTGGATGAATATGAGCCTTTTGGTGGTCGCCATGTACTTCGTCCATATCCGACCAACTGAAGTACAAACCTCCAATTGTCCAAAACAAAAACTGAATTCCCAAGACTAAACCTAAATAGCGATGTATTTTACGAATGCGAAAGTGAAATGATTTTTTCAAAAGAAATGCTGTTAAATGATATTTTAAAAATACTCAGAAATGCGTTTGTTTAATATTTTAAAGGGTCATTATTTACAAAATTTACAGATTCTCAATTTATATTTCCTTTTTGATTCCCTGTTGCACTTCCTTTTTCTCTAATTTACGCCCCTAATCCTTACATTTCATCAGAATTATGTGCAACCAACATTCAACGATACATCAACATCACGAAAGTGAACATGAAGAACATCATCATGAACATCAGCATCATGATGATAGCAATTGGCAAGAATTTTTTCCTGCCTTGATTTCAGGAATTTTGCTTCTACTTGGTATCATTTCGGATAACTTAAAGCTGTCATTTTTTACTTCCGAAATTCGTTTTATTGGCTACTTAATTGCCTATTTACCTGTTGGTTTTCCTGTTTTGAAAAATGCCTTCAAGAGTATTCAAAAGGGAGATATTTTTGATGAATTTTTCTTGATGGGCTTGGCTACGGTTGGTGCTTTCGGCATTGGTGAATATCCAGAAGGTGTAGCCGTCATGCTTTTTTATACCATCGGCGAGTTATTTCAAGGAGCAGCCGTAAAGCGTGCCAAAGGCTCAATCAAGGCTTTGTTGGATGTTCGCCCTGATAAAGTATCGGTAAAAAGAGATGAAAAAATTCTGGTTGTCAATCCTGTAAAAGTAGCGATTGGAGAATTTATTCAAGTAAAAGCAGGTGAAAAAGTAGCTTTAGACGGCATTCAAATCAGTGATTCTGCTACTTACAATACGGCTGCACTCACGGGAGAAAGTATGCCAGAAACCAAGCAAAAAGGCGAAATGATTTTGGCAGGAATGATAAATTTAGACACTTTGGTAGAAATACAAGTAAACACTGTTTTTAAAGATACCAAGCTCTCGAAAATTTTGGAAATGGTACAAAATGCTACCGCCAGAAAATCACAAACACAATTATTTATTTCAAAATTTGCCAAAATTTATACGCCAATTGTCTTTGCTTTGGCGGTTTCTATTACTTTTCTTCCTTACTTTTTTGTAGAAAATTACCTTTTTCAAGATTGGCTTTATCGGGCTTTGGTGTTCTTGGTAATTTCTTGTCCCTGTGCTTTGGTAGTTTCTATTCCATTGGGGTATTTTGGCGGAATCGGGGCGGCTTCACAACATGGTATTTTGTTTAAAGGAGCTAATTTTTTGGATGTGCTGACCCAAGTAAATGCTGTAGTGATGGACAAAACGGGTACATTGACCAAAGGTAATTTTAAAGTTCAGCAAGTGGAAATTGTAGGAGAAAACAAACAAGAAGTATTAGCAAAAGTGGCTTTATTGGAAAGTAAGTCAAATCACCCTGTTGCTAAAGCAATTGTTGAATTTGTTAAACCTACATTAAACGAAAGTATTTTAAGTGAATTTAAAGAAATTTCGGGACATGGTTTAGTTGGCAAAATAGCCGAAGATGAAGTAATGGTGGGGAATTTACAACTTTTGAAAAAGTATCAGATTCCCTTTTCAGATACGCTTTCCGAGATTGAAGAAAGTCATGTAGTAATAGCGTTTAATCGTGAATACGCAGGTTATATTGTATTGGCAGACGAAATAAAAGCCGATGCCCAACAAGCAATTGCTGATTTACAAAAAATGAATATCAAAACAGTAATGCTTTCGGGAGATAAGAAAGCGGTTGTAGCGAAAGTTGCCAAAACTTTAAATATTAAGGAAGCTTTTGCAGAATTGTTACCCGAAATTAAAGTGGAACATTTACAGGGTTTGAAAGATAGACATTTTAAGGTTGCTTTTGTCGGTGATGGCATTAATGATGCACCAGTAATTGCTCTTTCAGACGTAGGCATAGCGATGGGTGGCATGGGTTCAGATGCCAGTATTGAAACGGCAGATGTGGTTATTCAAAATGACCAGCCTTCTAAAATCGTTACCGCAATTCGTATTGCAAAGGCTACTAAAAATATAGTTTGGCAAAATATTGCTTTGGCATTTGTCGTAAAAGTATTGGTGTTGATACTCGGTGCGGGCGGATTGGCTAATATGTGGGAAGCTGTTTTTGCCGATGTTGGTGTGGCACTTTTAGCTATTTTGAATGCTGTTAGGATTCAGAGAATGAAATTTTAAAATGAGACGAGGCTGTTAATTCTATTGTTAACAGCCTCATTTAATTAAATTAATTCCGCATAAAAAATGACCATGCTTCCAAATACACATCAATATCGTTAGGATAATCATGCTTGCCACCAATAACTTTTAAGAGTGTTACTTCTGGTTTTTTCTTTTCCTTGAAAGTATATTTTTCAATCACTTTATTGTCGTTCGGGTCGTTGTCTGGGAGTTTTTCCAAAGTTGGTTCTCCTTTGTAACCAGCTAATTTTGCCCAATAGTCAAAAGTACGGTCGGTAGAACGAACAAAACCTAAATTGACCGTCGAGCCAAGTTTTACTTCTCCACCTTGATAAGGATTAATTGGGTCTAAAGTACCATTGATAATCATTACAGGTTTAGCAATTTGTTTTTCGATACAATCTAAATTATTGGTATCGGGTAAATTCGCTACAATGGCAGTAATTGCTCTAAATTTTTCAGGCATTGTCAAAGCCAATTTATAAGCCATGTGTCCACCGCCAGAAGTACCTACTGCAAACACTTTCTTATCATCAATTTGATATTTTTCTTTAAAAAACGAAATCATTTGTCCGAAAAAAGCTTCTTCGTTGATATTTTCATGATTGGCCGCCGAATTAGCCGTTTTTCTGCATTCATTCCAGTAACGTTTATAGCCATTCGGAAAAACTAATAATATATTTTCTTTCGTCGCTAATTCTTCAAATTTTTTGGTGGGTTCATAGCTACCGTACTTTCTAATTTGCATTCCATCACCTTGCGAGCCATGTAAAATAAAAACTAAGGAAGCTTTAGGTTTGCTTGAAGGCAAGTAATGAAAACTTCTGGAATGATTTTCAATCATCATTGAATCTGTACGGATTTGAGCTTTTGTCAAACCAGAACAGCAAATTAAGAGCATTAAAATCAAGGTCTTTCGCATAATATTAACATTGTGTTTTATATTTTATTTCAAATATAAGCCTAAAACAGTATGTTTAATATAATACTTTCCCAAAATAATGCAAAACTATTCTTTGTTAGCGGTGGAATCTATTTCAAAAATAGGCGATTGAGAATATGAAAAGCCTGTGATTTTTGATTGCCTTTCTATGAATTTTCTTACTTCGACGACCGTTTTTTGTTTGATACTTTCCCAAGAAACTTTGGTATTGTCGTTGGAAGTTGAGTTGTCAAAAGCTCTTCTAAACATTTGTTGGAAAATACTTCCAGAAGGTAAACTGTATGAAAATTCTCCTTTTTCAGCCGCACAAATTAATACATTTTGTTTTGAATTGGGTGTTCCGAAATTCCAAAAGAGTCCTTTTACTAAATCTTCATCAATGGGATTTGCCGTGTAAGCCAATTTTGCCGCTGGATTTTCGATAATGTTATTGCAGCAGTCAGCCAAAATAAATTTCAATTTTGGGTTTTGCTCTCCAACAATCGCACTTAGTTTGTTCATCGACAAAGAGTTATCGCTAAAGTCTAAATGTGGATAGGCACTTCCGTCTCTGTTCGAGCCATGTCCTGAAAAATAAACTGCAATGCCACTGTTCGGAGCTTGATTTTGGCTAATGTTTCCCAGAGATTTTATAGCATTGAGTAGCGTCGGAATCGTAAAACGCTCGTGTGTAAATGTTTGAATACGCACGTCCATTTCTGCAATTCTTCCTTTGTTGCTAAAAAATGCTTGCATCGCCTCTAAGTCTCGTTGACGGTCTTTTTTACGATTATTGTCGCTTAAATCTACGGCTAAAAACACATTGAGTACTGGTTTGAGCTGTCGAGCTTTGGCCTTATGAAAGCCCAATAGACCAGCGATACTTAGACCTAAAAATAATCTTCTTTTCATTTTGGGTGTTATTTAAAATTAGCGATTTATATTTAAAATTTGATAACGTGTCGGTCTGAATTAAAACATCCAAACGATGATTTAATTATTCTTCCGTGGAGAATCGTTTGGAAAAATTTTTTGTAAATAAGCAAGCATAAGCTCGTAGGAAGGGTCAAAATCTTCTTCTTTGTTGATGCCCTCTCCCACAAATCGCCATACTCTACAATCATAAGAAATCAGTATCCGAAGTATTTGTGTTCCTTTTCTAAATTCTAAACCCAATTTTGGCGTAAAAGTGCAATTTTTCATCATGTTATCGAAGGCATAATTGGCATCGCTACTTAGAATTTTTTTTAGTTCCATACTTTGAATTGCCGTAAGTGAAGATGTTTTTTTTCGGATACTGAAACCTCCGAAAGTTTCACCATCATGACGAAATGGGTCGAGTAAATATCCGTTGATTTGTTCTGCTTCCATTAAAATTTTGTAAGAAGAATAACCTAAAAAACGCTTTACTTTTTGCTGTTCGACAGGAAAATTTTGCTTTGAAAATTGAGCTATATCGGCTGATAGTTCATTGTGAGTCCATTTTTGGTTGTAAGGTTTAGCGATACTTATCTGACTCAACAATAATAAGTAGCACAAAATAATTTGCTTTGTCATTTTCTCCTTTTGTTATTTGGATTCACAATCCTGTTTACGAGTAATTTCCAGTCGGAACTGGTTTTGGTAAAACTCTTCCCTATGGCTTTACTTTTTGAATCAAAAAATTTTAATTCGTTACAGTAAAAGCAAAGTAATAAACGTAGTTTTTGCTGTTGTTGATAAAATTCAAAGGCAATTTGTGGCGAGAATGCACAAAGCTCATGAACCCCTTCAGAATCATAATTTTGAATCTGAAAGATTTGCCTTTGTAAAGCTTGCTTGTCTTTCTCTTTTATTTTCTGAGCTTTGTTGCTAATGTAGAATCCTTCCAAAAGTTCAGAAGCTGAATGCTTATTGTTATCATCGGGATTTAAACCGTACACCAAAACGCTATCAGCTTCTTGGATTACTTTAATTCTCTCTGAACCCAGAAATGTTACAAGGTTATCATCAAGAATCACTTTTTGAGGACTAATCTTATATTTAGTATGTGTTTGTGCCTTTAAATTTGGTATTGAAGCATACATAAAACCCAGAAGAAAAATAGATAAATAGTTCATAAGTAAAGTTGATTAACGAGTGTCATTAAGTATAATAGAAGAAAAAAGGGTTTTGTAATGTTGATATTGAAAAATAAGTAATAAATGTCAAGACTTGTTTGTGTTGTGAAAAATATTCGTAAAATTTACTCTTACAATATCTTCCCTTTGGCCCAACGCTTATGTCGAACACAAATTTTCAGCGATACGAACGAGACGATGCCTTTTTTTATAAGGAACTTCTTGAAGAAAATCCAAACGCTTTTACTTTTCTCTATCAGCAAACTCATCAGCAATGTATTCCTTTTGCTTTGACAAAGGGCAGTGAAATAGAGGAAGCGGAAGACATTCTGCAAGAGTGTTTGGCAATTTTTATCGTCAAACTCCGAAATCGAGAATATACTTGGCAGGCAAATGCTAAAATTACCAGTTACTTTTATCGGATTTATATCAATCAATGGAAAAAACAGATTGACCAAAAAAGTAAATTACCTACACTTAGTCTTCAACAAGATTTTAATCAGTACAAGGATGAAAAAGAAAATAATTTCAAAGAAACAGAAGGAGAAATCTCAATTGATAAAGTAGATGTTGGATATGAAAATCATGAAAGAGAATGGATTTTTGTTCAATTAGAAAAAGCATTTAGAACATTGAAAGAAGATTGTCAAAAAATGCTTTCCTTATTTTATGTTGAAGAATTGTCCTTAAAATTGATAGCTGAACAATTAAAGATTACCGAAGCTTCGGCTACACTCAAGCGTTTTCGATGTGCCAAATATTTAAGGGAATCATTTAAACCTAAAAATCAAAATTAATTATCTGATAAGGAGAAGTGTTATTTCAGTATTAATCTTTAAGACATTCATTTTCAAGAGCATCAAGATGTTATCACAAGAAATATTTGAACAAATTCATTTGTATCTCAGCGGACAAATGGATGAAAATACAAGAGCAGATTTTGAAAAACTATTGCAGGAAAATCCCGAAATGCAAGAAGAGTTTTTGATTCAAAAACGCATTAAAGAAGGCTTGAAAGCCCAACATTATAAAGTACAGTTTCAAAATATACATCAACAATTGGCTAATGAAGGAGTTCTCAACCGTTCAACGAAAGATTCATCAAAAGCAATTGTAAAAATGCCTTGGAAGTATATTTCGATTGCTGCAAGTGTAGTTTTCTTGTTCGGTTTTTGGTGGTTTTGGTCAAATGACAAAAGTGAAATTTCAGTGAAGAACCAAGATTCATTTGCTAAACATACAAAACCTTCGGTGAAAAAACCCGATTTAGCTCAAGAAAAGCAAGATACTTCAAACAAAACAGTAGGCAAAGTACCTCAGAAACACGTTCTTGAAAGTAGAATTGTAGCTTATGAAAAGTATGTAAAAACACCAACTATTTCTTCACCATTTCAGCAAGGGAAAATGATGGGAATTTCGCCAAGTAGCATAGCCGCTTGGGAGGCTGATTCGAGTGCTTTGTTACAAAATATTAAACGATTCAAGCAATATCCAGCTCTTAATGCTCCAGAAGTATTATCAAGTTTTAAAGCTTTAGGAGAAAGTCGTTTTGAAAATATTCGTCAGCAAGCGGAATGGTACGAAGCCTTAGCGAATTTAGGAAACAAGCAAACCAAAGAAGCGAAGGAAATATTAAATAAGATTGCTTCTACTCAAAATCATCCTTATCAATCAAGTGCTGAAACTTTACTCAAGGAAATACAGAAAATGAAAGTAGAGTAATTTTGAATAATAAAAAAAAGTTCTGGAAATAATTCATTTCCAGAACTTTACGAGTAAAAATTATTAAGATTCTTGATTTCGTTTAATGATTTCTTTTCCCCATTTCTCTAAAACACTTACCAAAAATTCTAAATTTATCGGTTTACTAATATAGTCTTCCATACCGGCTTCTCTACATTCATCTTTATTTTCTTGAAAAGTATTTGCCGTCATCGCAATAATGATAGGTTGCTTAATCGGCATTTTTCTCAACAATACCGTCGCTTCGATACCATCCATTTCTGGCATTTGCATATCCATTAATATCAGGTCGTAGTATTTCTTTTCAAAAGCACTGATTACTTCTAATCCATTTTCAGCTAAATCAGCTTGATAACCCAATTTACTCAGTACTCTCAAAGCTAATTTTTGGTTGAGCAAATAGTCTTCGGCAACCAAGATATTCATTGGATATTGTGTTGCAAAATCTGCATTCAATTTTTGATTCGAAACACTTTGTTTTGGTAAATCCTTTTTAAGCAATCCATCTTGAATACTCTTGCAAAGTGTAAGTTGTTTTACAGGTTTGGTTAAAATTGAACGGAATAAATTTGGATGTTGCTTATAGAAAGTATCAGAAATCGAACTCAACAAGATAATCGGTAAGGTTGAATGATACTTCTGTATTTCCAAAGCCAAATGAACGCCGTCCATTTCTGGCATTTGCATATCTGTAATAACGATATCGAATGTATTATTTTCTTTAATGTGACTAATAGCTTCAAATGGAGATTCGCAAAGAGTTGTCTGCATTTTCCATTGTTCGAGTTGAGCTTTTAGAATACTCAAGTTGGTTTTGTTGTCGTCAACTACTAAAATTTTCTTACCATTCAATACGCTAATATCCAACACAGGTGAAGGTAATTTGACTGAACTTACTTCTGTTTTGATGGTAAAATTGAACGTTGTTCCTTTGCCTTCAATACTTTGTACGCCAATATTTCCACCCATTAATTTGATGATTTTCTCACTGATAATCAAGCCTAAACCAGTACCGCCATACTTTCGGGTAGTAGAAGAATCTACTTGTGAGAAAGGCTTGAAAAGTCTATCAAGCTTGTCGGCAGGTATTCCAATTCCAGAATCTATTACTTCAAAACCTAAAGTAATTTCGTTGCTGTCGTCACTTGAATTGGTTTTATACACTTTTATATATACTTCACCTCGGTTGGTAAATTTAATGGCATTCCCGATAAGATTAAGTAAAACCTGACGCAAACGATGATTATCGCCAACGATTTGCTCTGGTACGTCCCATTCTATCGAATACAATAAATCAATATTCAATGTAGCAACTTTGGTAGCAAACACATCCAATACTTCTTCGATACAGTGGCGAAGGTTGAAATCATGGACTTCTAACTCCATCTTTCCAGATTCAATCTTAGAAAAGTCCAAAATGTCATTAATTACCGAAAGTAAACTATCGCCACAGGCTTGTATGGTATCGGAGTAACTTTTTTGTTCTTCATTCAATTCTGTTTCTTCCAAAAGTGAAGCCATTCCAATAATGCCATTCAGTGGAGTTCTGATTTCGTGGCTCATGGTTGCTAAGAAAATACTTTTGGCTTGATTGGCTCTTTCCGCTTCCTGACGAGCCTTCAATTCCTCTTGGGTTGATTGCAACAATTGGGCGGTTCTTAGTTCAACTTCTTTTTCAAGCTTAATTTTTTGTTGCTTGATAAGATTAATTCTGTATCGGTAAAAACCAACCGCAAGTCCTATAATCGTGAAGCCCATCAATAATCTAAACCACCAAGTTGCCCAAAATGGTGGTAAAACAACTATATGAATGGATGTTCCTTTTTCATTCCAAATACCATCATTATTAGAGGCTTTTACTCTAAATACGTATTCGCCTGGGTCAAGATTGGTATAAGTTGCTCTTCGTAATGTTTCGATGTATCGCCATTCTTCATCAAAACCTTCTAATTTATAAGCGTATTTATTTTTTTCAGGTAAAGTATAATTCAGAGCGGCAAACTCAAATGAAAATACAGATTGGTCGTACTGCAATACAATTTTATCAGTCTCAGAAATATGTTTTGTCAATGGCGAACCTGCAACACCTACTCGAACAGGTTTGTTAAATATTTGAAAATCAGTAATATATACGGGTGGGATGTAAGTGTTATCTTTGATGCTATCAGGAAAAAATGAATTTAATCCGTCTGGGCCACCAAAAAACATTTCTCCATCGTTCGTTATGAAGGCTGCTCGTGGCTTAAATTCGTTTCCTTGCAAACCATCTGAAACATTATAATTTCTAAATTGATTCTTTATAAAACTAAATTTAGACAAACCCTTATTGGTACTTATCCAGAAATTTCCTTTATGGTCTTTCAAAATTCCATTAATGAAATTATTAGGTAGTCCTTCATTTTCTGTGTAGGTTTTGAAACTTTTGGTTTTTAAATTCAGCAGACAAAGTCCGTCTGCTGTACCAACCCATACGTGATTTTGAAAGGCTTCAACAATTACTTGTATAGAGTTGTTACACAAACTATTTGGGTTATTTGGATTCGCCTTGAAGTGCGTAAATACTTTTGTTTTTTTATTGAAATAGTCTAAACCATTTTCAGTTCCTACCCAAAGATAGTCGCCATCTTCATACAAGGCTTTTACATAATTGTCCGCAATACTTTGAGGGTTGTTATCGTCATGACTAAAATTGATAAATTTATGTGCTTTGGTATCAAAATATGTAAGTCCACCAATTAATGAACCCAACCAAAGATTGTTATCTTTTGACTTCAGAATAGTATAATAACTTGGTAGAGAAAGCGTATCTACTTGGTTGCTTGAACTTAAATTATGAATAAACTCTCTTTTTTCTTTATCAAAAAAATCCAATCCACCTAAGTACAAGCCTAAGGCTAAATATCTGTCGTTAAAGTCTAAAACAGAAGTAACATAATTTGAATAAATGCTATTTTTTTGATTTTCTTTTTTCTTGAATGCACTAAACTTTTTTGTTTGTTTATTAAAAACATTCAGCCCACCGCCGTCTGTTCCAATCCAAATATTATTCTGATTGTCGCCATGAATCGATAAAACACTGTTGTTATTCAGGCTACTTCCATCCGTTTTTTGCTGATATAAATTGAATTTACTGCCAAATTTCGGGATAAAATTTACCCCTCCAGAATAAGTACCAATCCAAATATTGCCAATATCATCCAAGTACAAGCAATCAACTGAGTTGTTACTTAAACTATTTTCATCATTTGGATTATTTTCTAAGGTTTTGAATATATTTTTAGTATAGTCAAAAACACTTATACCACCATTTTCTGTTCCAATCCACAATCGTCCTTGGTTATCTTCCATAAATGAAAAAATATCATCATAGCACAAACTGTTGGGATTTTTGGGATTGTGAACATAAGTCGTAAAAGTATTATCTTTTGTATTATATTTTGAAATTCCCCCTCTGAGCGTTCCAATCCAAAGATTATTTTTCCTATCTAAATATACTGCTCGAACCCAATTCGAACTGATTCCTTTCGGATTATTGGTATTTAAAAAGAAATGAGTAAACTGATTAGTATTTGGGTTGAATTTATTCAGACCATTGTTTGTACCTACCCAAATATTACCCAAATTATCTTCGGCAATTTTATAGATAAAGTCATCACTAATGGTATTTTTATTTCTCGGGTCGTGTTTGAATTGCTTGGCAGTTTTATGAGGAATATCCAAAAGATAAATCCCCGAAATTGTTCCTAACCAAATTCTGTTTTGCTTGTCTTGATAAATATCTCTAACATTGATACTTACATTTTTATTGAAATAATGCTCAAAAGTCTCATCGTCACGATTGAAAATATCTAATCCTGTTGCTGTTGCAACCCACAAATTCCCCAAGTGGTCTTCAATAATGTCATAAATGAGATTGTCAGAAAGAGATTTTGGCTTTTTACTGCTATGTTTATAAACCGTGAAGTTGTAGCCATCATATTTATTAAGCCCTTCGTCGGTGGCAAACCACATAAAGCCCTTTCTATCTTTCAATATAGCGTTTACGTGGCTCTGCGAAAGCCCATCATTAGTTGAAATGCGTTTAAATGAAGGTTTAAACTCTTGTGCATTTGCCCCTAAAGGTTGAAGAAAATAAAAACATATACTTAATAAGTAAAGACAGTATCTCATGGTCAAGTTAAAAATACAGCGTTTGTTGATTATAGTGCTGTATAAAAAAATAAGTTATTTCAAGTGATTATTTTGTGAAAATTGAGTCAATAATTGTACTTTTTAATGGAAAATTAATAAATTTTTTCAAAGTTATTAATTTTATTGAAATATAAATGATGCTTTTGTACTTGTTGGAGAAAAAAAATACAGCCAATTTATTAGCTACTCGGATTCTTAATTTTATCCTGTTTTTATATTGAATAAAAAATGATGATATGTGAAATAGATTGGTGTTAATCGAAGAGTTTTTTTTTATGATTTTTTGCGAAAGCGAATTTATAATACTCAAAAAAACTGGTAATATTTTACATGAAAATTTAAGTGAAATTAGTGAAAGCAAAATTTTGTTGATTATTGCAGTTAAAATATCCTGTTTTTGGCATTTCAATTTTTAGCTACTCAAAAGCAATATTCACGATGAGTAGCTAAAAAAATATTTTGCTGATTTTGCTTAAAACTTAATGTCAGTATTTTAAAACAGTTATTTACTGAAAAACTGGAAAATGTACAATTTTCTGGAGACGATGCAGACAAAGTAATTTTATTATTCTTCCAAGAAGTTGAAAATGATTTACTACCATTTTCAGTCAGAACTCTTAATGCTAACTTATACTTTATACGTTTGAATGAGTTTGATATTTTCTTTAATTAACTATATTTTTAGGTGTTCCTTTGTAAAAATATTGAATGTTTTCAATCGCCATGTTGAGCAATCTTTCTCTGGCTTCTTTAGTTGCCCACGCAATGTGTGGCGTAATGATACAATTTTTTGCTGAAAACAAAGGATTATCTTTTGAAGGTGGTTCTACTGGAAGTACATCAATAGCAGCACCTGCGATTATCCCTTTGTTGAGTGCTTCAGCGAGGTCGGCATCTACGACTATTGGGCCACGAGAAGTATTAATCAAAAAGGCTGACGACTTCATTTTTAATAAGTTACTGGTATTGATTAAGCCTTCGGTTTCTTTTGTCAGCGGACAATGAATACTGATGATGTCGGATTTTTCTAATATTTCTGAAATACTTGCCCATTGAAAATTCTTTCTGTGCGATTGCTCAGTTGGGTTTCTACTGTTTCCAAGTACATTCATGCCAAAAGCCGTAGCCACATCAGCCACTTTCTGACCGATTGTACCGAAGCCAATAATGCCAATAGTTTTTCCTGCTAATTCTATTAAAGGAAAATTCCAGTAACAAAAATCTTTTGATTCTGCCCATTTCCCTGCAAAAACTGAGTCGCTATGTGCTTGAACGTGTTGTGTCAATTCTAAAATCAATGCAAAAGTCATTTGTACCACCGAATCTGTACCGTAGGCTGGAATATTCGTTACGGCAATTCCTTGTTTTTGGGCTGCTTCAATATCCACAACATTATATCCAGTAGCCAATACTCCAATATATTTTAATGATTTTAATTGTGTAATAACGTCGGCTCGCAAAGGAGTTTTATTGGTTAGCAATATTTCCGCATCCTGCGAACGCTCTAAAATTTCATCTTGCGTAGTTCTATCATAAATCACTACATCACCTAATGAGTACAAATTGTCCCAGCTTAAATCTCCCGGATTTAGCGTAAATCCATCTAAAACTACAATTTTCATCTTAATATATTACTATTTTTAATTGGTATTCGGGTTAATTGATTTACCAATTGTAATATAGCGAAAGATTGCCAACACTATGGCGATATAAACCTTTTTTATAGGCACTCGCAACTTTTTGTGTATAAGAAATCCCGAAATTTCCTTTTGTGATTACTGCTCCATACGATACTTCAGCAAACCAGTTGCGTATGTTATTTTCAAAAACAGCCGTTGAGGAGTTTTTAAGTTCGCCGTTCATCAATCTGTTCGTGACGATGAATGAGCCTTCTGGTCGAACGGTAAAATAGGCTTGGAATTTTTTGAAACGTTGTGATTTACTTCCATACTGATTCAAATATCCCTGAAAATATGGACTAAATTTCCCGATTCTTAGCATTGGGTAAAGCGTTACTGAATTTAACATATTGCCGACAGTCGCCCTACCTCCTATCATCACTTCCAGAAATTTTCGGTAGTGAAAGATTTCTTTTTCTGCCGTGAAATTTACATTGAAAAGTACAGCATTGGCTAATTGATTATCCCAACCTCTTGGTGTTCTATCGTTGATAAGCTTATGAACAAATATTTGTGTTCGTTTAGCCATTGCCGCAGGCCCTCTCACTCCTGCAATTACCTCAGTTTGAAAATCATATTTTTTTTCAGGATTATACGAATACAAAGTATGCGAAACATACAATGAACCTGCAAAAGGATAATCGTTTGGTTGAAATTCAGTTTTGGTAATGTCTCTTGGCGTTACCATCAATTGCGTTAATCCCCAACCAAAAACATTTATTGTACTGTCACCTGCTTTAGGAAGGAGTTTATCAATAAAAAATTTCGATTCATGTTTTTTGGTATAAAATAAATCGAACCTTGTTCCATTGCTGTACGCTTCGTCTGTACCGATACCACGGATATTAAAAAAGTCGTTGTCTTCGTACAATCTAAACAAGAAACGAGGTTCAGTTTTTTGTGCGAGCAAAATATTCGGAAAAGTAAGTAAAATAATAGCTTTTAAAATTTGGGTAATTTTTTTCATAACGATTAATTTTTTGATGCGATACTTCTACAATTTTGAGAATTGAAGAAATTAAAGCATTTACATAAAGCAATACATGTTGATTAAGTAAAAGATTATAACACAATAATCATTTTTGAAAAAAGAAAATTCATTTCCATTAAAAAATTGACAAAATGCCCATAGAAAATGACAAAATTCTTGATCTGTTTAAAATCTATAAGGGTCGTATTAGATTTTAAACAATAGCAATTATCTTTGTGAAGACAGAAGAATGGTTTTGAAAAGTGGCTGAGAATCGAATAATCCTGAACGCAATTACAGATTTTTACAAATACACGATTCTCAGAGGCTTTAATTCTGTCAAAAATGAATTTAATGTTTTGATTTTTAATGTTTTAAAAGAAAAATCAAAACGAAAACACTGCTATAAAAACTAAAAATTTTTAACCAATGAAAAAATATGTTAGTTATTTAAGAGTTTCTACAAAAGGGCAGGAGCGTTCGGGTTTAGGTTTGGAGGCTCAAAGAGCCATTATTGAACATTATGCCAAAATTGATGAAGCTGAAATTGAGCATGAATTTATAGAAGCTGTCAGCGGAAAAGATATTGAAAATCGTCCGAAATTGATGGAAGCCATAAAATTATGTAATGAAAAAAAATATACTTTTATCGTAGCCAAATTAGACCGATTGAGCCGTGATATCGAACATATTTTTAAATTGAAAAAACTGCTTGGCGATAATTTTAAAAGTTGTGATTTGCCTGATACTGATACAGTTACGCTTGGAATTTATGCGATTTTTGCTCAAAGAGAAAGAGAAATTATCAGTATCAGAACAAAAGTAGCCTTAGAAGCTAAGAAAAAAAGAGGCGAAAAAATGGGCAATCCGCAGTACTTTACCCAAGAAACACGTGAGCTTGGTGGAAAAATGCAAAGAGAAAAAGCCATTAGAAATGTCAATAACAAAATGGCAAGTGGTATGATAGCTCGCTACAATCGTGAGGAATATACTTTAGAGGCCATTGCACAAGAACTCAATAATTTCGGTTTCAGAACCGTTAAAGGTAAACTGTTCAATCGTTCGACGGTGTGGTATTTACTAAAGAGACAAAAAGAGATAAATGCGATATAAACAATGACTTTTATTAAGTTAAATTTCAAACACAGTCCTTACCTTTGATAATTATTATTTTTTATCCCTAAGACAACAAAAATTGTGAGTATAAACAGTAAACTTTTAAGCATAATCCAAGATAATGCTACTGAAAAAGAGTTCAATTGGATTTTAAGTAAAGCAACAGGCGAAAATAAAAATATCTTAATTGCCTTTGTTGCAGCACCAAGATATGTTTCAAAAAAAACGATTGAGGTAGATTTAGGCGAAGAAAATATTTTGCATACTTGGTCACTTGATAGACTGGTGAGAGTTTTCTTAATCTTATCGTTTAAATCGGATTCAGAAGAAGCTTACTTCAAGAGTATCAACGCCCTTTTTGATACTGCCGAAATCAACGAAGCCGTAGCACTTTATTCAGCTTTGCCCTATTTGTCTTTTTCTGAAAAATGGATATATAGAGCCACCGAAGCGGTTCGCTCGAACATCGGTTTAATTTTCGACTCTTTGACATTTAGAAATACTTTTCCAGCTACATATTTTACAGAAGCAGAATGGAATCAATTAGTATTAAAATGTATTTTTAATGATAAACCGATTCATTTAATTAATGGTTTAGCCGAAAGAGCTAACCAGAAATTAGCTGATACACTTTCAGATTTTGCTCATGAACGTTGGGCTGCTGGTCGCTCTGTACCTGCACAAGTTTGGCGATTAGTAACTCACTTTTTGAATGAAGAAATTTTGAAAGACATCGAAAAATTGTTACAAACAGATAATTCTGAAAATCAAATAGCTGCTATTTTAGTTTGTAAAGAGACCACTTATGAACCAGCTAAAGCATTGTTAATCAAGTATGTTTCTATTATTAATGACTTGGGAGAAGACAATATTACTTGGAAAAAATTGGAAAAGTAGGAGAGAAGCTACTCAATTCTCCGATAATAAAGGATATATAAATAAGTAATTTATTTGAAATTTAGGGTAATAAAACCTCACCGCAGCGGTGGCCGCCCCCAACCCCCTCTCCATTTGGAGAGGGGGTTGGGGGTGAGGTTACCCATTAGCCACTAAAAAAATGTGTCAAAAACATAATGAAATAGCCCAAAATCCTTCTCACTTTGAAGGAACAGCCGAAGAATTGGCAACGGCAACGAATGTGCAAGTAAATTTTATGGATTATATCAAAGACATGAAATTTTTTGACCCGCACATTCACATGACTTCACGCACTACCGACGACTACCAAGCCTTAGCAGATGCTGGCGTTGTGGCAATTATTGAACCTGCATTTTGGCTTGGTCAACCACGTACTGGGCTTTCGACTTTCAAAGATTATTACAGTAGTTTGATTGGCTGGGAGCGTTTTCGTTCTTCTCAGTTTGGTATTAAACATTACTGCACTATTGGTTTGAACTCTCGTGAAGCCAATAACGAAGCTCTTGCCGAAGAAGTAATGGAAATTTTACCATTATATTTATACAAAGAAGGTGTAGTAGGTGTTGGTGAAATCGGTTTTGACGACCAAACTGCTGCCGAAGAAAAGTATTATCGTTTACAATTAGAGTTAGCCAAAGAAGCAGGTTTACCAGTACAAGTACACACTCCGCACCGTGACAAGAAAAAAGGAACAGAAAGAAGTATGGCAATAGCCCTTGAACATGGTATCGACCCACAAATGGTTATCATCGACCATAACAATGAGGAAACTGTAAAAAGTGTTTTAGATCAAGGTTTTTATGCGGCTTTTACCATTTATCCATTTACCAAAATGGGTAATGAACGCATGGTAGAAGTAGTAAAACAATACGGTTCTGAAAGAATTATGATTAATTCAGCTGCCGATTGGGGTATCAGTGACCCATTAGCAATACCCAAAACAGCCGCTTTGATGAAAATTAAAGGAATTTCAGATCATGATATTCGTTTAGTTACTTATCAAAATGCGATTGATGCTTTTGCACAAAGCGGACAAATCAATGTGGAAGATTTTGAAAACCCACAAGAAATTGACCAAACTTTAAAATATAATGGCAACACGATTTTGAGAGGTGGACAACAGCCAAGAATTGATAAAAATGCCTTAATCATTCGTTAAATTTTGAATATAAAAGCATACTTCCAACTGCTAAGACCTGCCAATATTGTAACATCCGTAGCGGATATTTTCGCAGGAATTTCTATCGCAGGCTTTACTTTTTCAACAGACATCGACAGTATCAAAACAGTCATTTTACTTTCCATCGCCACTAAAGGTTTATACGGCGGTGGAATTGTATTTAATGATGTTTTTGATGCCGAATTAGATGCCATCGAACGACCCGAACGACCAATTCCAAGCGGAAAAGTGAGTAAAACAAATGCTACCTTATGGGGTAGCTTTTGGCTTTTAATGGGTATTGTAGCCGCATTTTTCAACAGTACTCAAAGCGGAATTATTGCCATTGTGGTGGCTATTTTAGCTTTAGTTTATAATCGTTTCGGAAAGCATCATAATATTTTAGGCCCAATTAATATGGGACTTTGTAGAGGTGGAAATCTCATTTTGGGAATGTCAGCCGTGGCAACTGCACCAGCTTCTTTGTGGTGGTTGGGCATTATTCCAGTAATTTACATTGCTGCTATTACGATGGTTAGCCGTGGAGAAGTACATGGAGGTAGTCAAAAAACTTTATATTTTGCAGGATTTTTATACGCTTTTGTCAGTATTTCTCAGCTACTTTTTGCTTATCAGTTAGGATACTTTTTATTCGCAATTGGCTTTGTGATATTGCATATTTATTTGATTTTCAAACCATTAATTACAGCCATTACAAATCCAATTGGGCCAAATATTGGCAAAGCGGTAAAGGCGGGAGTACTCTCACTTATCGTGATGGACGCTGCTTGGGTAAGTGTTTCAGGAAACTGGATACTGGCTTTATGTGTTTTAGCTTTATTACCACTTTCAATGAAGTTGGCGAAGATTTTCGCTGTTACTTAATTTTAATAAATTCGATTTTACTCTTACAATAAATGTCTCAGATTCAGCAAAGCTTTCAGGTTCAGTTTTCGTATAATATTTTATTTACCGAAAATCTTTTCGCTCCTGAAAATACTACATTCATTACTTTCTTAAACAATTTTGGCAACCATTATGGGGCAAACCAATTTCGTAAGAAAATCTTATTTGTCATCGACGAAGGCGTTGCCGAACATCACCAATATCTACAAGAAGCTATCAAAAATTACTTCGCCAATCAGGAAGAAATTGAATTAGTAGCTGATATTTTAGTTTTACCGGGTGGCGAACAAGTAAAAAATGATGGACAATATTTAGAAAAAACACTTCAAGCCATTGATACTTATGGTATCGACCGCCACTCTTTTGTGGCAGCGATTGGTGGTGGAGCATTTTTAGACATGACGGGCTACGCTTCTGCCATTGCACATCGTGGCGTAAAACATATTCGTATTCCTACGACAGTACTTTCACAAAATGACTCTGGCGTTGGTGTAAAAAATGGCGTAAATTACTTCGGGAAAAAGAATTTCCTTGGCACTTTTGCCCCGCCAGTTGCGGTTTTTAACGACAGTACTTTCTTGAAGACTTTGAGCGACAGAGATTGGCGTTCGGGTATTGCTGAAGCGGTTAAAGTAGCCTTAATCAAAGACTTAGCTTTCTTTGAATGGCTTGAAAACAAATCAGTTTTGCTGGCACATCGTGACGAAGAGTCGATGAACGAGCAAATTTTCCGTTGTGCAGAATTACACGTTCAACATATTTCAAGTGGCGACCCTTTTGAAAGTGGTTCTGCTCGTCCTTTAGATTTTGGTCACTGGGCGGCCCATAAATTAGAATATCTTACCAATTTTGAAATTCGTCATGGCGAAGCCGTTGCCATCGGTATCGCTTTAGATTGTGCTTATTCCTTCTTAAAAGGAATGATTTCGGAAGATGCTTTAGATAGAATTTTATTAGTTTTAGAAAATCTGGGCTTCGATTTGTATCATCCAGCTTTAGCCGAAAACGACAAAATCAATCTTTGGAAAGGCTTGAACGAATTCCGTGAACACTTAGGCGGTCGCTTGACCATTACTTTATTAGAAGGACTTGGTAAAGGCATTGAAGTACACGAAATTGATTTTGAATTGGTAAAACAAGCCGTAGATTATCTCGAAAAACGCTCATAAATTATGAAAACCCCATTCGGACTTTTAACATATTGTAGTAATATTCATCCTGGAGAAGATTGGAAACATCATTTTTCAGTACTTCAAAGTAGCATTCCTGAAATTAAAAATTCAGTTAGCAAAGACGTTCCGATGGGAATTGGTTTGCGTTTGGCGAATCAAGCAAGTATAGATTTGTCGGAAACCGCTAATTTTGAAGTCTTTCAAAATTGGTTGTCAGCAAACGATTGTTACGTTTTTACGATGAATGGTTTTCCTTATGGCGGTTTTCATGATGTAATCGTAAAAGACCAAGTACACGCACCCGACTGGACGACCGACGATAGAGTACAATATACTATCCGAATGTTTAAGCTTTTGGCGAAATTATTACCAGCCGATATGCAAGAAGGAGGCATTTCTACTTCGCCGCTCTCGTACCGTTTTTGGTGGAAAGCCGAAAGTGAAAATCCTTTAGAAACACTTCATCATGCCACTACTTTAGCGACACAAAATATGCTTTTAGTGCTTGACGAACTAATCACCATCAAAGAAGCAACGGGTAAAGTTTTACATTTGGACATCGAACCAGAACCTGATGGAATTTTAGAAAATTCTACGGAATTTATCACTTGGTACGAAGATTATTTAAGACCAATTGCTATTGAATACTTTGCTAAAAAAGGCATTTCAACCGACGAAACATTGGCGATTTTGCATACACATATTCAATTATGTTATGATGTTTGTCACTTTGCAGTAAGCTATGAAAAACCAGAAATTGTGGTAGAGAAATTAGCAAAAGCTAATATTGCAGTCGGCAAAATTCAGATTAGTTCTGCTATAAAAGTTGACTTTACAAATGATGCTGAGACAAAATTAAAAGCCATCGCTCAATACGATGAAGCCAGTTATTTGCACCAAGTAATTGCCAGAAAAGCAGATGGAACTTTTGAAAAATATCAAGATTTAAACCTTGCCATTGAAGACTATCAAGTAGGCAAACATGAAGAATGGCGAGTGCATTTTCACGTTCCTTTGTTTATAGAACAATACGGCGAACTTTCATCAACACAATCTGATATTGTAGATACGATTGCGATTCATAAACAAAAGCCATTTACGAATCATTTAGAAATTGAAACTTATACTTGGGGTGTTTTACCGCCAGAAGTACAAGTACCACTAAATGAATCAATTGCCCGTGAAGTTACTTGGGTGAAAAAATTGCTTTAGTGTTTAGCTATGAGCCTTGAGCAATTAGCTTTGAGTTTTTATTGTTTATGATGAATAATTACTGATGGCATGACTTCAAGTCATGCCATCAGTAAACACAATAAATAAAACTCACAGCTCATTATTCGAAGCTCTCAGCTATAAAACTTATTTAAAACAAAAAGCTCACGGCTCAGAGCTTAAAGCTAACAGCTATATGAAAAAAACAGTAGTGATAGATGTCGTTGGTTTAAGCACAAGCGTCATCGGAGAATATACTCCATTCATCAAAAAATACCTTTCAGAACATCAACTTACCCATATCAAACCCGTTTTCCCTGCTGTTACCACTACTTCACAAAGTTGTTATGTAACAGGGAAATTCCCTGATATTCACGGAATTGTAGGAAATGGCTGGTATGACCGTGAAGATAACGAACATAAATTTTGGAAGCAGTCGAACAAGATTGTAAAAGCAGAAAAAATTTGGGAAGCAGCCAAACGTAAAAATCCCAATTTCACCTGTTCCAAAATGTTTTGGTGGTATAATATGTACTCATCGGCAGATTATACCGTTACTCCGAGACCGCAATATCACGCTGATGGCGTAAAAGCTCCCGACTGCTATTCGCAACCAGCAGATTTACGAGATAAACTTCAAGCAGATTTAGGGACATTTCCATTATTTAGTTTTTGGGGACCCAATGCCAATATCAAATCTTCAAAATGGATTGCAGATGCTTCTGTTTGGGTAGATAAGGCTCATGACCCAACGCTTACTTTGATTTATTTGCCTCATTTAGATTACTGTTTACAAAAATTTGGGGTCGATTTTTCTAAAATTCATAAAGAATTAGGCGAAGTAGATAAATTGGTTGAGGATTTGGTGAATCATTATAAGGCACAAGATGCCAACATCATTATTTTATCAGAGTATGGCATTAATACGGTGAGTAATCCTGTTCATATCAATAGAATTTTACGTGAAAATGGATTGATTGCTGTCCGAGTTGAACGTGATTATGAATTATTAGATGCAGGAATTTCAAAAGCTTTTGCCATTGCTGACCATCAAATTGCCCATATTTATATCAATGACCCAAGCGAAAAAGCAAGAGTAAAGAGTATTTTAGAAAATACCAAAGGCATAGCTTTAGTCTTGGATGAAGAGGGTAAAAAAGAACATCATCTCAACCACGAACGTTCTGGAGATTTAGTAGTTATGGCGGATGCAGATAGCTGGTTTACTTATTATTATTGGTTAGACGATGCCAAAGCTCCCGATTATGCTCGCTTAGTGGACATCCACAGAAAACCTGGTTACGATCCAGTTGAGATGTTTATGAATCCAGCCAATCCATTTATCAAGTTGCGAGCTGCCTATAAATTAGCTCGTAAATTATTAGGATTCAGGTATTTAATGGACGTAATTCCTTTAGATGCCACTTTAGTAAAAGGCTCTCATGGAGGTATCAACATCAGTAAAGAATACTACCCAATACTAATTTCAGACCAGAAAATTGGTGACGGAGAAATTATCGCTACGGATGTTTATGATGTGATTTGGAAGGCTTTGTTTGGAGGAGAAGTAACAGAATAATATTTTCAATCATTTATTTGTTTAACTGTTCCATAACTTTTATTTTGCTAAAGCAAGAAAAATTTAGCTCTAAAACATCATGGAATTAATAAACACTACACTCATTAGCCAAATCAAGGCTGTAATTTTTGCTTCTCAAGAGCGAGCCATTCGTGCAGTTGACCACGAACGTACAATGATGTATTGGCACATTGGCAAATATATTTTTGAAGAAGAACAACAAGGAAAAGACCGTGCAGAGTACGGCAAATATCTTCTTAAATACCTTTCTCAGCAATTAGAACCTGAATTTGGTTCTGGCTACGGCATCAGACAGTTAGAACGTTGTAGAAAATTTTATAGACAATTTCCAATTGCGTCCGCACTGCGGACGCAATTGAACTGGACGCAATATAAGCTTCTCATTTCAATTGAAGACTCCGACAAAAGAGAGTTTTATATCGCTGAAAGTATCAAAAATCATTGGACTTCTCGCCAAATGGAAAGACAAATTAATAGTCTTTTATATGAAAGATTATTGATGAGTAACGATAAAGAAAGCGTTTTGGCAGTTGCCCGTGGTGAAAAACAAGTATCCGAAGTAAAAGAGATTGTAAAAGACCCGATGTTTCTGGAGTTTTTAGGCTTGAAACGTGAAAGTAGCTATTACGAAAAGGATTTAGAACAAGCCATTATCACACATTTACAGGATTTTTTATTAGAGATGGGTAATGGTTTTTCATTCGTAGCACGTCAGAAAAGAATTTTACTGGAAGACGATGAGTTTTTTGTGGATTTAGTTTTTTATAATCGCCTATTACAATGTTTTGTGATTATCGAAATCAAAACACATAAATTAACCCACCAAGACGTAGGTCAATTACAGATGTATGTCAATTATTATGACAGAATAGAAAAACTTCCTCATGAAAATCCTACCATTGGTATTTTGTTGTGTACAGATAAAAATGATACAGTAGTAAAATTTAGTTTGCCCGAAAACGAAAAGCAAATCGTAGCAAGTAAATACGAATTAGTATTGCCGACTGAAAAACAATTAGTTGAAGCGATTTCTAAGATGTGATAAAGTCCATCATTTAATAATATTTCTGCTGTTACTTATGAGAAATCGACATTAAGCCAAATTGAACCTTCAATTTGGCTTAATGTAATAAAATTGTTAGATAGAGCCAAAATAAAGGTTAGAGTTTGTACATAGTTATTTTAAATACTTAAAACTGTCTCATTTTGAATATGCTACTCGAAACCCAATATTATAGTATCTAACAGTTGGTTCAATGGCAGCTCTATTTGAATTTCTACTAAACTTTGGTTCCCAGTTCCATCCACCACCTCTGTAAACTTTATAAACGTCTACGCTTTTATTAATAGGATTATTAATGGGGCTAATTTTATAATAATCTGAGCTATACCAGTCGAAACACCATTCATTAACATTCCCTGTCATATCATTGATGCCTAATTCATTTCCACTCAATAAACCAACTTCATGAATTTGATTATCACTGTTGATTGTGTACCATGCTACTTTATTTATATCATTGCTCCCTGAGTAGAGATAGCCTTTGCTTTTATTTCCACCTCTGGCGGCAAACTCCCATTCTGCTTCTGTCGGTAAGCGATATGATTTTCCTGTTAATTTATTAAGTTTACTCAAAAACTCTTGAGCGTCATCCCATGAAACTTGTTCGACAGGACAATTATCACAAAACTTTGAAAAATAGCTTGGATTTGACCCCATAACTGCAAACCATTGGGATTGAGTAATCTCATATTTTCCTATGTAGAAGTCACTTAATATGACATTATGAACAGGCAATTCAATAAATAAAGTATCAGGGTCAGTCCCACCCATATTAAAAGCCCCACCTTCAACAAAAATCGTTGGAATAACTAACTTTGTAGGTATGTTGTAAGTATATTGATTTTGGAGATCATAAGTAAGGTTGCATTTATTTGTGATTTGAGCTTTAACTATAAGACTTCCATCGGTAGTTAATGTTGGTGATTTGATTGAAAAAGGACTATTCCTTTGAATGTCACTTTTATATATTTCTGTCCCATCTTTAGAAATTAACCAAACAACTGATACTATATCTTGTAGATTACCATCAATTGCTAAATCTAAATCAAGTGGAGTGGATGATGAGGATGTAGCTAAAATACCTGTTGGTTTAATGCAGCTACTTACAATATAACTTTTTGTTGACAAATCAGTACTTGTACCACAACTTGTAGTGATTTTGCAATTAATCGAATATGTTCCATCTTTACTAAGTGTTGTTGTAGGAGATAACTCGCTACTTGAAAAAATTTCTGAACCGTTTTCTGAAATTTTCCAAGCTACATTGGAAACATCTGAGCTACTCCCACCAATAGATAAAGCAATTTTAGATAAATTACTGCTCTCAGGATTTGTTACAATGATGTTACTTGGGAAAGTACATTGTTTTATTGATTTACTCGTAACTACTGGCAATTCTAAGCTACATGCTGTACCTAAAAATGCAAGAATTAGACATATATAATTTCTTTTGGACATTTTCTGAAAATTTTGATTGGTTGTTAGAAGGTAATTCAAATCTCAAAATTTATGGGTAAAAACAAACCCTAAAGAAGTATTAGAAATGGATGGTCTTAAAATAGTTTTTCTGGTTGGAACTTTAACTTTTGTTGTTAGTAAAAAAAGTTCATATCCAAGTGAAAGAATTGACGTTGCAACCATTGCATTAAGCAAAGCAGTTTTCTGAGCTTTCTGAGCATCAGAATATGCAGTATTCCACTTATCTAAATCACTTTGAGAATTAAAATAACCGTTAACAGGAAGCGTTTTATCTAAGGTATTAAACTGTTCCACTTTTGAATCAAAATTGGATTTGATAGAACTGGCAATTATACCTGAGATTATACCAATAGTAGCAACTGAGAGCTTTAAAGTTAATGGATGAGGTTTATATGAAATAACAACAGTGATAGAATCTTTATTTGGTAGTATTGGTTTTGAAATAAAAATAAAGTCTCCTAATAATTTATCATATCTGGCAGGGGATTGCTTTTTATTAGTTTTTAATAGTACGTCTCGTGTCGTTCTATCTAAAATAGTACGAATTCCGATATTGGGAGTTTCTAAATATTTTAATAATGAACCTGTAAACATTCCATTCCTTTCATTTCTATTATCATCCGCTGTACTTCCTTCTTCTGTAGCATAAACAATCATACTTCCTTCTGGATTGTTCGTGGGCATGACTAAGCCATTATGACCTTGTAAGTCTTTCTTACTATCATCACATACCTTTAAATTTGGTAAATTCCGACAAGCATCTAAAAAGAAAAAGCTATTTTTTACTTTTTTTGAAGAGATTTCGGATATAATCAAATTAAGAGAGACTCCATAAACGTCAATATGATCTAAACAATTAATTTTAGCATCTATTGGTAGTAAGTAATTTTTCCCACTATAGCTAACACCATGACCAGAAAAGTAAACTAAGGCTATTGCGGATGTATCAAGCTTATTTGTAAAACTATTAAGAGACTCCTTGATGTCACGATAGTCAGCATTTTTTAAGATTTGAACTTCAAAACCTAAACGTAGCAATGATTCATTTATATCCTCAACATCATTTATTGGGTTTTTTAATGATGAAGCATACTGATAGTCTTTGTTTCCAATTATTAATGCAAATCTTTTCTTTGCACTTATTGGAATAAACGACTTTGTCTGTGATATGCCTTTCAAATTAATAATTGAAAGAAAAGCTAAAAGCAATACTACTTGTTTCTTCATTTTGACATTTCGATGTTTGTTTCTCTTTAATAGATTTAAACATCTATTTGTAATGAAAATCAGCGATTTATTTTCCTTTAAACCACTCGGCGAAAAGTCTGTTTGATATTAGTTGAAGTAATTTCAAAGAAACAATAATTCAAAAAAGACAATCCATCGTTAAGCTATTTTGAACCAAACCTGCAGAATAGTTATTTGTCTGTACGCCAAAAGTCGTTATTAAAGTAAGAAAAACCGACTTCCTTGTTTTTGTCTCAGTTTTGAATGTGCCAATTTTATTCTGCAGTTCATTCGCATATTTTTTATCAATGACAAAAGGATTAATGGAGTATTTCATCTCACAAAGATTGATTACTTGGTCTCTTCTATCAATGACTAAATCAACCTGACTGCCATTTTCAGCATTTGAGCTTCTCCACGCCGAAGTCGCAGTTTGGATTCCGCTGATTCCTAAAGCTTGTTTGATACACTGTATATGGTACAGACAAACTTGCTCAAAAGCATAACCACTCCAAGCTCTGTGTTTAGGATTATCTATCGTATTTATCCAATGATTTTGGTCAATTGTCTGAGTCCCATTAATAAATTTTAGATAAAAGAGCGTATAAAAATCAACCAATTGGTACAAACTATTTTTATTTTTATTGCCAAAAGGTAAATATTTTCGGATAAATCCACTTTCCTCAAGTTCATCAAGTATCCTTGTGGTACTCCCTGCATTCGTTAGTTTTGTAGCTTTCAGTATGTCATCTCTGGTTAAACCTTTGGCTTTTTGGGCTAAACAATTTACAATGCTTACATGCTTTTCTGAGTTTTTAAAAAGCGAAGCGTATAAATTTGAAAATTCTGTTCTTAACAAACCATTTTCTGAAAAACAGATTTGTTCTATATTTTGACTCGCACTCAGGCTTGAAGAAACTTCTTCCCAATAATAAGGAATACCACCCATCACCATATACAGTTGAATAATTTGGTATCTATCCAAAACAGAATGTTTATTTCTTAAAAACATTTCACATTCAGTTAAGGTAAACGGAACAACTTTTAGCCTTTTAGTAACTCTATTATGTAACCCTCCTTTATTGTTGATTAATTTATTCAACATCCACGATGCTGCCGAACCACAGACAATAAGTACAATATCATTTCTTGAAGAAGCCCAGCTATTCCAAAAATGCTCTAAAGCTTGTATAAAACCAGAGTTGGGGGTATCGAACCAAGGTAATTCATCTATGAAAATATACTTTTTAGGGTTTTCTGTATTTTTAAGATAGCTAATCAATTGCTGAAAAGCTGTAAGCCAGTCAGCTGCTTGAGAAATGGGTGTATTTTTATAGGCTTTTTGTAGAGCAATATGAAAATTTGTGAGTTGTTGAGATAAATTGGCATTTCCCAAGCCAGTGACTTGAAATACAAATTTCCCTTCAAAGGCAGTTCGAACTAAAAATGTTTTTCCAACCCTTCTTCTACCATAAACTGCAACAAATTCAGACTTTTCTGATGATTGTAATGCTCGTAATGCGGATAATTCATTTTCTCTACCAATTATATTTGCCATAGTATTGCTATTTTTTCAAGACAAATATAATTAAAATTACCACATTAAGCCAAACTGAACCTTCAATTTGGCTTAATGTGGTAAAAAAATATTAGATAGAGCCAAATTGAGATTAGTTAAAGCTTTTCGGATAAAGTATTCGGCAAAACTCTTCCCCTAAACTCACTCGGTGAAAAGCCAGTTTGTTTTTTGAAAAATCGTGTAAAATAAGCTGGGTCTTTGAAGTCTAAGAAGTAGGAAATTTCGGCAATGGTGTAGGAAGTGTTCAACAAGTATTTTTGGGCTTCGTTAATCATGTACTCGTGAATAATTTGTAAAGCGGATTTTTGGACTAAGGTTTGGCACACTCGATTGAGGTGTACGGCTGTGATATTCAGCTCTTTGGCGTATTCTGTTACGGATTTTGATTCATGAAATGATTGCTTAATTTGCTTCTGAAATGATTGAAAATAATGCAGTGTTCTATTATCTGATTTCGTAATTTGATGTTCTACGGCTACGCTCAAACGGTATAAGTGCATAAAAAGTAGCTGAAATAATGAAGCCATAAAAAGCTGTTTTTCAGGATTTTCGGCTATAAATTCGGTGGCTATTTGCTGTTTTAGTTGCTTCAATGACTCAAATACTTCTAAGGATTCATCAAATGTAAATTGTTTTAAACGACTGATTTCTAAAACGATATGGGGCGAGTTTTTAAAAATACTTTCTACAAAGGACTGTGAAAAAGTAAGTACATCGCCAACCATATTCGACTGAAACACAAAGCCATGCAAAGTATTAGGCGGAATCATCAAAATGGATGGTGTATTCAAAGCGATTTTTGTGTTTTCAGAAATTAAAAGTCCTTCGCCTTCTGGAAAGATAAAAATCTGATATAAATCTGTGTGTAAGTGTTCGGTGATTTCCCAATCATATAATTTACTCCTTACCTCAAGCTCTTCGATATGAATATAATCTGCTAAAGAATCTGTTTGATTCTCTCCATACAATCCTCTAAAATTTACTAAGTCTTTTTTCATAAATGTTTAAAAAATACTATCCATTAGGGTATTTAATAGTAAAAATGTGATAAATGTTTGTTTTTTACAAGATATATGTCATTTTTTACAAGATTCACTTCATTGAAATAATCTATTTTTGTATATAATTAATACAAAAACATGAGCGATATTATTTATAACCTTTTCGACAGGGAAGTACATCCACCTTATTTATCGCCTGACTATAAGTCAACGATTTTAAGAGCTCCAAGTAAGCCTTTGATTCCATTAAAGCAATCATTATCTGAATTGAGCGGGCCAATTTTTGGTGATTTTAATTTAGGTGAATTTGACCATGATTTAACCAAAAATGCTATTGTCAATGGCGAGCCTTTGGGAGAGCGAATTGTGGTGCATGGTAAAGTAATGAATGAAAACGGGAAACCCATTCCAAATACTTTGATAGAAATTTGGCAGGCGAATGCCGCTGGTCGTTATGTTCATAAGGTGGATCAGCACGCTGCTCCGCTCGACCCGAACTTCCTGGGTGCTGGTAGATGTATGACGGATGCCGAAGGGAATTATAAATTTTATACGATAAAGCCGGGTGCATATCCTTGGGGAAATCATTTTAATGCTTGGAGGCCCAATCACATTCACTTTTCTTTGTTTGGTGCAAATATTACTAACCGTTTGGTAACGCAAATGTATTTTCCTGGTGACCCACTTTTGCAATATGACCCAATTTTCTTGGGAGTACCTCCGAAAGGTCGTGAATTATTGATCTCATCTTTTGATTTAAGTATCACTGAACCAAGTTTTGCTTTGGGTTATCGCTTTGATTTTGTGTTGAGAGGAAATAATGCAACGCCATTTGAGAAGCAGTAAGCTTTTTAGCCTTCAGCTTTGAGCAATGAGCTATCAGCTTTTTTATAGGTTCAATGTATTACAGGATTTTAAATAATTTGTGCTGACGAAAGTTTAAAGGCTATTTTGGTAATACGTGAAATAAATCCGAAATCCGATACCTGAAATCAATAATTCTTGTAGTACTAATTCAAAACTAATAATTATGTTACAGACTCCATCGCAAACTGTTGGGCCGTATTTTGCTTATGGACTTTCGCCCGAACAGTATTTATATAATTTTAAAAGTTTGGTCGGAAACCTGATGGTAAATCCGATTGATAATCCTGAGAGTATTACCATCATCGGGAAGGTTTTGGATGGCGAAAATCAACCAATTCCTGATGCCATGATTGAATTATGGCAAATTGATGAAAATAATCAACGCTTCGGAAGATTTGGTACAGGTACAGACCCCGAAAGTCGCTTTATTTTTCATACCTTAAAACCTGAATCGGTTGCTGGGCAAGCTCCTTATCTGACGGTTATCATTTTTATGCGTGGACAGCTCATACATTCTTATACTCGAATTTATTTTTCAGATGAAACAACACTGAACGAACAAGACGAAGTACTGAATGCTGTGCCAAGTGAAAGACGACATACGCTGATTGCTCAGAAAAACGGTTCTGTGTATGAATTCAACATTTATATGCAAGGCGAAAACGAAACTGTTTTTTTTGAAATATGAGTCTATATTCCGAAGTATTTTATTCCGATGAAATCAACGAGCTTTTTTCTGATGAAAAAAGTCTGAGCTATTTATTGCTTTTTGAATCAAGTTTGGCAAAAGCCCAAGCCGAACATGGTATCGTTCCAAATACTTCGGCAAGTATCATTGCGTCTTGTTCGCAAGCTGATTTGATAGATTTACAAGCTTTGAAAAAAGCGATACAATTGGGCGGAAATGTTGCTATTCCTTTGGTAAAACAATTGACGCAATTGGTCAAAAACCAAGATGCAGAAGCTGCCAAATTTGTGCATTTCGGAGCTACAAGTCAGGATGTAGTTGATACGGCTACGGTTTTACAAATCAAAATATTTGTCGAATGGCTTGAAAATCAATTAAATACTTTACAAGAAGTACTCATTAAACTGACGCAAGAACACCGCCAAACTTTGATGATTGGTAGAACGCTTTTGCAACAAGCCAAACCCATTACTTTCGGACTAAAAATGGCTTTGTGTCTGGAAAGTATTCAGCGTTCTGCCGAACGCCTTCAATCGTTGAAAGGTGAATTATTGGTTTTACAATTGGCTGGTGCGGTAGGTTCTCAGAATCAAGCGATTAATCAAAAAGTAAAAGAAAGTTTAGCCAATATTTTAGGGTTAAAGGCTACTCATTCTTGGCATACGCACCGAGATGCTTTTGTCCATTTTGCTGCTGTTTTGGGCGTTTTGGTAGGAAGTATCGGAAAAATTGCCAAAGATATTTCGCTACTCATGCAAACCGAAGTAGGCGAAGTATTTGAAGGAGCTGGAGCGGGCAAAGGTGGTTCAAGTACGATGCCACATAAACGTAATCCTGTTGCTTCTGCAATTATTTTGGCAAATGCCCAAAGAGTACCGCATTTGGTGGCAACATTAATGACTGCGATGGCTCAAGAGCATGAGCGTTCGGCTGGATTATGGCATTCGGAATGGGAAGTTTTGAATGATTTAATGAAGCTCACTGCTGGCACTCTTGAACGAAGTATTGAACTCCTCAGCGGTTTAGAAGTCGATAAAAATCGGATGCTTCAAAACCTTGAACTGACGCAAGGTTTGATTTATGCAGAAAATGTTTCACTGGCTTTGGCTGAAAAAATCGGCAAAAGTGAAGCCCATAAGTTAGTAGAAAAAGCCTGTAAAAAAGCAGTTGAAGAACAAAAACATTTAAAACAGATTTTAGTAGAAAATCAAAACTATTTAACAGAAACCGAACTCCAACCACTCTTTCAAGCCGAAAATGCGATTGGATTGAGTTTGGAGATTATTGAAAATATATTAAGTAAATATGAATTATAAATTATGAATTATGAGATGTTGAAACTAACGAGTAAATACTTCATTTAAGAATTTTTGACATCTCCAAATCTCATATAAATTCTACCTTGTTACAATTCATTTTTACTAAAAATTATCTCATAATTCATAATTAATATTTCATATCTCATAAACATGAAAACTAACTATAAACTACAAGGAACGCCGAATAGTCCTGTGTTGATTTTTTCTAACTCTTTGGGTTCTGAAATGTTGATGTGGGATGAGCTTGTGCCTTTTCTTTTGCCATATTTTAGGGTTTTGCGATACGATACTCGTGGACATGGCGGAAGTGAAATTACGCCCGAACCTTACAGTATCGCTTTGTTGGGACAAGATGTTATTGATTTATTGGATGAATTAAAAATTGACGAAGCCTACTTCTGTGGGCTTTCGATGGGTGGTTTGATTGGTCAATGGTTGGGAATTAATTATCCGAATCGTATCAAAAAACTAATTGTCAGTAACACGGGTGCAAAAATCGGAAACGATGAACGCTGGAATGGCAGAATTGAAACCATCAAAGCTAATGGGATGCAAGCCATTGTGGACGATACGATGGAAAGATGGTTTACCGAAAGTTTCAGAAATCACAATCCGCAAAGAGTAGCCGAAACCAAAGCTATGTTTTTACGGAGTGATATTTTGGGTTATTCAAATTGCTGTGCTGCCATTCGTGATGCTGATTTCAGAGAAAGTTTATCACAAGTATCGGTAGAAACTTTGGTGATTACGGGCGACGAAGACCCAGTAACCAATGTTGCACAGGCTGAATTTATCGCTGAAAATATCCCGAATGCTCACTTGAGAGTACTGCACGCTCGTCATTTAGCCAGTACAGAATTGCCCGAAGAATATGCACAAGTATTGATAGATTTTATTGTTGGCGAAAGCACTTTTGAAAAAGGGATGCACGTGCGAAGAAGTGTTTTGGGCAATGCTCACGTTGACAGAGCCAATGGCAATATCAATGATTTTAATGCTGATTTTCAACAGTTTATTAGTAATTACGCTTGGGGCGAAATCTGGACTCGTCCGAATTTATCAAAGCATAGCCGTAGCTTAATTACGATTGCGATGTTGATTGCCTTGAACCGAAAAGCAGAATTAAAAATGCACATTCGTGCCGCCTTCAACAATGGCGTAAGCATTGCTGAAATCAAAGAAGTATTGATGCAGTCGGCACTATACTGCGGTTTACCTGCCGCTAATGAAGCCTTTCATACGGCTGAGGAAGTGTTTAATAGCCTTGAGCTATGAGCTATGAGCTTTGAGTTTTTAGCTTTGTCGGCTTTGATAATAACCTAAATACTCGAAGCTTATGGCTCACAGCTCAAAGCAGTTTTAGCAATTGGCTTTGTCGGCTTTGATAATAACCTAAATACTCGAAGCTTATGGCTCACAGCTCAAAGCAGTTTTAACAATTAGCTTTGTCTGCTTTGATAATAACCTAAATACTCGAAGCTTATGGCTCACAGCTCAAAACAGTTTTAGCAATTAGCTTTGTCTGCTTTGATAACAACCTAAATACTCGAAGCTTATGGCTCATAACTCAAAGCTCATAGCTCACAGCTTAAAAAATAAAACAATGAAAACAAAAGTAGGAATTATCGGAGCGGGGCCATCGGGACTTACTTTGGCTCTTTTACTCCAGCAAAAAGGAATTCAATCTGTTATTATTGAAAACAGAAGTAGAGAGTATGTTGAAAACCGAGTGCGTGCGGGTTTATTAGAACATAATACCGTTGAAGTATTTGATGGCTTGCAAGTTTCGGAGCGTCTGCACAAAGAAGGACTTGTTCATCATGGTTGTTATATCAATTATAATGGCGTGAGTCAACGCATTGATTTTGAGAAATATACTCAGAAACAAGTGACAATTTACGGACAGCAAGAAGTAGTGAAAGACTTAATTAATGCTTGTGAGGCTCGTCAAATTCCAATCATTTTTGAAGCCGAAGCGAAAGAAATTAGAAATGTAGAAAGTGAAAATCCTGAAATTCATTTCACGCATTTAGGCGAAGAAAAGGTGATTTATTGCGACTTTGTAGGCGGTTGCGATGGCTTCCACGGTTTAGCTCGCAAAACTTTACCGAAAAATTCTTACAACGAATATAAAATTGAGTATCCATTTAGTTGGTTAGGAATTTTGGCGTACTCTGTGCCTACTTACGACGAACTTATTTATGCGTATCATTCAAATGGTTTTGCTTTGGCAAGTTTGCGTTCTGAAAAAGTAAGTCGTTTGTATTTACAAGTTGACAATAATGATAACGTAGAGAATTGGTCTGACGAAAAAATTTGGAACGAACTCGAATTACGTTTAGGCATTACTTTAGACAAAGGCGAAGTTTTTGAAAAAAGTATTACGCCGATGCGAAGCTTTATGATTGATAATATGCAGTTTGGACGCTTGTTTTTAGCAGGCGATTCGGCCCATATTGTACCACCAACGGGAGCAAAAGGTTTGAATTTAGCCGTGGCTGATATTCATAATTTAGCACAAGGCTTGATTGAATTTTATGAATCTGGTAGTCAGGAAAACTTAGAGAATTACTCTAAAAAATGTGTTGCAAGAGTTTGGCGTGTACAGGATTTTTCCAACTTCATGACTTACCTCTGCCATAAACAAGCCGCAGAAGGCAGTTTTGAAAGTCTTTTACAAAAATCAAAATTTGATTATTTAACCATTTCAGAAGCATATCAAAAAACCATCGCAGAAAATTACGTTGGTTTCCCATTAGATACATTTGCTTGATAGTTTTCAGCTATGAGCTGTGAGCAATGAGCTTTGAGATTACAGATTAAAAAAAAACAAAAAGCTCATCGCTGACAGCTCATAGCTCAAGGCTGATAGCTGAAAGTTCACAAAATATGAAAACAGTACCCATTATCGACTTACATACTGCCGCTTCGATGGTAAAGGATGGAGACACTTTACTGCAAGGCGGTTTTGGCATGACGGGCAATCCCGTTCATTTGATGCACGCTTTGGCGGAAATCGGCACAAAGAATTTGACTTTTATTGGCAATAATACTGGCGAAGCTGGACTTGGAGGCGGACGTTTATTAAGAAACGGACAGCTCAAAAAAATGATAGGTTCATTTTTTACTTCTAATCCAGATGCTGTAAAAGCTGCCCAAAATGGCGATGTTGCTTACGAACTCCTCCCACAAGGAACATTAGCCGAAGCCATCCGTGCTGGCGGTGCCGGTATCGGTGGCTTTTATACGCCTACTTCGGCAGGAACTATCATTGCCGAAGGTAGAGAAACAAAAATTTTGGATGGCGTAGAACAAGTATTTATCAAAAGTATTCGTGGTAATGTGGCTTTTATTCGTGCTTGGCGTGCGGATACTGCTGGGAATTTGCAGTACAGAATGACCGAAAATAATTTCAACAAAGCCATGGCAACGGCTGCTGATTTGGTCATTGCGGAAGTAGAAGAAATTGTGCCAGTCGGAGAAATTGCTCCAGAGTTTATCCATACGCAAGGTTGTTATGTCGATTATTTGGTCGAAGCCAAAATTACTTTAGAAGATTTGGGAAGTTCTGCTTCGGTTTCTTCTTCTAAAAAAGTAGATGAAACCCGTATGAACATGGCGAAACGAGCTTTGGCGGAATTGAAAAAAGGCGACGTAGTAAACTTAGGAATTGGTATTCCTACTTTGGTGGCTGATTTAATTACCGAAGAACATGGTATCATTCTTCATACCGAAAACGGAATGTTGGGCGTTGGTCCTGTGCCAACTGACGGTGGCGGAGCGATGGATTATCCTGTAAATGCTGGTAAAATTCCTGTAACGGCTTTGAAAGGTAGTAGCTATTTCGATAGTGCAGATTCTTTTGCGATGATTCGTGGCGGACATATCGATGTGGCTATTATGGGTGGTTTAGAAGTAGATGAAGCTGCCAACTTAGCCAACTGGGCTGTACCTGGCAAACCACTTTTGGGCGTTGGGGGAGCAATGGATTTAGCTAAAGGAGCAAAACGTCTGATTATTACCATGACGCACACAAATCCAGATGGTTCGTCGAAGATTGTTCCTTCTTGCATACTGCCTTTAACAGCAAAAGGAGTGGTAAGTATGATTATTACCGATTTAGCAGTTTTTGCTTATCCTGACGGAAAATTAACACTTATCGAATTAATGCCCAATGCGACTTTAGAAGACGTTACTGCCAAAACTAGTGCTTCCTTTATTAATGCAGTTTAGCTTCTATTGACAGAATTAATGTAAAATTTGTCATCATATTGACAAAATTAATATAAAAAATGTCAATATGATGACAAATTTTAGCTAAAAATTGTCATTAGTCATTTTTATTGCTTCAAATTCTTTATATTTACCAATGTAAAATAATAAGAAAATGAAGATAACAAGGGTATTGAAGGCTACGCTATTAAAATATTTAGTAGCAGGAAAAGTAAATATAATTTTTGGAGCAAGACGAGTAGGTAAGACATTTCTATTGAAAGAAGTTATTCAAGAGTTAGGCATACCAACACTTTTTTTTAATGGTGACTTACCTGATAATCAGGAGTTTTTAGCTGAAAGGAACATTGAAAAATACCGTAATATCTTTGAAGGAAAAGAGCTGATTGTCATTGACGAAGCTCAGGTAATTCCAGCTATTGGGCTAGTTTTGAAAATTATTATTGACGAAATGCCTAATTTAAAAGTAGTTGCAAGTGGTTCTTCTGCTTTTGATTTAAACAATAAGTTAGGTGAACCCTTAGTCGGAAGGGCTTATTGGCATGAGATGTTTCCTTTGGCTCAACAAGAAATTAAACAGTATGAAAACATACTTGAAACGAAACGCAATTTAGAGGAGCGTCTTCTCTATGGGAGTTACCCTGATGTATATTTATTATCCAGTTTTGAGGAAAAAGAGCGGTATTTGCGAGAGTTGGTTAATTCCTATTTACTAAAAGACATTATTAGCTTTGATGGCATCCGAAATTCTGCTAAAGTGTATGATTTATTACGACTAATTGCGTATCAGCTAGGAAAAGAAATTTCTTTACTAGAATTGGGTAATCAGTTAGGAATGAGTAAAAATACCGTTGAAAAATATTTGGACTTGCTAGAGAAGGTTTATGTATTAAAGCGAGTAGGGGCATACAGTAAAAATTTGCGGAAAGAAATTTCTAAAAGCTCCCGTTGGTATTTTTGGGATAATGGGGTTCGTAATGCCATTATTGGTGATTTTAGACCCATCAAATTCAGAAGTGATATTGGCGAATTATGGGAGAATTATTTGATTACTGAAAGAATTAAAAAGTATAAGTACGAGAGAAAATACTTGGATTCATATTTCTGGAGAACCTACGACCAACAAGAAATAGATTATTTAGAAGTCAAGAATCAAATGATTGAAGCTTTTGAATTCAAATGGGGAAATAAAAAAGCTAAAATCCCAAAAGTATTTTTAGAGGCATATCCCGAATCAACGTTTACCATTGTTAGTCGAGAAAACTATTTAGATTTTATCAGTTGAGTGTAGGTATTCATTCAGCTATTAAAAGAAAGCCACGAGTCAAAACGACATAGGTTTACGGAGAAAATCCAATAAATTTGTCTGAAATAAAGAATAAAAATAACTAATCAAATATAGCAATGCTCAAACTTGTTGAAAACGCTACGAAAAACCTCAATAATCAAGCTATTATTTCGGATGGAAAATCATTTTCTTATCAAGCACTCTTAGATAATTCAAATACTGTGGCTACTTATTTGTTGCAAGATGCCACTGATTTGAATGAACAACGAGTAGCTTTTATGGTTGCTCCCGGCTTTGATTATGTAAAAGTTCAGTGGGGAATTTGGCGAGCAGGCGGTATTGCAGTGCCTCTGTGCATTACTTATCCTTTGCCTTCATTGCAATATGTGATTGAAGATACAGCCGCAAGTATCGTAATCGCTGGCGAAGAGTACGCTACTATTTTAGCACCACTTGCCGCCGAAAAAGGTTTTAGATTTATTATTCTTTCAGATATTCCAACACAAGCTTCGGAAGAAAAAGTATTGCCTGAGCTTAATTCAGAGCGTCGGGCGATGATTCTTTATACCAGTGGTACTACCAATTTACCCAAAGGAGTTGTTACTACGCATAGCAATATTGAAGCTCAAGTTTCTACTTTGGTTGAATCGTGGCAATGGTCGGCACAAGACCATATTCTTTGTGTATTGCCTTTGCATCATGTTCATGGCATTATCAATGTTATTTCCTGTGCTTTGTGGTCGGGTGCTACGGTTGAATTTTTATCTTCTTTCTCAGCCGAAGGGGTTTTTGCCGCTTTCCAACAAGGTAAAATCAATGTGTTTATGGCCGTGCCAACGATTTATTTCAAGCTGATTGCTTACTGGGAAAGTCTGCCAACAGCAGAGCAAGAAGTACTTACCGTAACTTTGTCGAAATTTAGATTAATGGTTTCAGGTTCGGCGGCTTTACCTGTTTCTGTGATGGAAAAATGGAAACATATCAGTACGCATACTTTATTGGAAAGATACGGAATGACTGAAATCGGAATGGGTATCAGTAATCCCTACGATGGAGAACGCAAAGCTGGCTATATCGGAAAACCGCTTGCAGGTGTACAAGCCAGATTGGTGGACGAAAATAATCAAGAAGTAGCAGTAGGACAACCGGGAGAAATTCAGATCAAAGGTAAAAATGTATTCTTGGAGTACTGGAACAAACCAGAAGCGACACAGAAAACTTTCACCGAGGATGGTTGGTTTAAAACGGGCGATATTGCGGTGGTTGAAGAGGGTTATTATAGAATTTTAGGAAGAGATTCTATCGACATTATTAAGTCAGGTGGATATAAAATTTCAGCTTTAGAAATCGAAGAAGTACTCCGAACGCATCCGCACATTAATGATTGTAGTGTAATAGGTATTCCTAATGAAGAATGGGGAGAATTGGTTGCAGGAGTATTGATTGTGAATCATCCAGAGATTGATTTAAAAGAACTTAATACTTGGATTAGAGAAAAAATGCCAGCCTATAAAGCACCTCGAAAGTACATTATTGCCAATGAATTACCGAGAAATGCCATGGGCAAAGTCACTAAAAATGATTTGAAGAAGCTGTTTTAAAACAATTTTGGATTTGGGATTTCTGATTTCGGAAAATAGGATAAAGTAAGAATAAAAAAAACGTTTTTATAAAGCCGAAATCTGACATCTGAAATCCGAAAGCACTAATTCACAATTCATTACCAACCACTTTACTATTTAAACTATGATTATTTACGGAGTAGGCATATTAGCCTTTTGTTATGTTGTGGGGCAGATTTTTGGGGAGTTTATCGGGAAATTGATTGGCGTAGATGCCAATGTTGGCGGCGTTGGTTTTGCCATGATTTTACTGATTCTCATCAACGATTGGCTCAAGAAGAAGAACTATTTAGATACTTCTACGGAAAAAGGAATTTTATTCTGGAGTCAGATGTACATACCGATTGTAGTGGCGATGTCGGCGACACAGAACGTAAAAGTGGCGGTTTCCAGTGGCTTTATGGCTATTCTGGCAGGGATTGTTCCTGTACTCATTTGTATCGCTGTCATTCCTTTTTTGGCTAAAATATCTAAAAGCTCTCAAATAGACTAATATGGAAATCATTTCAAAGTTCCTTGAAAAAAATGGTATTGTTTTTACGTTTTTGGTAGTCAGTCTTATCATTTACTTTTCAGAGCTTATCTCTGTAAAAGCAACGAATAAAAAAATTCCCGGCTCTGCCATTGCTATTATTATAGGTTTATTCTTGGCATACGTAGGCGGTGTTGCCACTGGTGGAGAAAAAGGTATTGCCGATATTAAAATCTTTTCAGGTTTTGGTGTCTTAGGTGGTTCAATGTTTCGTGACTTCGCCATTGTTTCCACAGCCATGGGAGCAAGTTTTATTGTGATTAAACGCACAGGTTGGGCAGGCGTTATTTCTCTTTTTTTAGGAATCACGCTGTCTTTTATCGGTGGCGTATTCATTGCTCTACTTTGGGGCTATCACGATGCCATTAGTTTAACAACCATCGGAGCAGGAGCTTGTACTTATATCGTTGGCCCTGTTACGGGTGCGGCCATCGGAGCAAGTTCGGATGTAATAGCACTCAGTATTGCAGCGGGTGTGGTAAAGGCGGTTTTTGTTACCATCGGAACGCCTTTTATTGCGAAGTACATTGGTTTAAATAACCCCCATACTGCAATGGTTTACGGTGGATTGATGGGTACAACCAGTGGCGTATCAGCAGGTTTGGCGGCGACCGACCCAAAATTAGTGCCTTATGGTGCTTTAACCGCCACTTTTTATACAGGTTTAGGCTGTCTTTTCTGTCCTTCACTTTTATTTATTATCATGAAAATTGTTTTTGTGTGAGGAGTGATTAGAGATTAGTAATTGGTGATTAGTTTTTTATAATGAATGAATTATTAGGATTACCCAAATTTTGAAGAATAAAGTAAAAGAAAAATCAATACTTTCAGCTCATAACTCATAGCTCATAACTCAAAGCTAAAAGCTAAAAAAAAAATATGAACCAGTCTTATAT
Organism: Arcicella rigui; assembly: GCF_034929435.1. NCBI lineage: Bacteria > Pseudomonadati > Bacteroidota > Cytophagia > Cytophagales > Flectobacillaceae > Arcicella > Arcicella rigui. The sequence continues at coordinate 130,253 of NZ_JAYFUM010000006.1, forward strand.
CATTGATGGCATCAGAACGCCCATTGGGAATTTTGGTGGCAGTTTGTCGAGTGTCAGAGCGGATGATTTGGCGGCTTTGACGATTAAAGAATTAGTGAAAAGAAATCCTAATATTCCTACTGAAATGATTGATGAAGTGATTCTCGGAAATCATAATCAGGCAGGAGAAGATAACCGCAATGTGGCTCGAATGGCTTCTTTGTTGGCAGGCTTGCCACATACAATACCGGCCCAAACCGTCAATCGTTTATGTGCTTCGGGGATGTCGGCGGTGATTGATGCTTCCAGAAGTATTCAAGTAGGCGATGCCGAAATTATGATTGCAGGAGGAATGGAACACATGACTCGTGGCCCTTGGGTGATTTCAAAAACGTCAAAACCTTTTGGCAACGATGCCCAAATGTTCGATTCAAGTTTCGGTTGGCGTTTTATCAATCCAAAAATGCAAGCTATGTACGGCACGGATGCTATGGGGATGACGGCGGAAAATTTGATTGAAATTTATAAAATCAGCCGTGAAGACCAAGACCTTTTTGCTTATCGTTCACATCAAAAAGCCTATAAAGCCCAACAATCAGGACGATTGGCAGAAGAAATTGTAGGCGTAGAAATTACCGTTAAAAAAGGTGAAACCAAATTTTTTGATACTGACGAATTTGTAAAACCCCATTCAACACTTGAGAAGTTAGCGACCTTGAAACCTGCTTTTAAAAAAGACGGTGGAAGTGTTACCGCAGGGAATGCCGCAGGTTTAAATGATGGTTCGGCTGCCATGTTTTTAGCTTCTGAGTCTGCCATTAATTTATATGGTTTAAGCCCAAAAGCAAGAATTGTTGCTTCGGCAATCGTAGGCGTTGAGCCTCGTATCATGGGAATCGGCCCTGTGACGGCTACCCAAAAAGCCTTGAAAAAAGCAGGGTTGACATTAAACGATATTGATATTATCGAAATCAATGAAGCTTTTGCCGCACAGTCTTTGGCTTGTACCAGAATTTTGGGCATTGCAGACGACGATGAAAGAGTAAATCCCAATGGAGGAGCAATTGCTTTAGGGCATCCGCTCGGAATGTCAGGCACAAGAATTACTTATTCTGCGGCTTTAGAATTACAAAAACAAAACAAACGCTACGCCCTTGCTACGATGTGTATTGGCGTAGGAATGGGTTATGCAGTAATTATTGAGAGGGTTTAGTAAATAGTGATTGGGGATTGGTGATTAGGACTTAAGAGAATCTAAATATCATAGTTATAACCTCACCCCCAGCCCCTCTCCTGCTGAGAGGGGAGCATTTGGTTTTTAAAAGTCCCCTCTCAGCAGGAGAGGGGGTTGGGGGTGAGGTTTTAACAATATTCATTACCATGACAAATAAAGTAGTAAAAAACGCCCAAGAGGCGGTGAAAGATATTCCAAATAATGCTGTGCTGATGCTTGGCGGTTTCGGACTTTGTGGTATTCCCGAAAATAGTATTGATGCCTTGATTCAACAAGGAGTTACGGGGCTTACTTGTATTTCAAACAATGCAGGGGTTGATGATTTTGGTATTGGTTTGATGCTGAAAAGTCGCCAAGTGAAGAAAATGATTTCTTCTTATGTGGGGGAAAACAAGGAGTTTGAACGACAATTATTGTCTGGCGAACTCGAAGTAGAACTAATTCCACAAGGTACTTTAGCTGAAAGAGTAAGAGCAGGTGGTGCAGGAATTCCTGCCTTTTTTACCCCTGCTGGCGTAGGTACAGAAGTAGCCGAAGGCAAAGAAGTACGAGAATTTAATGGTAAAAAATACTTGTTGGAATCATGGCTTAGGGCTGACTTTGCTATCGTAAAAGCTTGGAAAGGCGATACCGCAGGGAATTTAATTTTCAAAGGAACAGCAAGAAATTTCAATCCAATGATGGCAGCGGCTGGGGCAATCACCATTGCGGAAGTAGAGGAATTAGTGCCAGCAGGGACTTTAGATCCTAACGAAATCCATACGCCCGGCATTTATGTACAACGAATTTTCCAAGGTGAAAATTACCAGAAAAGAATTGAACAACGCACGATAAGTATTCCGACAAGTACTACCAAAGAAGAAAAAGCAACAGCGGTTTCCACAGCAAAAGGCTTGGATAAAAACCAAATTGCCAAAAGAATTGCTTGTGAAATCAAAGATGGTGATTATGTAAACTTGGGAATCGGGATTCCTACTTTGGTTGCCAATTATATTCCTGAAAATATCAGTGTAGTATTGCAATCGGAGAATGGTTTGTTGGGGATTGGTCCATTCCCGACGGAAGAGGCAATCGACCCCGATTTAATCAATGCAGGCAAGCAAACCATTACGATGCAAGCAGGTTCTTCGCTCTTTAGTTCTGCCGAAAGTTTTGCCATGATAAGAGGCGAACACGTGGACTTGACGATTTTGGGAGCAATGGAAGTTTCAGAAAATGGCGATATCGCCAACTGGAAAATTCCTAACAAAATGGTAAAAGGCATGGGCGGTGCGATGGACTTGGTGGCTTCTGCCAAAAACATCATCGTAGCGATGCAACACGTGAGTAAAGATGGTAAATCGAAACTGTTGAGCAACTGTACTTTACCCATTACGGGCATCAACTGTGTAAAGAAAATTGTCACCGAATTAGCGGTATTGGAAGTATTGGCCGAAGGCGGTTTTAAATTGTTAGAAATCGCTCCTAACGTGAGTATCGACGAAGTAAAAGCTGCCACAGAAGGTAAATTAATCATTGAGGGAGATATTCCAGTGATTGAGCTGTGAGCCTTGAGCTATGAGCTTTGAGTTTTTTTAGAGCCGTGTTTTTGAGGAAACATGGCTCTATTTTTTTTGCTTCCATTTTATCAAAAACTCATGGCATGACTTTCAGTAAGTTTTGAGAAGATGAGAGTTATTTGTTAGTCATGCCATGAGTGATTCGCTCCAAATTGGAGGAAGGAATTTCAGTCTATCATTTTGTTGCTCCGAATTGGAGGAAGGTTTCATCACACAATGTTTTGCTCCTGCAATGTGCAGGAAGGTTTCATCACACGATGTTTTGCTCTTGCAACGTGCAGGAGGGTTTCAACAAAAACTCATGGCATGACTTTCGGTAAGTTTTGAGAAGCATTAAGTTTCTGGTAGTCATGCCATGAGTGAGCCATCCACTTTAGAGCAAGAAATTACCGTATAATAAGTTTTCGGGCAGAAAATGGTGGTTGATTTTTTATCTTGAAAGTTAATTTGATACTTTAGGGAGTTGAGAGATTAATTTGGTTTATGTATCATAAATACTAAATTCCGAATTTTCTTATAAAATACTAAAATACACATCAAAACTTAGTTGAATATGAATTTTCCAAAAATACCACTATCAAAAACATTCAGACAACAATACACACCTGAACAAGAAATTATTTTAAAACTTCAGAATGGACACCAAATAAACAAAGAAGAGGAAGATAATTTGAAAGAGGCTCTTAAATTCTATGAGGAGCTTTTTGTCTTTCTTTTGAAAGTTGACTTGACAACTATCAATGACGAAGATGCAATTAATTTAATTGAATATTTATACAATGCTTTTCCATTTGAAGTCTTCAGACAAAACGAGATTAATGTTAAAAACCTTTATCGTGTTTCTTTCGTTAAAGACGCTTTCTTAGAAAATGGTAAACTAAAAGATTTAAAGTACCTTCGTCATCCACCTAAAGAAATAATCCAGAATCTTGGAGTTTATGGAAGGGCAAATACTCCTAACTCAACAGTTTTTTATGCTGCTTTGAAATGTAGTAGTGCTATATATGAAACTAAACCATGTGTGGGACAGAAAATAATAATATCTCACTGGATTAACGATTCAGCTAAAAAATTTAGGGCATACACAATATCAAACAATAAGACAATAGATAATGAAATCTTGAAAAGTGCAACAAAGTCTTTTCAAGAGCTACTTTCAACATTACATCCTTTAATTGCCAAAATTCTTGACCTTTACATGGAGTTTATAAGTTCAGAGTTTGTTAAAGATATTCCTGTTAAAAATCAAAAAAAATATGAATATCTATATAGTGCTTTTTTTTCTGACAGAATATTAAAAAATAGCTTTACAAAAATTAATGATAATGAAATGCCTCCATTTGATTGCATATTATATCCTTCAGTTGCTACTAATTACTCATCAGCAAATCTTGCAATCATACCAGATTCTGTAACAAAACTAAAACCAGTATATTTGGAAGAATGTCTTGTATTAAAAACAAAATATGGTGATTTAAATTATTCAAATAATCTATTTCCTATTAACAGACAAATTATAAGAACAGCAACAAAATTTGAAGGAGAAAGAATCATTTGGAGTGACGATTAAAATACGCTTGCTGTTCAAAACTTTGAACAATAAATAAAATACAGACTCAGTCTGCAAACATTAATGCAAAATGAAATAACTCTCGCTGTTCAAAGTCTTCTTTCGACTTTGAACCATAAATAAAATGCAGACTCTGTCTGCAAACATTCCGAAAATTAATAACGTCCTTATCTGTAAAAAACATTTCTGAACAAGAAATCAAAGTCCCGATAGGGACAATATATCGGTAGAAAGCAAAAGACCCTTTTCCAAGCATAGTTCCGTAGGAACGGTATATTTCGTTCCTACGGAACTATGTTTATCTTTGATTAGAATAATTCTACCGATATTTTACTCCTACGGAGTATTTTATTGTCCTCTCGCTGTTCAAAGTTGAAGGAAGGCTTTGAACAATAAATCATTAAAACATTATTATGAATGACAAAGGCATGCTAATAATTTACACAGACCAAACTTTTAGTCTTGGTCAAGATACTTTTATTGACAGTGTTGCAGATAACGGAAATGTCGTTGTTTTTGAAGATAATGAAGAAACAGGTTATTTTTATGCAGTTGATAGAACTGACGGTATTCGTATTTTAGACGCACTCCATATTTATGATGTTGCAAATGTTATATACAAGAATAAGCCATCTAATATCAAAATTTTATGGACAAAAGATGAAATGAAAGCTGTGTTATCAATTAACAATTATTATCATGCCATTTTTGACTTCAAAGATAGAGCTGGTTATTGTAGAAATGGATTTCCCCATTCACAAGGTAATTGGACATTAATCAATAATAGGCTTTTAACAGAAGAATTAATTGAAAAATTTGCCAAAGAATAAAAATGCTCAATCTGTAAACACACGAACTAAATCTGCGAATATCCAATATCTCCCAATGAAATTAAACTTATATCAAATAGATGCTTTTACCGATAAGGTTTTTGGTGGAAATCCTGCTTGTGTTGTGCCATTAGATACTTGGCTTCCTGATGAAATTTTAATGAAAATTGCTCAAGAAAATGCAGTTGCTGAAACTGCTTTTTTTGTAAATATGGGTGACAAAATTCATTTGCGTTGGTTTACGCCTGAAATTGAAATGGATTTATGCGGTCACGCTACTTTGGCAACGACTCATTGCTTAAAAACACTACTGAATTACCCAAACGATACTTTCATTTTTGATACGCTAAGTGGCGACCTGACGGTAAAGGTTGATAAGGATTATTACCAAATGAACTTTCCTTCAAGAATGCCTGTGAAAGCCGACTTGCCAGCCATCATTGAACAATCTTTGAATATCAAACCCAAAGAAGTATTAAAAGCAAGAGACTATCTTCTGGTTTATGATACAGAAACGGAAGTAAAAAATATCAAACTCAACAGACAAATTTTTGACCAAATCAACCTTGACCCCGGTGGCGTAATTGTTACGGCAATTGGCGACAACTGTGATTTTGTTTCAAGATTTTTCACACCTCAAGCATCCATTCTTGAAGACCCCGTTACTGGTTCTGCACATTGTTCATTGATTCCATTTTGGGCAAGCAGACTTAACAAAAAAGTATTCACAGCCCTACAAGTTTCTGAGAGAGTCGGGAAACTATTTTGCGAATTGATGGATGATAGAGTACTCATCAGCGGTCAAGCCAAAACCTACTCCATTTGTACTTTATGGACGGAATAGGGTTGATGGGGGTGGGATTTACTTTATGGATTGATTAAGGTTTTTTGAAAAAACTATTCCAGCCTTGGTCAATCAATATCCAGTTGAAATGATTTAAAACACGAAAATATTTAGCAAAATTTAATAAGACCGAAATGAACAGACAGACACTTATAACTTTGACTTTATTACTTTTAGGGCAATTGGGATTTGCTCAGAAACAATTAATTGAATTAGATATACACAGCAAAAAAGTTGGTTATTTCATAAAGCTTGAACAAAAATTAGGCAGCAAAAAATTCAATACCGACCAAACCTATCTTGAAGGAGGAAAGGTTGCTCAACCAGAAATTTTCAGAAGAACTGAAAAAAATATTCCTGATTTATTGGTGTACTATACATATTTCGAAAAGGATTCGACGATTTCTAAGATTTTGTACGAATGGGATGTCAGCAACTTCGATAAAAAGGATAATAACAAAAAGCCAATCGAATTTGAAAAGAATTTAATTACAAAATATAATCAGATAGTAAACTTTGTTTCTGCAAAGTATGGGAAAAGTAAATCTGAGGGTAATCTAAATGAATTAAATTTAATCAATGATAGGAAAGGACTTAACCGAAAAGATACTTGGCAGCCGAATGATAGTTTAGAAATTTTCTCTTATGTAACTATTTCAAATTATTATAAAAAAGACAATTTCATGACTGTAAATCCGACACACAAAATTAGAGTTTATGTAAATAATGTGAAAAAAGAGAAACCTCTTGAATTAAATGCAAGTCAAGTTAAGTCTTTGGATGCAACGTTTAGTAGTTTTTTGACACTTTTGGCAGCCGATAATTTTGAAGAAACTAAAAAATTATTCTCTTCAATTATTGCAAATACCGTAACAAATGAGGTATTAAAGCAAGTCAAGGACAACATTAAGATTGACAAGAAATTAGAGTTATTTAAGAATGGCATGCAATTATTACAAGATGGTAATAGCTATCCACTACTTCAATATAAATACTCAGACGACCCAAGTTTCCCATCGAAAGAATATATACTGGTATTGTTTGACAGTGAAAATAAAATATTGGATTTAAGACCAATGAAGCAACGATAAAATACGTTCGTTATTCAATTCATTAATGAAGGTCTAAACAAAAGTAAAACGATAGGATATTGACAATCAAGAATAAAGTGGAAATGCAGTAGGTAAACAGCCACATTTGCATTATTCAATTGTAACAATGATTCCCTATTTTTGGCGAATAGATGGTGAAAAACAAGGGTGGAAAAAAATGTTTTTCTTAAACCCGATTGATTATTTAAATGATGCTTTGGACTCGCATTTATAAAGGCAAAATGTAAAGGGAGTCTGTTCGCTATTCAAAGTATTTTGTCTTCAAATAATAATTCAAGACCTTGGCTATTTCTTTTCTATGACATTTTTTGACATTCACAATATTGCTTTTGAAATCATCGGCTACCCTATTAGCTATGTTGAACTCATTGGTACTTTATTTGGCTTATTATCCGTCTTTTTTGCTTCAAAAGCCAATATACTTACTTGGGCTACTGGCATTATCAATGAGCTATTTTTGTTTATCTTATTCTTCCAAGTACAGCTTTATGCAGATATGTTTCTACAAGTTTATTTCTTTGTAGTTACCATTTATGGTTGGTATCACTGGCAACAAAATCCTCAAGAAAACAGTATCTCTTCCACGACTTTTAAAGCTAAACTTTGGATGCTTGGTTTAATCGCTGTCGGGACGGTTTTGACGGGTTATATCTTTGCTCATATTCACTTAATTTTTCCTGACTATTTTAAAATCGCAAGCTCATTTCCTTATATTGATTCATTTGTGATGGTATTAAGTATTATAGCCACAATTTTACTTGCCAGAAAAAAAATAGAGACTTGGTACTTGTGGATTTTAGTGGATGTCGTTTGTGTTTTCTTATTTTTCAAAAAAGACATAGTATTTTTAGCTTTAGAGTATTTGGTTTTTGGAGGGTTAGCCACTTATGGATTGTTGAATTGGAAAAAACAAATAAACAATGGTTAAAGCATTTGTATTTGGCAAGTTCTTACCTTTTCACAAAGGACACGAAGCAATGATAAACTTTGCTTTAACAAAATGTGATTTTCTGACAGTATTAATATGTTGTAGTGATAAAGAAAAGATTCCTGCTACAACAAGACAAGCCTGGATTGAAAACACATTTGAAGGAATTGAAAACATTGAAATTAAAAGCTATAACTATTTAGAAAGTGAACTACCCAATACATCCGTATCCTCGCAAGAAGTATCAAAAGTATGGTCAGAAAAATTTATGAGGTTTTTTCCAGACTATCAATTGGTAATCACGTCCGAAGAGTACGGTAATTATGTCGCTTCATTCATGGGTATTACTCACCTTGCTTTTGATATTCCCAAACAATTATTTCCTGTTTCGGCTACTGCCGTTCGTCAAGACCTTATGACAAACTGGAAGTTTTTACCAGATAGCGTAAAGCCAGATTTTGCCATCAAAGTAGTCATATTAGGTACTGAAAGTACTGGCAAAAGTACTTTGTCTGAACAACTTGCGGAGTATTTTAATGGTAGTTTAGTAAAAGAAGTGGGTAGAGAAATAATTGCTGATTCAAAGTCATTTGAGTTTGAAGATTTACTGATAGTTGCCTCCGAACACGCTAAACAAATTGATAAAGCGGTTATTGGAGCAAATCCACTTGTAATTATCGACACAGATATTCATATCACAAAATCATATTCACATTTTATTTTTAATAGAGAGCTTGAAATTGACGACAAGATTTACCATACGAATAAAGCCAATTTATATCTCTATTTGAATAAGGATGTTGAATATGTACAAGATGGAACACGCTTGAGTGAAAATGACAGAAATCAATTGGACATATCGCATCGAACAACTTTGTTGAAACATCAAATTGAATTCATAGAAATAACAGGAAATTGGGAAGAGCGATTTGAAAAAGCTGTCCAAATAATCAATAAACTTCTTATGGGTTTAAAGCGTAAATAGGGTCTGATAGCTTTGAGACATAACGATAAAAGTATAAAACAATACTATGGATAAGTTAAATAGTGGTGTAAGTCAATTCCTTGATGAAATGAATCATCCTTTAAGAGTAGAAATAGACTTTTTAAGAAATTTGATTCACAGTGCCAATGAGGCTTTAGTAGAAAACATCAAATGGAACGGTCCAAATTATTGTTTTAATCAAGAAGATAGAATTACGATGAAAATTCAGCCTCCTAAAAATATTCAGTTAATATTTCATCGTGGAGCAAAAAAGCTTGAACAACCCAAAGAAAAGTTAATACAAGAAAAAGGACGACTTTTGATTTGGAAAGAAAACGACAGAGCAATAGCCACTTTTAAAAATATGGCAGACATCAAAGACATAGAAGCAGATTTGATAGACATCATAATCAAATGGATTGAGGCTACTAAGCAAATGATAGCTTGTTTTAGTTTATTTTTGGGAAGAAGTATTAAAGATTTGAGCATCATCAATGGATAGAGAAGTAATCATAAAGTTACGTTTGTCAAATCAAGGTTTATCAGCTAATTCTTTTGAAAAACCAGAAGAAGTGGTGGCTCATTTTGGGGCAATGCAGGCACAGGACTATGGCATGGCTCTTTGGGCGGTAGCTTTGCGGATGAAAAACCCCAACAAAAATCAAATCGAAAACTGTATTGGTACTGGCGAAATTATCAGAACGCATATTTTACGACCGACTTGGCATTTGGTTCATCAAAAGGATATTCGTTGGATGATGGAACTTACCGCAACCAATGTTAAAAAAGCTGCTCAGTATATTGATAAAAAAGAAGGCTTGACGGATGAGCTATTTTTGAAAGTATGGAAAATTCTTGAACCACAGTTTATTGAGTATGATAATCTTACGAAAGAAACTATTGTGTCATGCTTGTCGAAGGCAGATATTGAGGTCAATAACTTATTGGCGACTCAAATTATTATGCGGGCCGAACTCTCAATGCTTTTATGCAATGGTGTCAAAAAAGGAACTTATACCTTTTTTGAAAAAAGAGTAGCAACCAGTGATAAACTATCAAAATCAGAAGCTATTGCCAGACTAACGCAAGTATATTTTCAGTCCCGTGGGCCAGCAACATTAAAAGATTTTGCTTGGTGGAGTGGTTTGAGTATAAGTGATGCGAAAATTGGTATTGCTGAATTAGGGAATAATCTTAAAAGTTTTCAATTAGATGCCCTGAAATATTTTTATTTTGAGCCAAAGAATATTCTTACTGAAAAAAATACTTCTGCCCTATTACCTTGTTATGATGAATATACCGTTGCTTATTCTGAAAGTCGGAACTTGGTTTTGCCCGAAAATGCTGATAGTGCTGCAACAGGAAATGGCATTTTTAAACCGATAATATTATCCGAAAACGAAATCATAGGTATTTGGAGAAAAATTAAAAAAAGCCCTTTTGTAGAGATGCAGGCTTTTACAGACAAGGGCATAATGTCCTCAAAGAATATCCAAGACAGCATTAAGTCCTTTAATAATTTCAATCAATAAAATATAATAAGAACTGTATTGAACATCCATCTAACATAGATAAGTATGTGTTTAGTATTAATCGTGTAGGAAAGGACAAGATTTTTTCCCAAAAGCATAGTTCCGTAGAAACGAAAATGTATCGCTCCTACAGAATATTTTAACACTACTATCGCACAAACATTGAGGTTAGTTCAGCAGGACTTGTTCCATTTGTTAGCTCAATAGCTACGCCATTTTTCCAATATTTAGCTATATTTCCTTCTAAACCAGCCACATAAACATCTGAACCGAAAAGAAAAATAGCATTTGCGATGGCAGGTTTTGTTCCGTCTGTCAATGGATATGAAGTACCATTTTTCCAGTACTTAGCTACATTTCCGTCATAACCTGCTACATAAACGTCATTATCTTTTACTTTTATTGATGTAGCCACTGCATTTTGCGAACCATCTGAAAGGACAACAGCAGTACCATTTTTCCAATATTTTGCCACAGGTTTATTAGCTTTATATTCACTTCCTGCAATGTAAATGTCATTCCCAGCAATGTCTATCGAAATCCCTGCTGAAAACTGAGAACGAGTAGAAACAAAAGTTCCAATGCCATTTTTCCATAACTTTATATTACTTATCCCTCCCAAATTGTCATAACCAGTTACATAAACATCATTGTCTTTTACATAAATGGCATGAGGTATTGACATTAAATTACTGTCTTCAAGCACAACAAGTGTTCCGTTTTTCCAATATCTTGCCCTAACATTTTCATAACCAGCTATATAAACATCATTATTATTAGTGACAAAAATACTGGTAGCTCTTCCGCCATATTCTCTCTTAGTAAGTGTAGATAAAGTCGAATTTTTCCAATAAACGGCGGTTTCATCTTGATAACCAGCTACGTAAATATCATTATCTTTTACAAAAATAGCATGAGGTCTTGCATCTGAATTTCCTCTTGTAAGTGCAACTTCTTTCCCATTTTTCCAATACTTTACAATTCCGTTGGAGTAATTTTGTTCATAACCCGCTACAAAAATATCTGGTTCATAAATAAGTGTTCCAGCCTCAACACGTCCTTGTGTGGTTTTAATCACAACGTTGGCTTTGGTTGTTCCAACGGCTGGAACGCTTACACTCAAACTTGTAGCAGAAGCTTTGAAAACAGTCGCATTTACATTGTTGATAGTAACGGTATTATTACTTGCGGTAGGGTCGAAATTCGTACCATTAATCAATAAAGTATCCGCAAAATGAATCGTAGAACGAGATAAACTGCTTACACTTGGAGCTGTGGAAATAGGTTCTGAGTTTTGTTTGCTACAAGCTACAAGCATAGAAAGTAAAAGCACAGAGGTGATTGTTTTTTTCATTGATATATGTGTTTAAATGTAAATTCTTCAAAAAGGTGAATCAAAAGCAAATTAATAGATAATCTGAATTAATCGGAAATCAAGCTAATTAATTTGCTAAATAGGTGTTCTGGCTAATATTTAAAACAATCTTTCTATCTTTAGTGAATCTTTTTCATCCTCAGAAAGCTGAAAATCTTGTAAAACTGCTTTTATATTATTTTTTATCAATATGGCTAAAAAAATCTTTACTTCACTCCTACTATTATTGCTCGGTTTTGTTGAAGCGTTGGCTCAAAATACATTGGCTAAAAGTACTTTAATCGCTGAAATTGATTCGATTTTACAGACGCAAATCGACCAAGAAAAAATCCCCGGAGCGGTAATTTTAATCAAAAAAGGAAAGGAAGAAATTTATAAAAATGCCTTTGGTTATGCCCAAAAGAAGAATTTTGAACAACAAAATTTAGCCGTTCCTGAAAAAACTACCGTAAAACATTTATACGATATTGCATCTTTGACCAAAGTGGTCGGTACTACTACCTCTATCATGCTCTTGGTTGACAAAGGTTTATTAAAAGTAGATGAACCCGTTGGTAAATACATTCCTGCATTCAATAGTCCCGACAAAGCCATTATTACCATTCGCCATTTATTGACGCATACTTCTGGACTTTATGAGTGGTATCCTTTGTACTATCGTTGTAAAAACCGACAAGAAACTTTTAAACTGATTGGAGAGCTACCTTTGGCTTTTCCCGTTGGAAGTGGCAGACATTATAGCGATTTGGGTTTTACTATTTTGGGACAACTCATTGAAAAAGTATCAGGGAAAAGTTTAGAAAATTTTATGGCTGAAAATATTTTTAAACCTTTGAAAATGAATCATACAATGTACAATCCTTTGAAAAATGGTTTTACCAAAAATATCGCCGCTACTTCACATGGAAATCCTTATGAAAAACGCATGGTAACAGACTCTACTTTAGGAATGCGTAGAAAAGAAATCGACCCAAACAGTTGGAACGGCTGGCGAAATTATACTTTACGTGGCGAAGTAAATGACGGCAACGCTTGGTACGCCAACGAAGGTGTTTCGGGTGCAGCAGGTTTATTTTCGACGGTTGAAGATTTACAAAAATTAGTGGATGTATTGAAACACAAAGGAAAAGCTGGGAAAAAGCAATTTATCAGTGAAAGTACTATTCAATTATTTTTAACAAAAGATCAATACAAAAATGGTTTAGGCTGGATGATGGAAGCCAGTAATTCGTTTATGAAAAATGCCAAAGAAGGTACTTTTGGACATACAGGTTTTACGGGAACAAGTATCACCGTAATGCCCGATAGCGACCTTTCTATTATTTTATTGATTAATCGTCAAAATATGGGTTTATTAGAAAACAAGACCTATTATAACGTCAATAAAATCAGAGAATTAGTATTCAATGCAGTGGTGAAATACAACGCTTCTGCTATTGATTAAATCGTTTTTAGAGGAACAACATTTGAAAAATACAATTACGATACAAACAATTGCCAAAGCCTTACAAGTTTCAGTAAGTACTGTTTCAAAAGCTTTGAACGATAGCCATGAAATTAGTCAGGAAACAAAAGACAAAATTTTGGCTTATGCTCGTGAATATGATTATTCGCCGAACCCTTATGCCAGTGGTTTAAGGAGTAAAAAAAGTAAAACGATTGGCGTAGTGATTCCAGAAGTTGGCAATAGTTTTTTTGCGGCAGTCATTAAAGGCATTGAATCGGTGGCTCGCAAAAAGGGCTATCACGTATTGATTTATCTTTCAAATGAAAGTTTTGAAAAAGAATTAATGATTCTGAACGAATTTCAAGCAGGAAGAGTAGATGGCATTTTAATTTCTTTAGCTTTAGAAACCGATACTTTTGAGCATATCGAAAAGCTCCTTGAAAAAAATATTCCAACTGTTTTTTTTGATAGAATTCCGCACGCCATCGAAGCGACCAAAGTAGTGACCAACGATTTTGAATTAGGTTATCGTGCTACGAAACATTTGATTCAACAAGGTTGTCGAAAAATAGCGTATTTACTCTACCGTCATCACCAAGCCATGAGTAACCAGCGTTTAGAAGGTTTTATCAAAGCTTTGGAAGAAACAGCATTACCTTTTTCAGAAGAAAATTTGATTGACTACCAGAATGCAAATGACAAAAACAGACTCAAAAATGCTCTATCACTTCATGCTTTTGATGGAATCGTCATTTCTACAGAAGAACTCGTTACGCCTTTGTACGCCATTTGTAAACAATTGAAAATCAATATTCCAGCACAATTAAAAGTATTATCTTTTTGTGATTTTCCATTAGCAACCGTATTAACGCCTACCCTTACGACTATCAAACATCCAGCCTTCCAAATGGGCGAAACGTCAGCGATTAGTCTTTTCAAAAAAATTGAAAAACCAAGACAAAATACTCATCCAGAAACCCTTGTTTTAGCTTCTGAAATTATAGAAAGAGAATCTACCGAAAGGACTTTTTAACGAAATCGTTTTCGTAAATAATTCTCTGATTCATGGACAATCCTATCTAAAAATACTTCAAATTTGAGCTTAAATCAAAAACAACAAAACCATGAATTATAGAAAATTTGGAAGAACCGGCTGGGAAGTAAGCGAAATCGGTTATGGAATGTGGGGAATGGCAGAATGGACTGGCTCGGAAGAAAAAGAAATCCACGAAGCACTCGACAAAGCCATTGAATTAGGTTGTAATTTTTTTGATACCGCATGGGCCTACGGAAGTGGCTTGAGTGAAGAAATCTTGAGTAAAGTACTCAAAAGACATCAGCAACAAAAATTATATGTAGCTACCAAAATTCCACCCAAAAATAGAACTTGGCCTTCAAAGCCCCATTTTACTTTAGACGAAGTATTTCCTGCCGATTATATTATTGAATATACCGACAAAAGTTTAAAAAACTTGGGTGTAGAAACCATTGATTTACAGCAATTTCACGTTTGGGAAGATGCTTGGGCAAATCATGATGAGTGGAAAGAAGCCATCAGTAAATTGACACAAGCAGGAAAAGTAAAAGCTTGGGGAGTAAGTGTAAACCGTTGGGAACCCGACAATTGTTTGGAAACTTTGAAAACGGATTTGATAGATTCAGTACAAGTAATTTACAATATTTTCGACCAGTCGCCAGAAGATAATCTTTTGCCCTATTGTCGTGAAAAAGACATTGCCGTAATTGCCAGAGTACCTTTTGATGAAGGAACGCTTACGGGAACATTAACAAAAGACACCGTATTTGCAGCAAACGATTGGCGTTCAACGTATTTTGTGCCAGAAAATTTACATTCAAGCGTAGAACACGCAGATGCCCTTCGCCCATTGATTCCTGCTGGAATGACGATGGCAGAAATGGCATTAAGATTTATTTTGGCAAATCCAGACATCGCTACAACAATTCCGGGCATGAGAAGAATTCGCAACGTAGCCTCAAACATGGGCGTAAGCGACGGACAAACACTTAATGCTGAATTATTAAAAGAACTAAAAGGACACCGCTGGGACAGACAGCCGACTAAATGGAGTCAGTAGGGATTTAGGGGATTAACTACATAAAAGCCAGTCTGTATATTCAATATGAAACAGACTGGCTTTTATATCAATTAATTCACTTCCTCAATCTTAAACCCAGCCTTTTGTACTGCTTCGATTACTTCTGTGGACGTAAGTTCTTCTTCGCCTGAAACGCTTAGGATTTTATCGGCATTATTGATGTCCACTTGCCAGTTTTCGATATTTTCTACTTGGTTCAAGAATGGTTTTACTTTTGCAATGCAATTGTTGCAATTGATATTGGTTTTGAATGATAACTTTTCCATTTTTAATTGTGATTGAGTGAATTCGTGAGTTGTGAATGAGTGTTGTATTTGATAATTCACTCATTTACAACTCACGAATTCGCAATTGATTAATTTCTATATTTTAAACGAATACTATTACTTACTACTGAAACTGAGCTGAGTGCCATCGCTGCTCCTGCAATCATTGGATTCAACAAAAAGCCATTGAAAGGATACAACACACCCGCCGCCAAAGGAATTCCGATAAGATTATAAATAAAGGCCCAAAATAAATTCTGACGTATGGTAGAAACCGTCTGTCGAGAAAGCTTCAAGGCTTGAGGAATTTTTAATAAATCCGAAGAAATTAAAGTCATTTTGGCTACGTCCATCGCAATATCCGAACCTTTTCCCATCGCAATACTGATGTCAGCTTGTGCCAAAGCTTGTGAATCATTGATGCCGTCGCCCACCATCGCTACTACTTTTCCTTCTTTTTGTAATTGCTTGATAAATTCAGCTTTATCATTGGGCATCAAACTCGCTTTTACATTTTTGATACCGACTTCATCTGCTACTTTTTGAGCGGTCAAAATATTATCGCCTGTTAGCATAAATACTTCAATTCCTGCTTCTTGCAATTCTTGAACGGCAATTTTAGAAGTACTTTTGATTTTATCCGTGATGGCTATTATCGCTAATATTTCTTTTTCATTGGCAAAAACCACCACAGTTTTTCCTTGTTTTTCTAACGAAAAAATCGCTTCGCTATCAAGATTAGGAGTGATACTTTCAATCCATTTTGGACTGCCAACAAAATAGTTCAGACCTTCAAAATTTGCTCTAATACCTTTTCCAACTACATTTTCAAAAGTATTAATGGTCAAAGATTTTACGTCTTCGGCTTTTAAATGTTGAGTAACAGCTTCTGCCAAAGGATGACTTGAAAGACTTTCTAAAGACAGTAAAATACTTTTGTAGGTCTCGTTTTCGGGTTTGTTCAACCAAATTAAATCACTAACAGAAGGTTTTCCTTCGGTAATCGTACCCGTTTTGTCTAAAATAATGGCGTTTACGTTGCGGGCAATTTCCAAGCTTTCAGCATCTTTTATCAAAATTCCATTTTCAGCCCCTTTGCCAACACCAACCATAATTGCCGTAGGCGTAGCCAAACCCAAAGCACAGGGACAAGCAATCACCAATACAGAAACAGAAGTTAATAAAGCGTGAGTCAAAGCATTTTCTCCTCCGAAAATCATCCAAATAATAAAAGTAAGTACCGCAATGATGATGACGATTGGCACAAAAATACTGGCAATTTTATCAACTAATTTTTGTACTGGTGCTTTACTTCCTTGTGCTTCTTGCACTAACTGAATAATCTGAGCCAGAAAAGTTTCGTCGCCTACTTTTTCAGCAATAAATTTAAAACTCCCTTGCTGATTTACTGTGCCAGAAAATACTTTTGAACCTTTAGTTTTCTCCACAGGAAGCGGTTCGCCACTCATCATACTTTCATCGACAAAAGAATTTCCTGATAAAACTTTACCATCCACAGGAATTTTATCCCCCGGACGAATCAAAATTCTGTCGCTTACTTGTACTTCGGCAATGGGTATTTCCTTCTCTTCGCCATTTTCAATTACCCAAACGGTTTTAGGTTGTAAACCCATCAATTTTTTGATGGCTGTTGAAGTATTAGTTTTGGCATTTTCTTCTAACAGTTTTCCCAACATGATAAAAACAATTACCACGGCGGCAGCTTCAAAATACACATGAGCGTGTAAACCTCGGTGATGCCAAAATTCTGGGAAAAGTGTATTGTATAAACTAAAAATAAAGGCGATTCCTGTACTTAAAGCCACCAAAGTATCCATATTGGCAGTACCTGCACGAGTTTGTTTGAGAGCATTCACAAAGAATTGTCGCCCGAACCAAAGTAAAACTGGCGTGGTTAGGGCCAATTCTATCCAATTGGCGTAAGGCATTTCCATGAAAAACATTCCGATAATTACTACAGGAATTGTTAGAATGGTGGCCCAAATTAGGTTTTGTTTGAGTTTTTGATATTGATTTTCTTTTAGAATTGCTTGCTGTTCTTTGGCTTTTTCGGGTGTTCCTAAAATAAGACCGTAGCCGATTTGTTGTAATTTTTCCTGTAAAAATTCTGGAGAAGTAAGGCTGGTATCAAATTGAATTTTAGCAGATTCATTCGCAAAATTGACAGCACATTCCAATACACCATTTTGTTTATCAAGAATGGTTTGAACACTACTTGCACAAGCGGCACAAGTCATTCCTGTTACGGGAACAATCAGTGTTTTGATTTGAGCTTGATTTTCTACTTTACTTTCCATTTTTTGTGTCATATTTTGATAACACAAAATTAGCGTGAAGGATTGGCTTGAGGCTTATATAATTATTGGAGAATTTTATATAATTGGAAAGGCGAAGTCCTATCTTTTGAATAAGACTCCGCCTTTCTTACGAGTTGGAAACTCGTGCTACTGTTTTGTGATTTTTACTTTGAAGTCTAAAAGCTCTTTTTTGCTTTCAAAGAATTTTCTTCCGATGATGTAATTGTACTGGTGAATACTCGTCATCATAACATTTAATGATTCATTGTCATAATCAGGTCTTGAAAAATATACAAATACTTTTGCTAAATATTTATTCAAATGTTCTCGGATTTCATCTGTAATTACCGACTGATACCTTTCATCGTTCAAGAGTTTATTGATTTGCTCTTTAAAAGGTTTTTCTAATTCATAAATTGTATTGATGTTTTGTTCGATAACCTCAAAAGGCGTGTTGTAATTAATAAAGGCAGTGGCATTCATCATTTTTACATAGATTTCAAATTGCTCATCGTAACTTTTATCTATTTCATCGTAAGCTTTGTATTGGTTGAGGTACTCGGTTTCCAAGCCTTTACTTTGTGCCAATTGTAAGAAATACTGAAAAATCGCTTTGTCATTTACTTCAATTTCTTTTTTCAAACGTGCCAATTCTGTTTCTAAAACAGGAATTAATTCATCGCATTGTTTGGGAGAATACTTTACGCCATCGTAGTCAAAAGATTTTATCGTTAAATCTCCATTCTTTATCTGTGTGATGGTCTGAATATCTCTTTCTATGGCTATCGAAGTATAAACCATATCAACAGCATTATCGCTGTACAAGTCATTGAATGTTAAATCGGTGGTACTTTCAAAGGAATCTTTGTCGAAATAAAACGGATTTTTATTGTCGTAATAACAGTTGAAAATGGTATCGAAAGTATTGGCTCTGTAATTTTTGGTATAAGTTTCGATAAATTCTTCTGTCTTTTCGTCTTTTACTTCTTCGTTATAAGTAACCTGTGCAAACAGATTATCCGTTACTTTTTGTTGGACGACATCAATGTTTTTGAACAAGACAATGGCTTTGTCTGTTTTGTTTTCTTTTACACTGATATTCAATTTTTGAAGTGCCGCAACTCTATCTTCCGTATTCGGGTGCGAAGCCCATTGATTAGTAATCACCAATTTAGTTTTGTTATAGCGATTATAATTTGAAAGATTTACTTGCGGAAGGTTATTGACATTGGGCAACTTATTTTCGCTTGCCAGAAAATTCATCACAAATTGGTGTTGCGGAAAAATATTAGAAGGCTTAACCGCTTCACTAATTTTATCACTATAATAATTAATGACTGTTTTGTAAGATTCGTCGGCTAAATCTAAACGTAAGAGCGAAGTAATCAGTGGCTCAGAACCAGCCACATTAGCAGCTACTTCGTCGGCATGAAATTCCATTTCTCTGGATAAACTCATGTAACTGATATTCACGATGTCGTAAATCTTTCTTAAAACCCATTGGATGCCTTGAATAATTCTTAATGAAAGTCCCACAAAAAAAGCAATGTAACTATGAACACTTGCGATACTGTTTGCTTTTGATTCAAAAGAATCATTCTCATAAAGTAAATTGTAAATAACTTGATTTACATTATACACGTAGCTCCCAACTTTCATTGACCTTTGTGAAAAGTGTCCGAATTCGTGGGCTAAAATGGCTTCAAACTCGCTCACAGAAACGGCATTTACCAAAGCAACCCCGATTTGCAGGTTTTTCTTAATTGGTAAAAACATACTCAGAAAGCTTGAATCATAAAATACCGAAGCATTTACTTCGGCAGACAGATAAATCTTTTTCGGGAAATCGGTCTTTACTTCTCCAACAATTTTCTGGATAAAAGCAAAAAGCTGAGGCTCTTGCGTAGCCGTGATTTCGATAAGATGTGAACGGTCAACTACGTTCTTTTTGAAGATAAATTTTCCTAAGAAAAAAAGTACTAAAATGCCCATTGCAAGCAAACCTACTCCAACCAAAACGGTTAGTAGAGTCGGTTTTAACATGATAATCGCAAAACCTCCATAAGCACAAATAATGGTGAAAATGACGGCTAAAAAGATGAGGGCGAGGTAAGTAACAATAAATAGACAAATAGATAAAATTGCCTTGATAGTCATTTTCTTGAATGACTCTGAGACGGTGATGGCTTGCATAGAGTATTGGAGGAAATGTATAAGTAGATTTATTAAATTCAAGGTAAGCTTTGTGATATTAACTATTTTACGAGTTGGAAACTCGTTTTACTGCTCATTCAGGTTTTTTTCTTCTTTTCAAAACCAAACTATCCGCAGAATAATTAGCTTTCAAAGTATCCATTTGTGCCTTCGCCCAGTCGATTAAAACTTTCTTTTGTGTTTCGGTCAAATTAGCTTCTTTGTGCAAACCGAAGAAAGTATAAGAAGCTAAGGGCATTTCTCCTTCTTTCACCATTTCGATTGTCTCTTCTAATTTATGATTTTGAACAGCAATGGGCAATTTCGTAAAAGTAGAAAGGTTTAATTCGTCTTTTCCTTCTTCCACATGATGTGCTAACCAAGAAGCCACTGGCTGAACATTGGCATACCAAGGATATTCAGTTTTATTACTGTGGCAGTCGTTACAAGCTACTTTTAGGATGCCGTTTACTTCATCCGTTACCGCATACTTGGTTGAAATACTGTAAGTTTGGTCGTCTGAAAGATTTCTTTCTGGACGGATAAATTGGATAGCCACTAAAAAAATAACTAAACCAACTAAAATTTTATTTTTCATGTATTTACAAATTATGGTTCAATAATATGACTTTTGTAATATTAGTAAATTTTTAAGATATTTTTGAATATTTTTGCTGAGAAAATATCTTTGATAATCACATTTACATACTCAAATTCCTGCAAAGTATCTTCCAATTATACAAAATAACTACTATTAGGGGTTGTTCATATTAATTTTTTGTTGTAATTTATTTTCGCAAATTCACCAAAATGGCAATCAAGTTTTGAATGCACATTTTGTATTCTTTTACCTATCGTTAAAAAGTATTACCACTTTATGAAAAAATTAACCTGATGTCTTCTCAATATTACTTGAAGAGTGATTTAGCTCTTATTTTAAAAAATGATGACCGTATTTTTGATTTTATTCAAAAATATGCCTTGGATGGCTTGTGGTTTTGGAATGTCAATGATAGGCAAGTAGATTGGATTAACCCTAAACTCATTAAAGTGCTTGATTATCAAGACAAAGAAGATACTCAAGCTTTGAACCTACAAATTGCTCGTATTTGTAGTGATGCCACACTTGCTTCGATTAATTATTCCAACAACCAAGAAAGTATTTGCTCGCTTCCATTTGATTATTATCATGCGAATGGATTATGTACTGCTATGAATTGTACTTTACTGAATATTTACGATTCGGATAATAAGCACATTGGCATTTTAGGAGCGAATTCGATAGTACAAACTGAAGTAAATACAGATTTAGAAGTTTTAGTTGCCAATATGACGAGCTTAATTATTTCTTTGGATAATCAAGGAAATATTACTTATGTTTCGCCAAATGTAAAACACTTCTGCGAGCTTACGCCATCGGAAGTATTGGGAAAATCATTTTATAATTTTATTTATCAAGAAAGCATACTTATCGAGCAAATATATCATTCAGTATTCAATCAATTACCGATTCAAAATTTTGAAATTAAATTACTGAAATGTAATAACAATTATTTCTGGGCAAACATTAATTCAAGTATTAATCCCATCAACCAAGAAACGATATTAGTAATTTCTGATATTACCGAAAGAGTAAATCAACAAGATAGAATTATTAAACAAAATAAATTTATCCTCGATTATGAAAGGTTAGCCAAAGTTGGCGGTTGGGAGATAAATTTGAGTACTTCATCTGTTTATTGGTCACAAAGAACCAAAGAAATCCATGAAGTCTCAATAGATTATGAACCAAATCTAACCACAGGTATTAATTATTATAAAGAAGGAAAATCCAGAGAAATCATTAATCATGTAGTTGAAAGAGCTATCCAATATGGAGAAGATTTCGATGTTGAACTGCAAATCATTACAGCAAAAGGGCGAGAAATTTGGGTAAGGGCACTCGGGAAAGCAGATTTTTCAGATCCTGAGAATAAAAGGATTTACGGTGTTTTCCAAGACATTGACAAAATCAAGAAAATTGCTTTGGAAAACATCAAAGTAAATGCTTTGTTGAAAAATCTTTCTTTACAAGTGTCAGGGGTTCTGCACATAACAAAAACTCATTACAACGGAGAAAGAAGCATACTGTATGTTTCAAAAAACTTTTTGAAGATTGATGGTTTTGAAGACCTAAGCCCAAGTGATAAATTTATCACCTTTGCAAAATGTATTCATCCTGACGATCATTTACAAGTAAGAGACAAAACAAATCAAGCCATTGAAAAATTTACTGAATTAGACTATACCTTCAGGCTTCGCCTTCCCAATGGTGAAGCAAAATGGGTACAATCAACAGCAAGCCCAGAACGAACCGAAGATGGGATTATTTGGTATGGCTACATGAAAGACATAAGTAAAGCCAAACATATTGAACTCGAATTATTAAAAACTAAAAAACTTTTACAAGAAACTAATCAAATAGCCAAAATTGGTGGTTGGGAAAGGAATCTGAGTACAGACGAAGCCAATTGGTCTGACTATACCAAAACGCTATTTGGTATCAACAAACGCTTTCAGCCGACCCTTGAAAATCTGGTCTATTTCTTTAAAGAAGGAGAGCATCGCAATGCTATATCGCACGCATTGAAACGCTGTGTGATGAAAGGACAGTCTTTCAACATAGAAGCAGAGATGACTAATGCAGATGGAGAGGAGACTTGGGTACGATTAATCGGAAATGCTGATTTCAACGACCCAAACAACAAAAGAATTTATGGTTCTATTCAAGATATTACGCTCATTAAAATGATAGAATTATCACGGGATAAAGCAAATCTTATGCTCAACAGGCTAAGTATGCAGCTTCCGGGAGTATTGTATCAATTTGAAATTTGTGATAATGGACAAACCAATATTCTTTATTTTTCAAGTAACTTTTTTAGAATTGAAGGATTTGAAAACCTAAGTGCCAGAGAAAAAAGTGAAGAGTTTTTACGGATAGTTCATCCAGACGATTTAGGTTTGGTAAGTAAAAACATGGTTAAAGCTGCCAAGCAATTGACTTCATTTGAATATGAATATAGAATCCGTTTAAACAAAGGAGAAGAACGCTGGATGCACTCAATGGCAAACCCAGAACGAACGCCAAGTAGTGTGATTTTTCATGGTTATTTATACGATGTTACCGATAGAAAGCAAATAGAGCAAGAACTTAAACTAACCAAAGAGTTTTTGCAAGAAACCAGTCGAATTGCTAAAGTTGGAGGTTGGGAATTAGACATAAATACCCAAAAATCTATCCGTTCTGAAGTTATTAGAGACATTCTTGAGTTACCCGAAAATACTGATGAAAGTTATACAATTGCTCCATATATAAAAGAAGGTAAAAATAGAGACCTCAGTATTCGTGTTTCTGAAGAATGCGTAAAGACAGGAAAATCATTCGATATTCAGCTCGAGGCAATTACAGCAAAAGGAAAACCTATTTGGGTTCGAGCGATGGGAAATGCAGATTTTAGTAACCCTTTGAAGAAAAGAGTTTCCGGAATTTTTCAAGATATTACCGAACTTAAAACCTTAGAGATTGAAAGAGAAAAAGCAGGCTTTTTATTGAATAAACTGTCTGAACAAATTCCAGGTGTACTTTTTCAACACAATATTTCACCTGATGGAAAATTAACTATTACTTATTTTTCCAAAAAATTTGCTCTGCTGATGGGTGGTGGCTTTCAAGAGCAAGATTCACTTTATGATTCTGCCCTGACAATGTCACGGGTTCACCCAGACGATATAATCCATTTAGCTCCATTACTCTCAACTCAGTTTGAAAAAACTGAAAATAAAGTTTTGTATTTCCGAGTAATCACTCCACAAAGCGGCATAAGGTGGATTAGGTCCGAAACAAGCAATGATTACAGAAATGGTAATATTGAATGGTACTCATATTTGACTGATGCCACGAATGAAAAGAATTTAACCCTTGAAATTCAACGAATTCAAAAGTTGTTAGAAGATTCAAGTAGAGTAGCACGCTTAGGTGGTTGGTCGATGGAAATTAAAGATTCTTCTATTCAATGGTCTAATATCATCAAAGAAATTGTTGGCGTACCTCATCACTACGACCCTAAACTTGAAGTAGCCGTTACTTTTTACAAAGAAGGTTATAGCAGAGATTTAGTTACGAAATCGTTCAGAGAGTGTATCAGTAATGGAACGCCTTTTGAAATAGAAGTACAAATCACCAATACAAACGGAGAAGATATTTGGGTGAGAGTGGTAGGAAACGCTGAAAAACAAGATGATAAAATTGTTAGGATTTTTGGTATTTTTCAAGAAATAAATCATCTAAAATTAGCTCAGTTTAATAAAGACAAGCTGATTGCTACGGAAGTACTTTTGGCAAAAGAAAAGGAACTGAATTTAATAAAATCAAGGTATCTCGCTCTGACTTCGCATGAATTTAGAACACCTCTTGCTGCCATTTTGGGAAGTACAGAATTAATCGAAATGGTGATAGATTCATCAAACGAAAATGTACTGTCAAGCAAAATTCTCAAACATTCAGAACAAATAAAAAGTCAGGTAGAAAGACTTTCAAATATTATCAAAGATGTTTTATCATTAGAAGAATTTGGTAATGAAAAGTACATTAAAAATGTTGGTACTATCTCAGTTTGTGCTTCATTATTGAACTTAGTCAATAGTAGTCCTTACAAAGACAAACTTCAATTCAATCTACCTGAACAAGATAAAGCCATTCTATTTGACCAAAGTTGCCTTAATCACATCATTAATAATTTAATAAATAATGCCTTTAAGTATTCTCGACACCAAGCAAAAAATCCAGAATTAAGTCTTGTATTTGAAGAAAAGCAATGTAAAATAATGGTGAAAGACTATGGTATCGGTATTCCAGAAAATGAGCAGAAGCATATTTTTGATACATTCTTTAGAGCAAGTAATACCATCAAAACAGAAGGTACAGGTTTTGGTTTGAGTGTAGCCAAAGAATTAGCCGAAAGATTAGGAGCAAGTATCAGCTTCAAAAGCAAAGAAGGGGTTGGAAGTACTTTCACTTTGAGTATTCCACTTTAAGACTGATGAACAATTCATAGCACTCAAGCTCATTTTCTCGTGGAAATGAGCTTTTTTCATTTTTAGGAAATAATACTCACAAGCTTATATTTATTTTTCACTAAAAACCCCTAATATTAGGGGTTTTATGACCTGTATAATCTTATTAGATTGCTTTTACATTTTTTAGTTTTTTTACAAGTCTTGACGAATGTCATTTTTTCTAAATTAAAATAATAGAAATATTTATTTTGAAATACTAACCACAGCAACCATGTACCAGAAAAATACTTTGGCTATTCTTATAAAAAAAGATGAGCGTATTATTGATTTTATTCAAGAATATGCCTTTGATGGTTTGTGGTTTTGGAGTACTTCTGAAAAAACTGATTGTTGGATTAATCCAAAATTGAGGGATACTTTAGGCTATCAAAATGAAGCCGAAGTTCCTGCCTTTCATCAAATATTCTCGACAAACATTAAGGAGCTTTTTACAGATGAGTCATTTTCTTGTAAAGATATCTTGCTTGAAAAATCAATAGAGTATTTTCACAAGGATGGTACGAAACTTTTGATGACTTGCAAGCTACTTTACTTGTATGAAGAAGAAAATCTTTATGGTATTTTGGGTGCTAATACTTTAGCAAAAAAGTATAAAAACTGTGCATCAAATCATCAAATAACTTTTGATGGCATCCAAAAAAGTAAGCTGATTTATATCGTAAAAACTGATATTCACGGAAACTACACTTATGCAAACGATTATTTTTATGAAGTATTCGGCTTTGATGAAAAAACTATTATTGGTTCAAACGCTCTTTTGTCCATCATAGAAGAAGACCACTCGCTTTGTAACGAGGCCGTCATGCAGTGTTTTATCAATCCAACTGTTCCCTACAAAGTAATTCTACGAAAAGAAAATAAATGGCATGAAATCGTTACAAGTCAATGGGAGTTTTCAAGCTTGTTGGATGAAAATGGTAACGTTTGTGAAATCTTATGTCAGGGCTACAACGTTTCTGAGAAAGTAAAAACGGAAAGTGATTTATCGGTTATTTTAGCTAATATGACAGACTTATTAATTTCTGTTAATAATAGAGGCTTTATTACTTATGTTTCACCCAATGTTAAAAACCTTTATGGCTACGAACCTTTGGATTTTGTAGGCAAATTCTATTTAGATTTTGTTCACCCTGATGACATCCATACAGCCAAACAAGCCATTGAAAAAAGCTTTAGTACCAATGTATTCTTCAAAAATCTTGAAATTCGTTTGGAAGCACACAAAAATCAATGGTATTGGGCCAATATTAATGCAAGTTTTAATCCAACGAATAAAGAAACTATTTTAGTTATCACAGATATTTCTGATAAAGTAGAATCGCATATTCTGTTAAAACGTACCAAATTATTTTTACAGGCAACCAATGCCGTTGCAAAAATTGGTGGATGGGAACGAAACCTGACGACTGGCGAAGGTTTTATGTCTGAATTCACAAGAGAAATATTGGGTATTGATGGGAATACTCATCCTTCAATTGAGGAAATTCTTCTTTGTATCAAAGAGGGCGAAAGTAGGAACAAACTTGCGAACGCACTTCAAGAAGCTAAAAATGCTGGAAAACCATTCGATTTACAATTAGAATTGATTAAATCGGATGGACAAACTTCTTGGGTGCGTTGCATAGGAAAAATCGCTCCAAACGAATCAAATGATGTTATCATGTATGGTTCACTTCAAGATATTGATGAGATTAAAAGAATTGAAATCGAAAGAGATAATTCAATACTCTTACTCAAAAAACTGACTGAATCATTCCCTGATGTATTATTTCAGGCTGAATCATCTGAAAATGAAGGGCCTTCGATGCTAATATTCTCAAGAAACTTTTTGCAGGTAGAAGGTTTTGATGATTTGTCACCTAAAGAAAAAGGAGATGTTTTTATTCAACATTTTTATCCCGAAGACCTTGCTATTCTCAGAGAAAATTTGACAAAATCGGTAAATAGTTTAGCGGTATTTGACGTTGAAGTGAGATTGAATATTGCTACTGGCGAAACCCGCTGGATTCATTTGGTAGCTACTCCAGAAATTATTGGGCAGACCTATTTATGGCATGGTTACTTTAAAGATATTACCGAAAGAAAAGCTTTTAAAGATGAATTAATTGGAACTAAAAAGCTATTACTTGAAACTAATCGTGTGGCTAAAGTAGGTGGATGGGAAAGAGACCTAAATACTGGTAAAAGTACTTGGACAACTGTTTCTAAAGAAATTTTTGAATTAGACCATCAGCCTACTCCCGAAGAGGCTTCAAAGTTCTACAAAGAACCTTACAAGTCTATTCTTCTTGAAGAAATGAATAAGTGTATCAGTACTGGTGAACCTTATGACCTCGAACTTGAAATTGTAACTGCCAAAGGAAAAGAAATTTGGGTAAGAGTAATCGGAAAAGCAGATTTTAGTAATCCGCTCAAAAAACGAGTGTATGGTACGGTTCAAGACATTGATAAATTAAAAAAATCTGTGATTGAAAAGGAAAAAGCCAACCTTTTACTAAAAAATCTTGCCAAACAAGTACCCGGTGGACTTTGTCAGTATTTACTGTTCAATGATGGCACTTTTATTCTTCCTTATGTTTCGCAAGGATTTTTGAATCTCTTTGGACTTACTTCGCAAACAATTTCCGACAAACCGAATACTGTTTTCGAGTGTATTCATCCAGAAGATATCAAAAGAGTGCGTCAACAATTCCTTGATTCATATCATGATTTAACTATATGGCAAAGTAGTTTCAGAATTATTCTCCCTACTGGCAACGAACGTTGGGTAAGTGTAGAGTCAAGTCCTGAACGACTTGAAAATAGCGTAATTTGGCATGGATATTTTAGCGATATTACGGAAGCCAAGCACGTAGAATTACAATTACAGCAAACCAAAAATATTTTAGAAGAAACCAGCAGAGTAGCCAGAGTAGGCGGCTGGACGATTGACGCAAGTACTCGTGTTATTCATTGGTCGAATGTAATCAAAGAGATTATTGAAGTTCCTTATGATTTTGAACCAACCTTAGAAATTGGCTTAGGTTTCTACAAAGAAGGCGAAAGCCGTACTTTAATCCAAAATTCTGTTCGCAATTGTATTGCTTTCGGAACGCCTTTTGAAATTGACGTACAAGTAGTAAGCACAAGAGGGGATGAAATTTGGATAAAAGCGATGGGAAAAGCCGAGTTTGAAAACGGTCTGGTAAAAAGAGTTTATGGTATTTGTCAGGATATTAATCAGTACAAAATTGCGGAAGAAAATAATAAAAATCTTCAAAAATTAGAGCTGTTACTAATCAAAGAAAAACAAATGAATGCCATTAAATCAAGGTTTTTGGCGTTGGCTTCACATGAATTCCGTACACCTTTGGCAGGAATTTTAGGAAGTACCGAATTGATAGAAATGAATATTGATTTACTTGAACCCAGTCAGCCAATCGAGAAAGTACATAAACATCTTGACCACATCACGACACAAGTTAAGAGACTTACGTCGATGGTAAAAGATGTACTTACCTTAGAAAAAACGGTTGATGGTAAAACTGTGTTGGAACTTCGCCCTTTGGGTATCAAAGCATTTATTCTTGAACTAACCAAAGAAGTAGAATACTATCAGAAAGGCAATAAACCGCTAAAATTGTTTTTGCCAGAAACAGAACAAGTAATCATTACAGACGAAAATATGCTTTCGCATATCATTAATAATTTGGTAAGTAATGCTTATAAGTATTCACGTAAAGCTGAATTTGGCCCTGAGATTCATTTGGAGTACCTTGAAAAATTTGTTAAAATTGAAGTGAAAGATTATGGCATTGGTATTCCCGAAAAAGACCAACAACAATTATTTGAAACCTTTTTCAGAGCAAGCAACGCCATAGCTACCGAAGGCACGGGTTTAGGATTAAGTATTGCCAAAGAATTTGCAGAAAGAATTGGCGGAAAACTACGTTTTAGTAGCCAAGAAGGCAAGGGAAGTTTATTCATGCTTAAAATCCCTTATCAAATATAGCAGATAGCACTAATAATAATTGAAAAAGGAATCAATGAACTTGATTCCTTTTTTTATACAGTACTTCATAAAATGCTTTCAATTTATTGTATTAAACAAAGAAAATATTTTAATTTGTCAATTAAACTATGGATTGTCTCTAACAATTGATATTGGGGAATATTATTGAATCATTTTAATACAATAGCATGAATAAAAGGACTTTTTTGAAAACAACATCAACTTTAGTAGGTGGAGCGGTGCTGTCGCAATTTGTGGCTTGCAAACCCAAAAAACAGTTAGCAGAAGGTGAACGTCTAAGTAACTGGGCAGGAAATTTGACTTATAAGGCAACGAATGTCCATTATCCCAAAAGTGTAGAAGAGGTACAAGAAATCGTCAGACAATCTGAAACTTTAAAAGCTTTGGGTTCTCGACATTCCTTTAATACCATTGCCGACACTAAAGAAAATCAGATTTCACTGAAAGAACTCAACAAAGTGGTGTCGTTAGACAAAAAAGCTCTTACCGTAACGGTAGAAGGCGGTATTAAATATGGTGAATTAGCTCCTTATTTAGAAGAAAACGGTTTGGCTTTGCATAATTTGGCTTCGCTTCCGCATATTTCTATTGCAGGAGCTTGTGCTACGGCTACGCATGGTTCGGGAGTAAACAATGGCAATTTGGCAACTGCCGTCTCGGGCATTGAATTTGTAAATGCTGCTGGTAACGTAGTTTCATTAAGCCGAGAAAAAGACGGTGAACATTTCGAAGGTGCAGTGGTTGGCTTAGGAGCTTTTGGCGTTGTGACCAAACTTACTTTGAACGTACAGCCAAGCTTTAAAATGAAGCAAGTAGTTTACAGAAATATGCCTATGAAATCTTTGGAGAAGAATTTCTTGGAAATTATGTCGAGTGGCTATTCTGTAAGTTTATTTACGGATTGGAAAGACCAAAAAATCAACGAAGTATGGATAAAAAGTAAAGTAAGTGCCGACGATAAACCTGCCGAGGCTACCTATTTTGGTGGAACACTTGCCACAGAAAACGTACATCCAGTAGAAGCTCTTTCTGCCGAAAACTGTACAGAACAAATGGGCGTGTCGGGTGTTTGGTATGAAAGAATGCCACATTTCAAAATGGGCTTTACACCAAGTGCAGGGAAGGAATTACAGTCAGAATTTTTTATTCCAATAGAACATGGTTACGAAGCCATGATTGCTATTGAGAAATTACACGAAAAGATTAGTCCTCATATTTTCATTTCAGAAATTCGTGCTATCAAAGCTGATAATCTTTGGATGAGTCCATGCTATCAACAAACTTGCGTTGCTTTACATACTACTTGGAAACAGGAAATAGACATCGTTATGGGTTTAATTCCTTTATTTGAAGAGGCTATCGCTCCTTTTAATCCAAAACCACATTGGGCAAAATTGTTTACCATCAAACCAGAGCTTTTACAGAGTAAATACAAAAAATTAGCTGATTTCAAAGCACTTGTAAAACAATATGACCCGAACGGAAAATTTAAAAATGATTTCTTGAATAAAAATTTATACAGCTAAAACGCTGTGCTATTTAACCTCACCCCCAACCCCTCTCCTTCAGAGAGGGGAGTTTTTGAGCTCAAAAGCCCCTTCTCTGAAGGAGAAGGGGTTGGGGGCGGTCGCCGATGCGATGAGGTTTTTCCCTTACTTTAATACATTTAAAATGACAAACGCAAATTTACAAATACACTTTAAAAACCTTATCGACAATCGCCCGATGAGTACTTATCAAATCATTATCGTGGCGATATGTTTTATCCTGAATATGAACGACGGCATTGATGTTTTGGTCGTTTCTTTTTCAAGTTCAGATATTATCAAAGAGTGGAGTCTTTCAAAAGCGGCTATGGGCTATGTCTTTAGTGCCGCTTTATCGGGCATGACTTTGGGTTGCTTTTTTATTGCTCCTTTGGGTGATAAAGTAGGGAGAAGAAAAATATTTATCCTTTCGCTCGTGCTGATTAGTACAGGAATGTTATTGGTTTCCATCTGCAATAGTTATGAACAATTATTGCTTTTACGTTTCCTGACAGGCTTAGGCATTGGAGGAATTTTACCGACAATGGCTGCTACGGCTTCTGAATTTTCTAATCAGAAAAATAGAGATTTTAACGTAGGTCTTGTACAAGCTGGCTGGCCCGTTGGAGCAATTTTCACGGGTTTTTTCTGTGCTTATGCCATTCCTCAATTTGGTTGGCGGTTTGGTTTTTTAGTAGCGGGTTGTGTTTCTTTATTGATGCTTATCGGTGTTTTAATGTACATGACCGACTCTTTGGCTTTTCTGAGTCAGAGCAAACCTAAAAATGCTCTAACAAAAATCAATTTAATTTTATCAAGAATCGGTCAAGAAAGTATTGAGGCTTTACCAAACGAAAGCATCGTCCAAACGTCAACGCCATTGAAGTCGCTGTTTTTATCAGAATACAAAAACTCTACTTTCAAACTCTGGACGGCCACCTTTTTTGGCTTTCTTACCCTTTATACTTTGATGAGTTGGGTCCCGAATATCGCCAAAGAAGCAGGATTATCTTTTGATTTAGCTACTTATGTAGGCATTGCTCTCAATTTTGGGGCAGCCATCGGAACAGCTTCTTTGGGTTTTGTCGCAGGAAAATTCGGACTCAGAAAAACCGTTTTTGGTTTTCTTTTCTGTGCCGTTTTAGTGATGTTGATTTATGGCAATATCACGCTGAGTTCTTCTTTGATTATGATAATTATCTTTTTCATCGGCGTATTTGTGCAAGGCGGATTCAATGGAATTTATCCAACGCTATCAAGAGTATATCCAACAGAAATGAGAACCACAGGCGTTGGACTTGCCGTTGGCGTAGGTCGCTTTGGAGCAATCCTTGGCCCTACCCTTTTTGGCTTTTTAGCCGATGGCGGTCTTAGCATCAGTACTTTATTCAGTATTTTTTCTATCCCTTTACTGATTACAGGCATTTGTGTATTAAGTTTAAAATCTAAAAATCTGTAAGGATTCTTAAACAAAGCAATTGATGAAAGGAACCGTATTAGTAAAACCCAATGAAATTCAAGTACTGGAGCTTGAAACTCCCGAACCAAAAGCAGGAGAACTAAGAATTAAATTAACGAAAGTAGGCATTTGTGGCTCTGATGTACATTTATTTCTGGGGCATCGCTTGCTTGATAAAGCCCTCACCATCGGACACGAAGGATTGGGCTATATAGATAAAATTGGCGAAGGCGTACAAGGGAGAACGGTAGGCGAAAGAGTAGTAATTGAACCCAATATTCCTTGCGGACATTGCAAGCACTGTTTGAGTGGCAATGGAAATATCTGTGTAAACAAAAGAGTCATAGGTGTAAACGAAGCAGGTTGTTTTGCTGAATATATCGTAGTGCCAGCCAATTTTGCTTGGAAAATTCCCGATGAAATTTCGGATGAAAATGCCGTAACCATCGAACCAATGGCAGTAGCCGTTCATGCACTTTTTGAAGCAAAAGTAAAACCCGGCGATGCCATAGCCGTAGTTGGCTTAGGTGCAATCGGTTTATTAATCAGCCATCTTGCTTTGGCTTTAGGCTACAAAGTATTGGTAACAGAAATCAATAACCATAAAGTAGCGATGGCAACGGCACTTGGGGCAATCGCTGCCATTGCCACAGGAGATTTGGCACAACAAACAGAAGAACTGTCGGCTATCTGGGAAGCCCATGACGTTGAAGCCGTTTTTGAATGTGCAGGCGTGAGCCACACGGCATCATTGGCAACAGCCGCCACACCACGAGGAGCAGAAATTATTTTAGTAGGTTTAGCCAATCAATTAGCTACTTTTCGTCCACTTAAAATAGCCAGAGAAGGCATTCACATTGTGCCATCAATTATTTACAAACATCCTTTTGATTTTAAAAGAACGATCCAACTGATAGCTTCCAAAGTAATCAATCCGTCTTTTATTATCTCAAGTCATTATCCACTACAAGACTTACAAACAGCCCTAAGCGAAGCCGCCAAAGGGCATGAAAGTAAGGTAATTGTAAATATTGCTTGATAATTGGCTTCTTCTAAAGAGTACTCGTAGCATTAACTCAAGAAATCTGAGTCTTAACTCACCGAAACTGTATCTTGAGTCAGATTTTCTGTATGGCAATACAAATTAGGTGAGTAAGGAGACAGAAAAACGGAGTACCAACTCAATCAATCTGTATAGAAGCTCGGAAAATCTGAGTACTTACTCTGAAATCGTGACTTATTACTCAACGAAGGTGAGCTTCGATACAGAAATTCTGTATTGAAGCTCACTTTTGTTGTATTGGGTTAGAGAAATACCGTTAAATAAGATTTTGGACAGAAAGTTGTTAGGAAAGTTTTATCTTAAATGCTAATATGATAGTTTAGGGAATTGGAATATTTATTTAGTGTCAGTTATAAAAAGTGCGGCAAAACTATTACAAACTAATTATGTTTCGAGCCATTTAAAATAATAATAATTATGAAAATTAATAAAACCAAAGATGTGTTTGGAATCCAAAGAGACTTACCTTTAAATTACATTGAAAGGGCAGCAGACAGAATACTTGTAGATTCATTAGATCGTTCACATCATGTTGTCATATATGGAAGTTCAAAGCAAGGAAAAACTTCTTTAAGAAAACGGAATTTAAAGGAGAATGATTATATTATCGTTCATTGTAACAACAAATGGGACATAGATCAGATACATAGTAATATACTAAAGCAAGCAGGATATGAATTGACTTTATCTAAATCTTTGACGACATCAGGAAAAGCAAAAGTTAAAGCAACATTTGGATGGAATTTATTTGCAAAAGCCGAAGTTGAAGCTGAAACAGAATTTGAAAAAGAAAAAGAAAAAATAACAAAATCTTTAGATATAGATACTGATGATGTAAACGATATTATTAAAGCATTAGAAGAAATTAAGTTTAACAGAATCATAGTATTAGAGGATTTCCACTATTTAAAACCTGAGACCCAAAAAGATTTTGCGATAGCACTTAAGGCACTTCATGAAAACTCAAACTTTACCTTTCTAATTGTTGGGGTTTGGTTAGAAGAAAATAGATTAATTGCTCTTAATGGCGATTTATCAGGTAGAGTTAAATCAGTTGATGCAGACACTTGGACTCAAGAAGAATTGAATAAGTTAATAAGAGATGGAGAGTATTTATTGAATGTGTCTTTTAATGAACAAACTAAAAATAAACTTATTGCAGAAAGTTTACAAAATGTATATGTTGTTCAAGAAGTTTGCTACCTTATTTGTATTGAAAACGGAATTAATCAAACTCTTGAAGGCAACCAATTTTCATTGGACTGTTCAAAGTTGGAAGTTTTTTTAGACGAAGTTGTAAGTCAACATTCAGGGAGATATAATAAGTTTATTACAAGTTTAATAGAGGGCTTTCAACCAACAGAGTTAGAAATGTACAAATGGATTTTATACGCCATCTTAAAAGCTGACGATTCAATGTTAAATATTGGGTTACGGAGAAGTGAGTTAAATGAAGTAATTGTACAAAAACATCCAAGAGGAAGTGACCTTAATCAAGGTAATTTGTCACAAGCACTAACTTCTATTGCTTCATTACAAGTCAGAAGTGGAATTACTCCAATTATTATTGACTATGATTCAACATTAAAGAAAATAAATATAGTAGATAAAGGGTTTATTATCTGGCTTCATAATCAAAATTTAATTGAAATACTTAAAGAAGCTAATCTTCCAATAGATTAATAATCATTGATTAAGCAAAGCGTTCTTACGAAGAAAATGCAAAAGAGTTCCTCGCTCATATCTGATAAAAGAATCTTTTTCTACCAAAATGAAAGTCCCGATAGGGACATAATATCGGTAGAAAGCACAAAACCCTTTTCACAAACATAGTTCCGTAGGAACGAAATATACCGTTCCTACGGAACTATGAATATCTTGAGCAAATTTTACTACCGATATTTTACTCCTACGGAGTATTTAATTTTGTTGTTGTTAGAGTCTTCTTCTACCAATCGTAAACTGCTCGTTGATTAAGCAGAGCGTTCCTACGAATAAAATGTAAAATTGCGTCTCGCTTATATCTGATAAAAGAATATTTTTCTACCAAAATGAAAGTCCCGATAGGGACATAATATCGGTAGAAAGCACGAAACCCTTTTCACAAACATAATTCCGTAGGAATGGTATATTTCATTCCTACGGAACTATGAATATCTTGAGCAAATTTTACTACCGATATTTTACTCCTATGGAGTATTTAATTTTTGTTGTTGTTAGCGTTTCGCTCTTAAACTGCTCGTTGATTAAGCAGAGCGTTCCTACGAATAAAATGTAAAATTGCGTATCGCTTATATCTGATAAAAGAATCTTTTTCTACCAAAATCAAAGTCCCGATAGGGACAAAATATCGGTAAAAAATCACAAAACCCTTTTCACAAACATAGCTCCATAGGAGCGAAATATACCGTTCCTACGGAACTATGAATATCTTGAGCAAATCTTACTACCGATATTTTACTCCTACGGAGTATTTAATTTTTGCTGTTGTTAAAGTCTTCTTCTACCAATCGAAAAGGAAGCATTTATATGAAAGAATAATGAAATTGGTAATATGAAATAATCACCTCACTCCTATCCATTCTCATTGAATCTGAGCCTTTACTCACCGAAACTGTATCTTGAATCAGATTTTCTGTATAGCAATACAGATTTGGTGAGTACTAATACAGTAAAACTGAGTACCAGCTCGCAGAAACTGTATTGAAGCTCGGAAAATCTGAGTACTTACTCTGAAATCCTGACTTATTACTCAACAAAGGTGAGCTTCGATACAGAAATGCTGTATTGAAGCTCAATTTTGTTGTATTGGGTGAGAGCAATACCGTTAAATAAGATTTTGTCAGAAAAAGGCTTCTAAAATTTTGTTTTAAGGGTCAATACGCTACTTTAGAGTATTGAAATATCTATTTTTACAACAAGGCAAAGTGTACTTTGTCGAAAATAAATTAGTAAAATAAACAGTTTTGCTAAGTACTTTGCCAATAAGAACATTAGCAGCCATTTTAGAAAAATAGAAACAGAATGACAGAAAGACCAAATATATTGGTAGTTTGTGGACGAAACAAAAAACGTAGTAGGACGGCAGAACACATTTTTAAGAATGATAACCGCTTCAATGTTCGTTCAGCAGGACTAAGCCCGAAAAGTGACAGAAAAATTTCAGAAAACGACTTAAACTGGGCTGACTTAGTATTTGTAATGGAAACAAAACAAAGGGCAAAAATTTGGGATATTTATAGACATTTAGAATTACCTGACATTAAAGTCTTGAACATACCCGACGATTATGAATTTATGGATGATGTGTTAGTTGAGTTACTGACTGAAAGGATTAATGACACATTGAAAATTGTTTATGAAATCTAAAATTGTTTGATATAAAATTAGTGCTGTTTATTGCTTTACTACAATTCACTAAATTATCGAAGCCAGACTTAGCATTGAGTTTTATTGACTACAAATCTATTCTTAACTATATTTGACTTAATCTTAAATCATATAAACATGGAAAATATTAAAAAAATAAACCCTTTTTGGGGATTCATAGCGGCAATTTTGGGTTGGACGCTCTTCAAACATTTTGATTCTACCTCATTCAAATTTGCTGACCCTTATTTTGACATTGTTTATTTCATCGTATTTGTTGTTGCTATTTTCTTTATTATTAAAGACTTTAAACAACAGTCTGGTAAGTAAATTGTGGTTTGAAAATAGGATAATTGAGTTTTCAGTGAAATATTATCTGATACTTGATAATATTTCTATCAGCCTAATCAACAACGCTTTATAATGGAAACAGTGATATTTTGTGGAATTCAGGCAACGGGGAAAACTACTTTTTATAAAGAGAAATTCTTTAAAACACATATCCATATTTCTCTCGACCTACTCAAGACACGAAATAGAGAGAATAAGTTTATTGGTACTTGTATCGAAACCCAACAACGCTTTGTTGTGGACAACACCAATCCCACAAAAGAAGAAAGGTCAAAATATATTTCAGTGGCAATTTATGTGCGGAAAACGGTTTTGGGAGTTTTATCTTAAATTTAAGGTGACACTTTAGGGAATTGATAAAGTTATTTAGTTTGATTTATGTAAAAAATATGATTAGCGACAAACAACTGACACACATAAGTAAGTTTTTAAGTTTGGTTTTGCGACACCAACCTGAAAAAATTGATATTCAACTTGACCAAAATGGTTGGACAGACATCAATGAATTAATTCAAAAAGTGAACAATTATGGAATACACTTAGACAAAGAAATACTCCATCATATTGTGGCAACCAATTCCAAAAAACGTTTTGCTTTGAACGATGCCCTTGATAAAATAAGAGCAAGTCAAGGACATTCGATTGACATTGAATTGGGTTATACCAACCAACAACCTCCAGAATTTTTATATCATGGAACAAGTGAAAAATCAGTTCAATCAATTCTTGAAACAGGACTTGAAAGACGAAACAGACAGCACGTTCATTTGAGTAATGATATCGAAACGGCTTTGAAAGTTGGACAAAGACATGGTAAGCCATTTATTTTCAAAGTACTTGCTGAAGAGATGTACAATAATAATTTTCAATTTTATCTTTCGGATAACGGTGTGTGGTTGACCGACCATGTACCAGCGAAATATCTGAAACAGAATAATAGCCTCTAAAGTCATATCATTAATCTTTTATTTGAACTAATCCTACAAGAATCAGTAGCCATATTGTATTTAATATTCATTCAAAAATCAATTACATGAAACACTTAGTATTCACTTTTTTAACTTTCTTGTTTGTAAGTACTTACATTAAAGGACAGAATTCAAATTTTAGTCACGCAAAAATCATTAAAGAACAAGCTGAGAAAATGGCTCAAACACTTCTCAAAAAAGACTATGTAAATTTTCAAAAGTACACTTATCCTAAAGTAATAGAATTAATGGGTGGAAAAGAGAAGGCGATTAAACAAATTGAGAAAGGTATAAATGAATTTGAATTGCAAGGAATTACTTTATCAAAATTTACTATTGGAGAACCTTCTAATGTCATCTCGATAAAAAATGAACTTCAATGCACAGTTCCTCAGACACTTGAAATGAAATTGCCTAATGGAAAACTTATTGCAGAGTCAACATTAATTGCTATTTCAATGGACAAAGGGCTAAATTGGTATTTCTTAGATACCTCAACTATTGATATTCAAACACTAAGAAAAGCCTTTCCGAATTTAAGTAATGAATTGGTGATTCAACCTAAAGGAGACCCAACCTTTATCAATGATTAAAATACCATCGCCAAAACAAAAGTAAAGCTAAACCTCTATAAGCAATAATAAATAATAACACCAATTGCTAAATAATGATAAGTATGAAAAAACTTATTTCACTTTCAATTACAATCTTGACTTTGAGTTGTTCTAACGATAACCATTCAAAAAAAGTAAATAATGACCCTGTACAAAATTCCGCTAAAGTCACAAGTAACAGTACAATAGATGTTCTGAATCAAAACGTAGCTTATGTGGGATTTATAGAAACATTCGATTTCTCGAATGAAAATGAAGTATATATTGGGCTTTATTTATTACAGGATGAAATAAGTGAAGATGAGTATCTGAAAATTGAAAAACTTGCAGACTCATTGATTTACGAAGATGATGAAAACAGTAGGTATAAATTCCCCGAAAATGTATCTCGCAAATACTTTGACCTAAGAGGACTTTCAAAACTTAGCATCTACGATAACCAAAACAGATTTGTGAGCCATGCAGAATTTCTTCGAGTAGAGTTTTTTAATCAGTCCATTTCTTCAAGTTTTATTGCTGTTTATAAAGCTGATAAGAAAATTAAGTCGGGAGCGATGTATGGTATAAGTAATTTTACTGAAGCCCAAAAACCAATAAATTATGCTATTAGGGAAGATACCATTTTGACCCAAAAGGTACTTACTAAACTTAAAGTAGCTATGCCCTATTACGGATTGGCGAATAATGGAAAACACATTCAGTACAAAAACTCCGACTCTACCATATCAGTAGTAAATTCTGACGAGTTTGCTTATATTGTTTTAAGTCATAGCAAAGAATTTAAGATACTTTACAAAAGTCCAGATTTAGAGAATATCACTGATGTCTTAGTTGTGCCTCAAATGAATCATAAACTTCCCTACCTTTTGACACGAAATGTTAAGCCCGAAACAGATGTAATGTGGGATAAATTATTGTACTATGACGGAACGAAATACATAGATACAAAACGGCAAAGGATTGAATAGTAGTAAAGTGATAGCATAAAATTTGCTGAACTATAAAAGCAGCAATGATAAAAACTCCATCAAAATAAACCCCAAAAACACAACCAAAATTAAACTATGGCAATTGGATTTACACCCAAACATATTGAGGAAGTGCCTCTAAACGAGCTTTCTCCAAAACAATTTCTTGTTATTGCTATCGAGACAGTCCGAATGCTGAAATGGGATATTGGCTATTTAAGTAATAATGGCTTGATTGCTTATACAAACAATGGTTCTTTTTCTTGGAATGCCGAGATTATCATCAAGATTGATAAGGATTTTGCTAATTTAAAAAGTTCTTCAACTGGCAACGATATGATAGATTGGGGAAAGAACGAAAAAAATATCAATACCTTTATCGCTACTTTTGAGCAAGTAAAAGCCTCATTTTCAATCGCAGAAATTGATTCACAATACGAAGTACTTAAAAATGAATTGATTGCTGATGAAGAAGATATTTTATTACTTCCTCCAGCCACAACAAGTGAACAGATTAAAGATTTTTTTTCAATTTTTGTTCCCTCCAAAGAGTTTTTTGTTACACCCATTTTGATGGACATCAATATAGCCATATTTATCTTAATGGTAATAAGTGGCGTAGGTATTATGTTACCTGATACTGGAAGTCTTATTGAATGGGGAGCGAACTTCAAAGTTCTGACTTTGAACGGACAATGGTGGCGACTCTTTACCAACTGTTTTCTGCACATTGGTATCATTCATCTTTTTATGAATATGTATGCCCTTTTGTATATTGGAGCTTTGTTAGAACCCATTTTGGGTAAAATAAGATTCATCACCGCTTACTTGTTGGCGGGAATTTTGGCAAGTCTAAATAGTTTGTGGTGGCACGATTTGGGTGTTAGTGCAGGGGCATCTGGAGCAATTTTTGGAATGTATGGCGTTTTTCTTGCCTTGTTATCTACTGATTTAATTGAAAAGGAAGCTCGCAAAACACTTCTGACAAGTATTTCTATTT
This sequence comes from Arcicella rigui, assembly GCF_034929435.1. Lineage (NCBI taxonomy): Bacteria > Pseudomonadati > Bacteroidota > Cytophagia > Cytophagales > Flectobacillaceae > Arcicella > Arcicella rigui. Next base: position 170,990 of record NZ_JAYFUM010000006.1, read on the forward strand.
TCGTAGGATTTAATTTACTCAACGGTTTAAAAGGTGGCATCGACAATGCTGCACATATTGGCGGACTTTTGAGCGGTGTAGTAATTGGTTATGCTTTCATTCCAAGTTTAAAACAGTATGAAAATAAAAAATTGAAATTTGTTACTGTAAGTGCAATAACGGTTGTAGTTTTTATGACCTTTTTTACTGTTTACCATTTCATTCCTAAAGACCTTACTGCTTATGAAACTCAAATGAATAAATTTGCTTCAATGGAGGCTATGGCATTAGATATTTACGAAATGCCCGAAGAAACGCCCAAAGAAGAGCTTTTGGAAGAAATTAAAAATAGAGGCATCTACTACTGGAGCGAAAATCAAAAAATACTTCAAACGATAGATAAACTCAAATTACCTGATGAACTTCATGAAAGAAATATAGTACTTAAAAAGTACTGCAAATTGCGATTGGAGGTTTATAATCTTATGTATAAAAAAATTGCTGAGGACACAGACAAATACAATCAAGCAATTGAAGACTATGATAAAAAGATTGATAGTGTATTGGTAGAATTGAAGGAAAAGTAATCTGAATATCAACTCAGGTATTCAAATTCAAAAGTTGAAGCCCCTCAGATAAATTACAGTATCAAAACACAAAAACCTCATATATTTTCATACATTTTCTCTTAAAATCAAACATGAAATATTTCTTAAAAGTACTTTTAATATTAGTCGTTAGTTGGGCTTCTGGTCAAAATAAAAGTCCTGAAACTTATGGTTTCAAACACCTAAAATATGTGTTTAAAGGCGATAAAGTGGATATTTTGGTGAAATCACGCAAAGGAGAAGAGCATATTAAAAAGCCATTATTCTTTTTTTGTCAGGGAAGTTTGCCCCAGCCATTAATAAAATACGATAGTTTGGGAATCTTTGGCGTGTTTCCTTTTTCCTCTGACAGTATTACTAAAAAATATCATCTCGTTATTGTCAGCAAGCCATTTATTCCTGTTGTTAGTAATGTGAATACGCTTGGACGCAATTTTACTTATACCGACAAAACTGGGAATTATCCAAAAGCATACAGCGATAGAAATTATTTGAATTATTACGCCAACAGAAATATTGAGCTTATTAAGTATCTAATAAAGCAAAATTGGATTTCAAGTAAGAAAGTAGTTGTAGCTGGACATTCGGAAGGAAGTACCATTGCCGCAAAAATGGCAAGTATTTCACCTCTTATTACTCATCTGATTTATTCGGGTGGCAATCCTTTAGGAAGAATTATGTCTATCATCCAACAAAGCCGTGCAAGCGAAAATGATACTTTACAAATGGGTGAAGATGAAATAAAGTACTGGCAATATGTGGTTGAAAATCAAACAAGTAAAGGTGTGTCGCAAGGCGATAGCCCGAAAACTACCTTTGATTTTTCAATCCCTCCTATTCAATATTTAGAAAAATTAACGATTCCAGTACTGGTATGTTATGGTACAAAAGATTGGAGTTCGCCCTATAATGATTTTTTGAGAGTGGATTTTATCAGGAAAAAGAAAAAGAACTTTACTTTCAAAGCTTATATTGGCACTGAACACAATTATTTTCCCTTAAATTCAGACAATAAACCCAATTACGACCGCTACAATTGGGATAATGTAGCAAATGACTGGCTGAAATGGCTAAATCAACAATGATAATTTTCGACTGAAATCACTAAATACTTATGAATGAATTTGAAATATTTAAAAACTGGCTGAGACAAATCCCCTTTCTGACGGAAGAAGATTGTGCCTTATTTCTGCCTTTTCTGAAAACAAAATCATACAAAGAAAAAGCCTATCTTTTGAGTGAAAATAAGATTTGTCATGAGATTGGCTTTATTAACAAGGGTTCTTTCAGAACGTTTTATCTGGCAGATGGCAAGGAAATAAACACTCAATTTGTTTTTGAAAATGAATTTGTGGTCGATTATGATAGTTTTTTGCATGAAAAACCAAGCAGATATTTTATTCAAGCTTTAGAAGATTCTGAGATAGTAAGTTTCAATTTGTCTGCTTTGCAAAATGCTTATGAAGTATCGCATAATTGGGAGCGTTTTGGGAGAATGATGGCAGAACATTCTTATAGATTAACTACCCAAAGAGTAGAAAGTTTTTTGTTTATGGATGGCGAACAACGTTACTTAGATTTGCTCAAGGGAAATCCGCAGATTTTTAATCGCATTCCGCTTTATCATATTGCTTCTTACTTAGGACTTGAGCGTGAGAGTTTGAGTCGATTGCGAAAAAAAATTGCAGAGAAGTAACGATTGTAACATTTGTCAATTTTATCCTCTGAAATGATTGAGAATTTTACAGTGTAAATATCATGTTTCACTAAAAAAATTCTTACCATGAAAAAAGTACTTATTCCCGTTTTCATCTTGTTTATCCTAACGCTAAACGCTTGTAGCACTTCACAAAAAGTAATTATTCCGCTGGATAGCTCACTTCCTTTAGACGATACTTATACCATTATTTGGAATGGCATCAGCAAAGCTTATCGTTTTGAAAATGGACAGTGGTTAAGAGCTGAAAGCTTTGATTATCAGTTTGATGTCATTCAAAAACGCTATGAAAAGCATTGGAAATCGGTAAAATCTCTACACAGAATTCATCCAGAATATAATGGAAAAGCAGGTAATCGTGACCAAACGATGTACTTTGAGGTAGTCTATCAACAACTAAATGCAGGAAAAGTACAAGCCGCTATTCAATCTTCTTTAGGAAAGGGAAAGGGTATCTCTGACCCTGAATTTAGAGAAACAACCATAAGTATTGCTCTCGATGATGCAAGTACATTTATGCCTTACAACAAGATTAAAATCAACCAACACTACAATTACGAAAAAGGGATTCTTACCGAAACCGTAGAATTAGTTAAAGAAAAAGATGGTAAAGAAATTCCATTTATGAAAAACGAAGAAACTGCATCTATTTACTTGAAAGGAAAATTAGACAAAGCTCCCAGTATTTTTCAATAGGTTAGTATTCTATTTAAATCAAAACAAAATTTAGTTAAAACATAAAGAACTTACCTCTACATTGAGGCAAGTTCTGTGTACTATTTTCAAATCTTAACGTGATATTGGTTATACTTAATACCCCGGATTTTGCTTGTATAAACCGTTGGTAAAAGTAATTTCTGCCTGCGGAATCGGTAAATACTCGTCTCGTCCAGCAGTAAATTTAGCGGTTGAGAGGTAAGTTCTTTTGGTTTTTTCTTTGTCGATATAAGCGTTCAAGGTTTTTTCTGCAATACCCCAGCGTACTAAATCAAAGAAACGTGGGCCTTCGGTTGCAAACTCCAAGCGACGCTCCCATTGTAAAGCTTTGCGAGCAAAGTCTTGTGTCCAACCTGTACTTGTATATTCTTTGATATTGTATTTTGAAGCAAAAGTTCCATCTGCTTTTTTCAATCTACCTGTACTTTCCGAAGCTCTTTTTCTAATCTGGTTGATTAATGGTAAAGCTTTATCTTGCTGACCCAACTCGATATAAGCTTCTGCTTGAATCAATAAAACATCATCATAACGAAGAATATCGTAGTTTTTGGCTGTTCCCATAAATGGTCCTAATTTAAAATACGAGCCACTGGTTGCCAATTGTTGAAAACGCATCGAATGGAAGTTTCCATAAACACCGGCATCACGCACCCAACTATTGCTAAATGGTTTAGTGTTGTCATACTTGTAAGGGTGTCCGTCGATTCCAACAGTATGGTCTAATCTTGGGTCAACTGTTGCAGTCGATAAATCTATGTTTTTATCATTGAAAGTATCAAACAAAGGCAAACCGTTGGCATCAGTAGCATGAGCATTTACCAAGTTTTGGCTTGGGGCATGGAAACCACAGCATCCGTATTGCGGAGCTCCGTGTGGGTAATTTAAGCCATCTTCATAACTCAAACGTCCAGCAGCTGTTCCGTCGTTGATGGTAAACTGAATCGCAAAAATTGACTCTGGGCCGTTTTCTGTTTCAGGCAAAAAGTTATCGGCAATATCTTTACTCAAACTATATTTTCCAGAAGAAATAACGGCTTGGGTCAAGTTTACTACTTCTTGCAATCTTGTTTTGTTGATATTGGTTACTTTGTGCGTTGCATCTTGTTCGTAAGCTTGGTAAAGTCTCAATTTTGCCAAGTAAGCCTGTGCCGCCAGTTTGTTGGCTCTACCAATTTCTGACTGATTTACAGGTAAATTATCAATGGCAAATTGGAAATCAGCCGCAATTTTATTCCAAGATTCATCATTACTTAATGTATTCGATACTTTTAAAATATCGTCTGCCGAAGCTGTTTCGTCAAAAATTGGAATATTTTTATACAAAAGCTTCATGGTAAAATAGCTGTGGGCTCTCAGAAAGCGGAGTTCAGCCAAACGGATTTTTTTATTCGGAAAATTGGCTTCTGATAGCGTATTTACTGCACGAAGGGCAACATTGGCTCTTGAAATCGACTTAAATAAATTTTGCCAAGTACGAGTTACAAATGCTCCCATTGTGGGCGTAACTAAATTATAATGCTCTAAAGCATCTACTTCGCCAACGTCACCCGTTCCGCCACCGCCTTTGTAGGCATCGTCTGAGCGGACACTTCCATAAGCCCAGTTGCTATAAATTGGGCCAATCATATCACCGTTTCCGATGGCTGCGTAGGCGGAAGTAACCAAGCCCTCGATAGCCGTGGGTGATGTTAAATCTGAGGATGATAATACGCCCGTAGGAGTATATTCAAGAGCATCTTTGCAAGAATCAAGAGTAATTAATCCTGCAACGAGTAAGATGGATAATATTTTCTTTTTCATGTTGAAATCTTTTTAACATAGCTTTCAGCTTTCGGTAGTCGGCTTTCAGCTTTAAAATTTATACAACTACTAATAGATAGTGATATTTATGAATCGTTTATTCAGAAAAATCTGATAGCTTAAAACGACGCATTAACACCGAATGTAAATGTTTTTGGAATGGGTACTGGGTCGAGGTCGATGCGTTCTGGGTCTGGGCTTAAATAACTGCTACTTTTAAACCAGAATAAGTTTTCTGCCATAGCATACACACGGACTCTTGAGAACACAGACTTTGGCTGAATGCTATAACCCAACTGGATATTTCGCATTTTGAAATAAGAAGTATTCACGATAAAGTAATCCGAAGTACGACCTTCATTGTTATTGTCTTTCAAAGTCAATGCAGGAACAGTAGTGTTTGGATTTTGTGCAGTCCAACCATTGAATACACCCGGGCCAACGTTTTCTCTACCTTTCATCAAATTATTGAACAAAGTATAAACATCAAAGCCTGTTCTTCCTGCTACACCTGAGCCAAAAATTGATAAATCAAATTTCTTGTAAGATAAATCTACTCTTAAACCGTATTCCAAAGCTGGTAAAGTTGTGCCTAACCAAGTTCTGTCTAAATCGTCGATTTTTCCGTCGTTGTTGGTATCAACATATCTAATTCTGCCCGGGCCAGCCCCTACTTGTTTTGGAGCAGCGTCCACTTCTGCCTGCGATTGGAAAAGCCCGTTGGTTTTATAACCAAAAATATCAAATTGTGAGTGACCAATAATTGTATTTACCAAGTTGCCTGCATAAGCTGGACGAACGTTTTCTGGTAATTCTGTAATTTCATCTCTGAAATGAGCAAAGTTTGCTGTTACATTGTACTTTAACTCGCCAGAAGTATTGCCATGATAGCCCAATACCAATTCCCAACCTTTGTTAGATTTTGAAGCTCCGTTTACGGCTTTCGACTGTCCTTCTCCCAAAGCAGATGCCACTGGAGGCGTAATTAAAATACCTGAAGTTTTACGAGTAAAATAATCGAACGAACCAAAGATTTTATCGTTCAAGAAAGCGAAGTCTAAACCTGCGTTTATTTCATCCGTTGTTTCCCATTTCAAGGCTGAATTGGCCGCTTGGGTCTGTACAAAACCCGAAGGTAAAGTTCCAGTATTTGCACCCGACAATGAATAAGCAGTACCGATATTCATGTATTGTTCCCAGAAACCACCAACTAATTGGGCTTGCGTAGTTCCGTATCTTGTATCGAATAATCCAAAGCGAGCTAAATCACCAATTTGCTGATTACCAACACGTCCAACGCCTACTCTTGCTTTTAATTCAGAGAAAATCTTTACATCTTTCATAAAGTTTTCTTTGTCGATTTTCCAACCTAATGAAGCCGCTGGAAAAATACCGTACTGGTTTTCTGAACCAAAACGTGAAGAACCATCACGACGAACCGTAAGAGCCAACAAGTATTTATCTGAATAATTGTAATCAACCCGTGCAAACTGCGAGAACAAACGGTTGCCAGTAGAACCACCCGAAACCGTAGTGTTGCCAGTTCCTGCATTCAAAGTAAAGTAATCTTCTGTTTGTAATGCAAATCCTTCTTTTTTAGTAGTTTGGAAGTCTATATCTGTTTTGATGTACTCTGTTCCAAGCAAAAATTTGAAGTGATTTTGGCTATTCAAATCAAGATTATAACGCAAAGTATTCGACCAAGTAAGACTTAAATAATGGTTTTGGTCAAAAAGTAAGCTGTTGGTCGTTCTGTTAAATGCTCCTTCCGAAAAAGTTGGCGTTATTACTTTATTCAAAAAGCGAGAATCATCTGCTCCAATATTGGTTTTGAAGTATAAATTTTTAATTAATTCTGCTTCAACAAACACATTTCCAAAAGTACTCAAGCGATTGGCATTGTTCCATTTTGCCAAATCTTGCATGTGCAAAGGGTTGTTTCTATCCGAATATCCTGCTCCCGAAGCCCCAGCATAAGTAACGCCATCTTTTTGATATACAGGAATCGTTGGAGCTAAAGTCACCGCCAAAAATGTCGTTGCAGCACCACCTAAATCTCTCGCTGTTAAAGTTTCGTTTGAATTGGCAATACGTAAGTTTACGCCAAATTTCACTTTATCATTAAAGGCACGAGTCAACGCACTGATACTTCCACCCAATCTGTCGTAACCAGTAAATCGCAACATACCAGTATTACTTAACTGATTCAAATTGATTTCTACCGAAGAACGCTTATCGCCATAAGTAGCCGTAAAGTCATTTCTTGTCACCATAGCCGTTTTGTACATCACGTCCTGCCAATCGGTATCTCCCACAGGCGTATTTACATCGCCACCAACATAAGGTTTTACTGAAATACTGTTTAATACAGGATTGCTATAATTTTTATTCCAATCAAAATTATAGATTTCGCCATAACCTGCGGCTGGGTCTTGTCCGTCGTTTACTGAGGCTTGCCACAAGGCTCTTCCTCTATCAACAGCATTCAACATTTTAAAACGCATCGCTTTTTCAGATTGCATCGACACGCTGGTATTAAACTGAAACTCCACTTTTCCGTTGGTATTGCCGCCACTTTTGGTCGTTACAATAATTACCCCGTTGGAAGCTCTCGCACCATAAATTGATTCGGCAGAAGCATCTTTTAGTACTTGAATGTTTTCAATGTTAGTAGGACTAATATTTTGAAATACTTCTGGACGAGTTGTTGGAATACCGTCGATTACATAAAGTGGGTCGTTGTTACCTAAAGTATTCGCCCCACGAATCAAAATTCTGCTGTTTGAACCATTCGGCGAGCCATCTTTTTCAATGTACAAACCCGCTACTCTTCCTTGTAAAGCTTGCATTGGGTTTCCTGAACTGATGTTTTTGATAGGTTTCAAATCTACAACTGCTACTGCACCTGTCAAATCTTGTTTTCTGGAAGAAGTATAACCTACCACAACCACTTCGCTCAATTCTTTACCTGGACTTAGTGAAATATTAAAAACACTTTGTCCGCCAATGGCTACTTCTTTAGCCGTGTAACCTGCGTAAGAAACTTTAATTGTCGTAGCATTTTCTGGAATGCTAAAGCTAAATTTCCCTTCGGCATTGGTAGAAGTACCCTTGCCCGTGGACGGTACAATCACGGATGCACCAATCAAAGCCTCCTTGGTTTGGTCGTCTGTCACCGTACCAGAAATGGTTCTTTGTTGTGCCAACGCAAGCTGAACTGTCAAAAACAGTGTCGCAATAGTTAGTAAATAGTTTTTCATGGTGAAATTGTTTAAGTTATAAAATAATTGAAATTGGAAATGTACATGAGTATTCCTTGATTAAGTGAAATCAATATTCTCCCAGTCCAAGCCGAAGAGTGGCTGGGAAAATATCGGCGTTCATTAATAGGATTTTGGAAAAGTATGAAGCAAAGGCACTTGCCCCGAAATTGGGAATCGACGATGCTTTATAATTTTGGTTCGTTCAGTGTTCTTATTGTTTCACTGACAAACCAAAATTAGTAGCATTTCAAAAGTTGAAGTTTTGGTATTCTTTCAAAGAATATCAAGAATGTTACAAAAAATGTAACATTCTGATTTATAAATATTTAATGATATTTTATTGGTTTTGAATTGGTACACAATTCAATATTTGATACATGATTTCAAAAGATGTTACTTCAATTATTTCTGAAATCTGTTGGTGTTTGATTGGTCTTCTGTTTGAAGAAAGTGGTAAAATAGCTTGGGTTATTAAAACCAAGTTCATAAGCAATTTCAGCAATAGATTTGTTCGATTCTTTCAATAATGCTTTCGCTTTTAGTACTTTAAAATCGGCAATATAGTCTGCTACATTTTTATTGGTTAAAGCTGAAATTTTTCTAAATAATTGTACTCTCGACATTCCTAATTCTTGACTTAATTTTTCAACGGATAATGAACTATCTTGGATATTTTTTTCAATTAATAATTCAAATTCTACTAAAAACTTGCGTTCTCCTTTTTGCAAATGACTTGGATTGATGATTTCACCAGAAAAACGTCTTCTCATTCTATCTCGATTTACCAACAAACCTTTGATTTTTTCTTCTAACAATTGCTGATTAAAAGGTTTTGAAATATAAGCGTCTGCTCCTGCTTTTGTACCTTCGATTTGGCTTTCAGTTTGTCCTTTTGCCGTCAATAAAATCACAGGAATATGCGAAGTACGAAAATCGCTTTTGATTTTTTGCGTTAAACTAAAGCCATCCATTTTAGGCAACATGACATCACTTATGATTAAATCGGGCATATTCGATAAAATTTCTTCCCAACCTCGTTCTGCATTTTCAACATTCGCAACGTTGTAGTTTTTTTCTAATTTCTGTTTCAAAAATTGGTTCAATTCCAAATTGTCCTCAATCAATACAATGGTATTTTCATGAGCCGGGCCTTTTTCAGTATTCAAAACCGAGGGTACTTCCTCCAAAATTTCACGAGTTTTTACGGCAGTCTGGCTGATTACTTCAAGGTTGTTTTGTGGTTTTATCAAAGGTAAAATTACTTTAAAGGTCGTTCCTTTGCTCGGTTCTGAATCCAATTCTATTTCACCTTGATGCAGATTTACAAACTCACGAGATAAAGCCAAACCCAAGCCCGTTCCCAAAGAAATATTCTGATTTCCACGATAAAACAAATCAAAGGCTCTTTCTTTTTCAACTTTACTCATACCGATTCCGTTGTCGGCAATCATGATTTCAATTTTCTCAACATTTTTCAAAAGTGTCACATGAATCATTCCACCACGAGGCGTATATTTAAAAGCGTTTGAAATGATATTGAACAAAACCTTGTCTAACTTCTCGGCATCAAACCAAAAAGGTAAAGTCGTGAACGGACAAATAAACTGTAAATCAATTTGCTGACTTTTGGCTTTCACACTAAAATCCGACACAATGTCTCTTACAAAAGCAATAATATCATGGTTATGCAACTCAAGTTCCATTTTGCCTGCATCCAATTTCCTTAGTTCCAATAATTGGTCCACCAAACGAAGTAATCTGTTAGCGTTTTTATGAATCAATTGTAAAATATTGCGGGCTTCTTTTACATCAAATTGTTTCCGTTGCAATAAATCTTCCGAAGGTGTAAGAATCAAACTCAAAGGCGTGCGAAACTCGTGCGAAATATATGAGTAAAAGCGAAGTTTATCTTCAGTGGCTTGTCGAGCCAACTGAGAAATTTTCTCAATTTCATCTTTTTGTTGAGAAATTGCATGATTTTGTTCTGCCAAAACAAGATTTGATTTTTGTTTTTCTCTAAAAAGTGACCATAAAAATCCCCCCAAAATCAACACAATCAATAATAGGCTTGAAGTAAAATAAAGTAAATTTCTCTGAGATGAAAAAATACGATTCAACTCATTCATTTTTTGTGTTTGACGCTCAATATCAGCCTGTTGCTCATTTAATTTTTGTATTTGAGCCAACATCATACTTACATTTTGTGAATTTATGACAGTCGTAAAAAGTCGATTTTCTTTTTGAAACGACTGTTTTTTCAAAATTTTCACCGCAATCTGAATCGCCTCTTCGCCACCTGTTGGGTACAAAATGGTAGCACTGATTTTCTTTTTTTGGACTAAATCAAGTCCAAGGTCTTTGCCCAACAAACCATCTACGCCAATAATTTTTATTTTTTTCTCAAGCCCAAATTCTTTACAAATATTATAGCAGATATTAGCACTTCTATCATTATGTACAAAAATTAAATCAATGGCAGAACCATTCGTTTGCAAGCGTTTTCTCAATTGTTTTTCCCACTCATAAGCTTTCCAATTTTTGTTCAAATACTCCATGTAATGTAGCCCAGCATATTTTGAAACGACATCATAAAAACCAGAGTGCCTTCCAATGGAAGGCGAAGTAGTCGGGCCAAAACCAATTTCTAAAATATTGCCTTTGCCATTCAACAAAATATTGGCGTACTCGCCAGCATTTTTCCCTACCAAGTAATTATCTGCACCCACAAAAGCAGTAAATTGATCAGAAAAAATACGTCTATCAACCACCACCACAGGGATTCCAGCTTTGTAGGCTTTTTCGATAGCGGTTTGAACATAAATACTTTCGTTTGGCGAAACGATAATTAAATCAACTTTTTGTTCAATTAGCTCCTCAAGCTGCTTGATTTGTGTTTCGTTATTCCAGTGGGCATCTTTCAAAATAAATTTACATTCAGGATAAAAACTTAGCTCTCGGTTCATGCCCTCAATCATTTCAACTCGCCAGCGGTCGTCCATACCACATTGAGACATACCAATAGTAAAAGTTTTCTCATTACTTTTCAACGAGCAGGAAGTAAAAAAGCCATTAACTCCTACAAATCCGATTAGGAGTAACAGTATTTTATGTAAGGTTTGTCTGAGATTGTCCATAATTTAATTCATTTAAGCAAAATGTAGTGATAAAACGACGAAGAGGATAAACTATGAATTTTAGCAATTCATATAGCTTATCCTCTTAAAATCAGGCTGTTTTGTTGGCTACCAAATACCTTTTATTGCTTGTACTTTCAATTCTTTTATTTTTACGCTACCATTTGAAGACTTAATTTTTAGCTTACTGAAATCTTCATTAGGAAAGAAAATTTCCGTCATTACGGTTTCGCCTTTATCTGCAAACATTTCCGCCGAAGCCACATCAAAATATATATTCAATGAAATTGTTTTGTCGGTACTTGTTCTTGGAGTAACATGAATATTTTTGGCAAACTTAGCCGAGAAATTTACCTTACCTGACTGAGTTCTATCACTAAAAAATTCATTTTTTTTAGCATCATAACCCAATGCGTAAAATTCACCTCTTGAATTTTCCATGATGATTTCAAACTTAGTTTTTGCTTCGGTTACTTCAAAAGTAACATTCAAGGCTGAGGTTTTTGGAGAAAATTTCAAGGCTGAACTCAAATCTTTTGTGCCATCAACTACTTGGTTTTTAAGCGTAAAAACTTGGCTTTTATCTTTTAACAACCCTACCTCTTTTACTGGATTTGCAAAAACACGATAGCCATTTTTAGTTTTTTTCAAAGTCAGTTCTCTTGGTAGAGTACAAGCACTTCTCCATGCCGAGGTAGGAACTTGATTGGCATAATCCCAATTACTCATCCAACCAATTAAAATTCTTCTTCCATCTTCTTTAGGAATATCCGACCAAGTAACGCCAGCGTAGTTATCTCTACCGTAATCAAGCCAAAGAGCATGACCATTTTTTACAAAAGGTTTTTGGTCTTCATCAAGAATAAACGTTTTTCCATCAAAATCGCCCACAAAATATTGTGTACCCGAACCACCATTGGGTAAGCCAGGATTAATATTTACAATCAAAACCCACTTTGTAACATCCCCTTCTTTCAAAGGAAATAAATCGGCACATTCCCAAACGCCACTATGGTTTCCCCATTCTTTACCAAAACTTCCAGAATTTGACCACTCTTTCAAATTTTTTGAAACCCAAAATTCATGATGATTTTGTACAGCCAGTGCCATTACCCATTGTTGATGTTTTTCATCCCAAAATACTTTTGGGTCTCTAAAATCTCGACTTCCGTTGTTCTTTATCACTGGATTCTTGGCATACTTTATCCAAGTACGCCCATTATCATTACTAAAAGCAATTCCTTGACTTTCAACATCACTTCTTTGAGCTTTCTCTGCCTCCATGTTATGATAAGTAAAAATCGCAACCATAGGAGGTTTGTTATTAATACCCAATCCACTGGTATTTTTCCAGTCAATGACAGCACTTCCCGAAAAAATATAGCCCAGACTATCAGGATATAAAGCGATGGGAAGGTTTTTCCAATTCACTAAATCCTTACTTACCGTATGTCCCCAGTGCATTGGTCCCCAAACGTTATCGTTGGGATAATGTTGATAAAACAGATGATATTCACCTTTGTAATAAACCATACCGTTAGGGTCGTTCATCCAACCAATTGATGGCGAAAAGTGATACAAAGGTCTGTGTTGTTCCTTGTACACTTTAGAAGGGTCATGATTTTGTCCGAACACTTTGGGAGTAATCAAAGCAAACATAATCAAAGCAAATGCAATATTTTGAATAGTTTTTAGTGACATTTTATAAAGTAGTTGAAGTATTTTTTTGGGGAAAATTCATTCAAAATTGGCTATGAAAAATTGTATAATTTCTGTTTTGAATAGCTCAAAATTAGCAGACTGGATATTGACGAAGTTACAATAATTCTTCTAATAAATATAAAAATGTTACATTTAGACAAACAGCTGAAAATCAACAATTTAAATATATATAAATTAAAGTATATTCAAAAAATGTTACATCATCTTAAAAAATGTTACTAAAAATGGTTGAAGGGACATTACTTGAAGTGCAAGAAATTCTTTAAAGATGAAGTTAAAAGAAAAGCTCTTGGAATCTTCCAAGAGCTTATATCTATTGTTTAGCTTTTATGCTTTCTAATCTTTGCTGTTTCGTAGTTATTTTAAAAGTTGGCGTATTGGTCATCACCGAAGTAGCAGGTACAGGTTTGGGAAATGGTTTAAGTCGAATATCAGTATTAATTACTTCGCAAAAGTTCAGCCCTTCCTGTGAGACTGATATTCTTTTAGGATAATAGTCGTCCATTTTTAAGTAAAAATCATACTTTTTATCAGGACTCAACAAAGCGGTGTATCTTCCGTCTGAAGCATTGCTTTCAAAAACTGCTATTGTTTCATTCGGATTATCTCTGTTTTTCACAATGATTTGCGTAGCTAAAGGTGCTGAAGTTAATGAATCCGTCACAAAGCCTTGAAAAGTAAGTATATTTTGCATTTTAAATTCCTGTGGAACTGTTGAGCTATAAATATCACCCTCCCAAGCAAAGTACAATAAATTACCACAAGGATTTAAAGCCACATAAGTATCAGCTTTTTTAGTATTGAGGAATTTTAAATTGACTGGAGTACTCCAACTTTCATCATCTTGTAAAACTGATTTGTAGATGTCGTAATCCACCTTTCCATCACCTCTAATCGATGAGAAAAATAACGTTCTCCCGTCAGAATGAATCCTTGGAAAATTTTCACATCCTTGATTAATTGGATACGGTAACTGAATCGGACGCTCCCATTTATCATTGATGCTTTCACGTTCGGAAAACCAAATTTTATAACATTGTTGCTCTCCGATTTTTCTAAAAGGAATTTCACGAACAAAGAATATCTTTTTCCCATCAGCAGAAATACTTGGTGCTCCATCATATCCTTCTGAATTAATTTCAAAACCTATATTTTGTGGCTCACTCCAAGTATCTTTAATTCTTACTGAATAAAAAATATCTTCTCCAGTTTTACTGTATTTCTCAACGCCTGAAAAAAGTATCATATTCCCATCGGGGCTAATACTTGGTGCATTAATAACTTTTGAGACTACGAAATGAGTATTAATCGCATTGATTGGCTCGGCAGGTTGAAATTCACCCGTATAATGACGCTTGGAAATGAATATTCCATTAAAGGGTGAATCATATAAAGAATCTGCAATCATCGGATTTTTATATTTATTAGACACAAAAATCATCGTTGATTTATCAGCACTCATCGACGGGGAATCCTCAAAAAAGAATTCATGATTAATTGTAAGAGGTAATTTTGCCTTTTCCAATTGTCCTAAAGCTACCCAGTGATGAAAGCCACATACTATAAATAAGATAATGTATTTTCTCATATTGATGGTGTAATTATTTTACTGGACAGCCTTTGTTTTCTTTTGGTCCGGGAACATCAGGACAAGCATCTTTAGAATCAATTACTCCATCATTGTCTCTATCAGGACATCCTCTATTGATTGGCAAGCCTTTTTCATCAGGGCATCTATCACTATCGTCTTCAATTCCATCACCATCTCTATCAGGACATCCACCTGTTTTTTTAGTACCAGGTTTATCTGGACAAGCATCATCTTTATCTGGTATTCCATCATTATCTCTATCAGGGCAACCGTCAAACTCAAATAACCCAGCCTCTTTTATACACTTATCTCTCATGTCAGAAACCCCGTCTTTATCCATATCTTTGATTTTTTTTGCACGTCCTGAAATTGAAATTCCTGCATAAAAAGTTGGTTTAGCTCCACTTGATTGGTCGAAAAGAAAATTTATCCCTTCTGTACCAAAAAACAATGAACCTAATCTAAAGTGAATACCTGCAGCCCATTTTTTTGCATCAACATTATATGTTAATGGTACTCCAAAACTTCCATTAGTAGTTTCTGTTCTTATTCCAAAAGATAAAGTTGTCGGCTGTGCATAAGTACTTTTGGCTGAGTTTCTATACAAAGCATTGAAATACCATGTTTTACCTAAGTAAGTATCAATGTTTAATACGAAAGTCGAAGGTAGTTTTGCTTGCTCTAATTGTAGCGTATCGTTTGCAGTAACTGGTGTGAAGTTCGTTTGTAGCTTGTTGTCAAAATTTGACCCTACTAAGTACCCACCATTAAGGATTGCTTTATCCATTTCTCCACTACTTAAAATCTTTGTTTTAGCAAAACGGTAACCTCCAAGGTCTAATAAAGACATAGCCACTCTAACTCTATACTTGTTTGTAGTAACATCCGAGCGATTTTTTCCATCCATTTTATAAGTATAGTGTTGATAATCTGGTCTGAACTCGTAAGTTATCCCTAAATCAAAGCCAGTCCCATCTCCTCCAAGGTTTTTATACAAATCTTGAGAATTAAAATTATTATCAGGATTTATTCTATAGCCTTGATATTCAATTTTTGTAGAGTCTGCATTAAAAATGTGTGTTTGATTTTCAAACGTTTTATAAAACTTTACAGCTACACCTGCTTTAATTGAATGTTGATTTTGAGTATAAATTGGTAAAGCATAACCAAAGCTAAAATCCCTTAATGACGTTGCATTAAAGGTTTGGTTTTGGAAATTATTTCCAAAAATAGTTGAGTCTTGAACATTATTAAAAATACTCCTTAACAGTGGATTATCATTTTGCCAGGCTCTCAACCTACTTCCAAAAAAGAAAGCGTGGTTATTGGGCAACTGAATCATCAAGCCAAGACTTGAAATATCGCTGAAACTTGTCCCGTAAGATTTTCCGTTGAAATCTTGTAAGAATAAATCTGTATTTGGACTTTGCGTTGTATTCAAACTTTGATCTGTACCAAGCCAAAAACCAGAAAGTAAATGTAACTGCCAGCCCAGTCTTGAATCAGCAATACTTGATGGGTTTAATTGAGCTTCTCTTACTCCCGCATTGTTATTAATTTGCCAAATTCCCGAATCTTGAGCTTTTAAAGTAAGATTTGATATTACAATAAAGAGTGTTAGTAAAAGTTTTTTCATGATGTATTTATTGAATTGTTTATGTAATTTGATTTAAAGCATTAGCATAAAATGTTCTTTACCACTTTAATCCAAATCTTGCTAATGCTCTTTGAGCTCCTAAAATGTCCTGTTTAGCAGCCTTTTTATAATATTCATTTGCGATTTTCATATCTCTTACTGTTCCTTTACCATTTTCATGAAGAATAGCTAAATTGTATAAAGCCAGTCCGAAATCTTGCTTTGCGGCCTTTTCATACCAATTGATCGCTTCACGATAATTAGGGCTTAACGGGAATTTTTTACTCTCATACTGTACTCCCAAATTAAATTGAGCAATTGCATTTCCTTGATTAGCCGCTTTCTGATACCAAGTAGTAGCCAAATCTTGGTTTTTAGCAACATTTCTTCCAACTTCATAGAGATAGCCTAAATTTATTTGAGCCCCAATATGTCCTTGCTCTGCCGCATTCGCATAAAGCGTAAATTCTTCTTGACCATCACTCAAAGAAACATTCAGCCTTGCAAGATTATACTGTCCATCAGCATCAGCTTGTTCAGCAGCTTTGCGATACCATTTTGAGGCTTCTCTAATATCTTTTGTAGTACCCAAACCATTTTCATATAAGTAACCCACATTTACTTGTCCATCAGAATCACCATTTTCGGCGGCTTTCAAATACCAATTAAATGCCTCTGTGTAGCTTTGATTTACGCCAAGTCCTTTTTCATATAGAAAACCTAAGTTGAATTGAGCCAGAGCTAAATTTTGATTTGCCGCTTTTTTGTACCACTCGGCCGCTGATTTATAGTCAGCCACTGTACCTAAACCTCTTTCATACATAATTCCAAGATTGTACGCAGCTAATGCGTTATCTAAGCTGGCAGCTTTTTGATACAGTTTAAAAGCTTCTGCATAATTTTGTTTTGCCCCATAACCCATATCGTACATATAAGCTAACTGATTAAGATTCGTCGGCTTAAAAAGTGCATGTTCACGATAAGTATTTAAAAATCTATAAGCATCATCATATATTTTTTTATCAAAAGCCATTTCGCCTTGCTGAATATTGTAGCTAATATCATCATAGCTTTCAGTACTCACTGGAAGAACTTTATTTCCTTTCAAAAAAAAGAAATCCCCTTTCAATTTGTCATATCTTCCAGGTTCTTGTGTTTTATTACTGAGTTTTTCTACTCCCTCAGAAGTATTGTCCAACATCGAACGTAAACCTAAAGTTGGATTTTCTCTCAATTGACTTAATAATTCACCAGTAAACAGTCCATTTCTTCCATTTTCATGGTCATCTCTTGCTGGTGTTCCTGCTTCTGTGGCATATACAACCATGCTACCTGAGGGATTGTTAGGAATTGCCAAACCTTGCCCAATCATAGCCTTTTTTCTCTCTAATGGATTGGTTCGACAAGCATCTATAAAAGCTAAATTTACTTTAACTTGTGCTTCTTCCATTTTTTCTAATACTCGTCCAAGGCTAACACAATCATACTCTAAACTACTATTCAAGGTAATATCACTCGGAATCAAATAACTTTCTCCTCTTGACTGCCCCCCATGTCCAGAATAGTAAAACAAACCTACATTATAATTTTTTAATTGAATACCAAATTCGTCTATGGCTATCAAAAAGTCTTTCTTTGAAAGATTATAATAGGTCATTACTTTAAACCCTAACCTTGTTAGTTCTTTGGTCATATCTTCAGCGTCATTCGCTGAATTTTTTAACGATGCATGAGCAGCAATGTATTCTTTATTACCTATCACCAAGGCTAATCGTTTTTCCTCATTTATTACCAAATTAGGTGTAAATGATTTAGTTTGCGAAAAGCCATTTGTTGTGGCAAAATAGAAAATCAGTACCAAACAACCCAATAAATGGTGTCTGAAATTCAATGAAATCTTTGCAATAATTGTAAAATTTGTTTTCATAATGTTTCTTATTATTTTAAAATACACCAAGTGCTATTTCAATTAGTGGCAACTCACTCCAAATTTATCTTTGGTAAAAACTTTAAGTTTATCTTCAAGTACTATTCCAGCTCCCATTAGTAATTTTCCCCGAGTACAGTCAATTGCATTTTTAAAATCGTCTTCCAAGTAGGGAATACCATTTACTTTCTTGAAGTTGAGAGGACAAAATGCTTTTTGTGAGGCAAAGGATAATAAATAATCAACCCCAAATGGTTGAGAACAAATAAAATACGGCTGATTAGGAATCGAATTTATTTCAATCCATTTGCCTACTTTATCCGCATCAATTCTATAATTATCTAACAATAAACTTGTTTGGTTGTCTGGTGAAATATCAACTAACCGAATAAAACAAGGTTTCGTCACTCTTATGCTAATCCTAAGCGTATCACATTTGTAATACATTAAGTTCTCTCGACCTTTATCGGTTTTAATCTCAATTTCAAAATCTTCATACTTATACGGGTTAATCGTAACATTCACAGCTACATCTTTTTCAGACTGTGTTTCTGTTGTACTCTGATACGAAAGGTTATTTTCAATATAAGGCACTTGTTGAAAGTTTTCATATTCGAGGGCTGCCCTTTGGGTTAATCGCTTCGTTGTTTGTGCGATAATTTCCCAAGATGAACTTTCTGAATAAAACTGTTCATGAAGTGTATAGAAAAAAGCTTTCCCAAAAATCCCTCCTTCTTCCGTAATAAGAGATTTTTGGTCGAGGTCACATGATAACATTAAAAATGTTCCTTTTGAGTCAACAAAAAGTCGTTTCAGTGATTGGAGATTGAATAATGAGCGAGGTTCATTATTATTAAAGAAAAACTTATTTTTATGAAGGGCATTACAAGACTCATTAATAATAATACACAATCTTGCATTTTTTGACTCAAGAACTCCTTTTAATTTGCCTATGTATATATCCGACTGATTGGTTAAACCAAAACGTATCGTAGGATAAACACTTCCGCCTCTGTTGTAACCATGAGCCGCAGAATAACAGAATATTACATCATTTTTCTCGACTTTAATTTTTCTAATTTTATCATAAATCAACGAAGTATCCAAAAGTGATTCTGGTGTAAATTGAACTGAATCTATTTTCAAGTCTGTAACACTTAAGTTTCGACCTAATTCATATAGTTGTGTTTTTACAAACTTATTGCCAGCAAGTCGCTCATCACTTTCGGTATCTACTAATCCTATAATATGAATTGTTTGAGCGAAAGTAGCGACACCACTCATTAGCAGTATGACGAATAGTGTAAGTATTAAAAGCAAGATGTATTTCTGTTTCATCATTGGTTAAACTCTCGTATTAATTGAACATTACTTGTTGTTTTTAAAACACCCACTCTGAGCCCAACACCTCCAGTGTTATCAATGGCATATACTTCGCTCCAATAAATTGATGAAGTATCCACATTTGAAATTGAAGTAACAATGCAATCAATTTTTCCACTTTTCAATAACCTATATAGTTCTTTTATCGGTTTATTTGAAAATGTCTCATCATCTATCTTGTAGTCATAGTACCGCTGAAATCTATTTAGTAACACATCTGAATCAATAAATTTTTCTGTAGAACCAATTAGTAGGGTTTTGGGTCGTTTTGATAGAGTTTTATTTACATCTTGTGTTGTATAAACCCAATAATTAGTGCATTCATAAAATGACAAAACAATTCCAGCCAAAAGACCAGTAATCAAGCAAATACTTTTAATAATTTTTAAATTATCCAGAAAACATTTACCAATCAGAGTAATTACAACTATTTCTTTCAGGTTTTTATCATAACCTTTAACTACAACTTGGTAAATGCCTGCTTTAGATGGATTGAAACGAATTACAACAAAGTCTTTGTTAAGAGTCAATATGTCTGAATATGAGTTTTTTTGCTCATCTTTTAGTCCAAACTCTTTAGTATCACCAACAATACACAAGCTTCTAACATCTTTTGGTAAAAAAAGCTGGCGTTCAGTTTCTCTTTGATTTTTTTTAACGTGGAATTCAACAGTAAATGATGTTGTATTCATAAATACACTCAATTATAGGTTTTTATGAATAGATTCTCAAAAATACTTGGAAGGCTTTTTTACGGTTTCGAGTAAATTAAACACTCTTGAGTTATGAGTAAAAACGATAAGGTCTTGGGATAGTTTCATAAAACAATTAGGGTTATTACTATTAATTTAAGGTAGTTGTTGAATTTAGAGATATGATTAAAACATCGCATCACGACTTAAGAAATATTTCAAATCATATCATTGACTCAAATGTACTCTTAAGGATTTTAGGCTATTACTGAATAAAACTCGTAAACTTCCTTGATTTTCAAGAGGATATTTCTGGTAGATTACTTTCCATTCGAGTTCATCAACAAGCTTATCTTGGAGTATCATTCTATTTTTAGCAGTCATTTTTTCAATAATCGTTATGACCTGATTGAAATAGATTTTATTTTCTATTTCGGGAAAACAGGCACAAGTCTGTTCATGATGTTCATCTAATTTAACAACATCTTTATACCTACTACTTTTCCAATAATCTCTTCTTTTCCAATCTAAATGTCGTTTTACCCATGAGATTACTAATCCAGTACCATTCTCATCCGTTTTAGTAAGTTTTCCCTCAATAATTTTGAGATACAGTTCAAGAATAACATCATGGTATAAATCAAAAGCCAAGTCTTTGTCCCCATTAAGTTCTAATAAATGTCCTGAAAAGAGTGTTCTTTCTAAAAATTCAAATGACCACCTTTCTCCATTTTTAACTCCATCATAAAGGTCATCCGATGAAACTTTAGGCAATGCTAAGGATTGTATTAATACCATAATAAATATAATTTTTGGTGTTTAAGTATGGTTTTCAACATTGAAACCCAAAAAAGAGGAATATTTTTTTACAAAACTGAATGTAACTCTATTATAATAGGTAATGTGTTTTGACTTTTGCTGAAGTTAATTTTTAGAGAGTCACATATATTTTTAAAACATGTTTAAATATAAATAATATTGACTCATCATGGATTTTACAATCTTTCAAAAAGTGAACCCAATAAAATATACGTAAAAACATTTAAACAGATTAATTGAAGATTAAAACGGAAAAGACACGCTTAAAAAAGTGAATAACCGTAAAATAAGTTTTTAGAAAACGTGTAATTTTTTACTATTAATCTACTGATGTTAAACAAAATAGAGTCTAACGAATTAATACTTTCTTATTAAACACTAACTATTTCAAGAATATGCTGAATTTAAAATGTGTGCTTGTGTTCTGTTTCTTTTGTTCAATTCTAAGCTGTCAAAGAGGTTTTTCTCAAAAAATGATTGAGGGTATTGGAACTCCAGAACTAACCAAAGGAGAATTGAAAATTGAGTTTAAATTAACTTATTGCTCAAATGTGAAAAGAGTTGAATTAGTTGAGCTATCGACCAATAAAAGAACCGTATTGACTCCGCTAAAAGGTGAACTTAACAACCTCAGCATAGGCAATCATTATGTAGTATTTGACTATAAAACTGCGAATCTGTTTGTAGATGATGAATTTGTTTTACATGTATTTATAGACTCTTGTGCAAGTTTAGTAAAAGAGAAAAAGTACGTTGCTCCAGAAGTATTAACAAAAACGAAGTATAAACCTCATTCTGTTTTATTAAAACTGGGAGTTGCAGGAGTTGGAGTATTTGCAGCGTTGTCAGCCAACTCAATTAAGAGTGATTTTGATTCTAAGGTCAAGGTATTAAATGATTTATCACAAAGTTTGCCTCAAGTAAATGAACAACTTCAAACATTAAACGACTTAGAAACGTGGAATAATGCTTATTCAGAAGCACAAAAAGCTCAGAAAACAGGTTTGCTCAATGCTATGGTAGCGACGAGTATTTTATCGCTTGGGTACGAAATTTTCTTATTAACAACAAAAACAAATAAAATTGATAAAGGATTTAGCTTTCAGCCATCATCCACTTTGAATGGATTATCTCTTACTTATAAATTCTAACGACGATGAACAATAAGTTTGCTTTGATATTCATAATTTGTCTTACTCAATTTCATGGAATTGGACAAACTGTTATAAAACTCAATACCATTCAGTTGAAAGGAATTGAATGGATACAACCTTCGGTAAGTAATGAAACCATATTTCAAACCAATAATCCAAAAATTAATATAGAATGTAAAGCTATTTGCGAAGCCCCACTTGAAGCTAACAATTTTAAAGTATGGCTTGATGGACAAAGTATTTTTTCTGAGTCCATCTGTTTAAACAATACTTTTAAGACTTCAATTGAGGTAAGCCCTAATTATACACATGAGCTTTTTGTAACAGTTGAAAAAGGGAAAAAACTGATTAGCACAAGTACTTTAAAGATTTTCTTCAGACCCACACAAAAACGGGTAGCTTTATTAATTGGAAATTCAGACTATAAACATGGAACAAGACTGGGAGAAAATCCAATTAATGATGCTAATGATATGGGACAAACACTTCAATCATTAGGGTTCGACGTAAAAGTTATTACAAATGGTACACTTCAAACCATTAAAGATGCAATAAAAACTTTTCAAGAGAAAATTAAAGGAGCTGAAATGGCAACATTCTTTTTTGCAGGTCATGGCATTGAAATCAATGGTAAAAAATATATTATTCCGGTAGATGCTCAACTTAAAACTCCTGCTGATGCCAATGATGATGCCTATAATATAGAAACACTCTTTGAAAGACTAAAGTCTGGTAATGCAAAGCACAATCTCATCATTTTGGATGCTTGTAGGAATGACCCTTTTAAAGAGGTTGATATTCTTTCAAAAGGTGAAGAAAGAGCTTGGTCAAACACTGATAGAGGTTTTTCGGCTATTGAATTGAACAATGTACCCTCTGGTAATATTTATTTGGCAATGGCAACTGGATGGGGCAAAAAAGCACAAAATGGCACAGGTAGAAATGGTGTTTACACAGGACAATTATTGAAACAAATTAAATCGGGAGAAAGATTAGAAAAAGTTTTCGATAGAACTGGAATCAACGTAAAAGAGGAAACTAAACAAAAACAAAATCCACAGTTTTTAAAAGAACCAACTCACGATAACGAATTCGTTTTTTAGTCCCTATTTCAATTAACAATTAATCTTAGGTTTTCAGCAGTATTACAAAATATATATAAAATATGTACAAGACACAGAACTATTATTTATACATCTTTTGCTTGTTTTTTCTAACAGCTTGTAGCTTGGAACTCCCTACCAACAAAATGCTAAAAGAATGTAGCCAGCCTATTTCTATCCAACCCAGTTACCCAGATCCTTCAAACCTTGCAAAATTAAGATTTACACTCAATGGTAATTCTTCTGATATTAATTACACTGTTTGGAAAATCGTTTATAATGGTACAGAAGTGTATAAAAGTGGTCAATTTAAAGCAAATGAAAATCCAATTTTCACTTTTAATTTTGATGGATTATACAATATATCATGTACTTCTACCAACAATTGTGGTAAGTCAATAGATTTAACATATAGTTTTAACTATACAAAAAAATGTTTAAAACCTACGGATATTACAGCAACAGCAAATACATCAAGTCCATTAATTGTTGATTTAAGTATTAATGGAACTATAACAGATATTGCTAAAATAGAATGGATTATAACAGATATAAGCTCCAACTCAGAAATCTTCAGAACGGAAGTAACCTCAAGTCCTTTCACTGCTCAATCATCCATGTTGATTAGTGAAGGTAATTATAAAGTTGTAGCTAACATTACTAATAAATGTAAAGAAACCTATGAACTCACATCAACTTATGAACTAAAAATTCCTGATATTTTTAAAATTGAAATGGTTGATATAGAGGGTGGTACATTTCAAATGGGAAATAACAACGGTGATATAGATGAACAGCCTGAACATGAGATTACTTTAAGCAATTTCAAAATAAGTAAATTCGAAGTTACACAAGCCCTCTGGAGAGCTGTTATGGGAACGAACCCAAGCTATTTCCCTAATTGTGACGAATGTCCAGTAGAGCAAGTTTCTTGGAATGATACTCAAATTTTTATTGAAAGGTTTCAAAAAATTACAGGGAAAAGCTTTAGACTTCCTACTGAAGCAGAGTGGGAATTTGTAGCTAAAGGAGGTACTAAAAGCCAAAACTTTATTTATTCAGGTAGTAACTCACTTAATGACATTGCTTGGAATATTGATAATGCTGAATCTAAAACACACAAAGTTGGTCTGAAAATAGCCAATGAATTAGGGATATTTGATTTAACTGGGAATGTATTTGAGTGGTGTCAAGACTGGTACGATGGACTCTACTATCAGAATAGTCCAAAGTCAAATCCAATTAATTCCACAACCAGCCCATCAAAAGTATTAAGAGGCGGAAGTTGGAGTAGCACTTCAAAACTATCCTTAGTCACCAACCGAACCAACATTGCCCCAGATAAAGCATTTGCTGATGTCGGTTTTCGCTTAGCACTTGATTAAAATTTCATAATAAGCCTCCTTAAATTCCGCTATTAAGGAGGCTTTTATTTCATCTTCAATCATAATTAATTACTAATCTTTTTCTCATTTCTTTTTACTAAATTTAAGCTTAAATCTCATACAGTTGTCTAATCACTATTTTAAGCTTTATGAAAAAAAAATTACTAATCTTATCTCTCTTTCTGTTCTCATATAATTACACTATTTCTGCTAATACACAAAATAGTTCTTCTATTCGTACCATACGGAATTTCGAGAAAAATCTAACTAATCTTGAGGATAGTATATTCATAAATCCATATTTAAAAACGATTTTTCAAATCAAAAAAAATCTTATCTCTATACAAAAATCTAAACTTCCGCAGCTATCCAAAAGTACACTTGAACTCAAATTCAAAGTTAGTTTGGCTTATATTTACAGAGAGTTGAACCAGATTGACTCTTCATATTATTGTTCAAATGAAATAAGTAATATCCTTGAAAAATATCCAATAATTCAAAAGAATGAACCTCTTTATGTTGCTACTCATTGGGGTAATTTTGGTCAATTGTTTCAAACATCTTATCATTACTATACAAGAGCTATTAGTTGCTTTGAGGAAGGACTTAGGACTTATAAATACATAAAAAACACTCAAAAAAGAATAAAACAAAAAATAAATCTTCTAAACAACTTAGGAAATGTTTATGATGTTTTAAATAAAAATGATATTGCCGCTTCTTGCTATCGACAAATAGAAAAGTATCAATTAAACAGCTTAAATAATAACTACATAATTTATACTTCAATTGGCTGGAATCATATTAGATGTAAGGAGTACTCTAAAGCAATTACATCGTTTAAAAAAAGTTTAAACATTGTAAGAACCAGATTAAAAAATAAGGATACAAACTTATCTGATGAAGATATAGCTTTAGGTTTATTTGATTTGGGGATGGCTCATTCCTATAATTCAAATTATGCCGATAGCGACAAGTACTTAGATTATACTATCAATTATTATCGAAAGAAACATAAAGATAAAAATAAATACTTGAGCTTAGCTTTATTCCAGAAAGCTCAAAATGCTTATGCAAGCACGAATTATTCAACAGGGCTTACTTATACGCAAAAAGCAATAAGAGCAATTGTTGTTGAGTTTGAAGAAGACGACTTTAACAAAAACCCACAATTATCTCAAATTATAATTGATTACCCTACTCTATTCCACATTCTTTCATTCAAAGGAAAAATTTTAAGTCAGTTATATAAAAACAAACTATCAGGCAAAAATCTTGATTTAATAGTCAACTCATATCATTTAGCAGTAAAGTTATCGACTATGTTTAGAAAGCGTATAGAACATCCTGCTGACAAGTTAGTATTAAATCAAAACAATACTACTGTTTTTGATAATGCCATTGATGCCGCTTATCGTTCTTTTTATCAAGAGCCTACCATAAAAAAAGTGAATGTGCTATTAAGTATAATTGAAAATACGAAAGCACTGGCTTTGAGCGACAAAATATCAGTTGAAAAAATAAAGCTTAATAGTAATATACTCAAAATTGAGAATGAAGAGAGAGCTGAGGAGAAGAAAAATATTCTTTTGAAAGAAAAAATTGCAGAAATAAGATTAGATAGGGCAAAGTATGATAGCCTAAAATCTGAACTTCACAAAAGTGACATCAAGCTTGCTTCATATCAAAAATTAAAATTTGATAATATGTTTCCAAAATCTGGCCGAAATAATCTTTCAAACAATGATGTGAATGTTTATGAAATAATTGCCAATTTAAGTCCTAAAAGTGTTTATATAAATTATAGTATTTCCAATGATTTCCAAGTTTATGTTTTGGCCATTAATCACGAAAAAGTGATGTTTAAAAAATTAGCTAATAAGCCTTCTATCAAGAAAACCATTGATGATTTCACAAAATCTCTAACTAAAAACCCGACTGTTTTTTCTTATGAGGGAGCTAATTTATCACAAGACATATATAACTATCTCTTAAAACCAATTGAGCCTATGCTCATCAATCAAAATAGATTAATTATTAGTCGAGATGGTAGCCTAAACTATTTACCTTTTGAAACTTTAGAAACGGGACTACCCAAAAATGATAAACTCATAAATCATTTTGCTATTTCATACCAGTACACAGCATTGAGCTTTATTTTACGGAAAAATAAAGATGAATACACTCCAAATAAAATTCTTACAGTTGCTCCATTTACAACAAATCAAAAAACACCAGAAGGTAAAATTTTGAATGCCTTAGAGACACTTCCCAAAACTCGTGATGAACAAATTTTTAAAGATAAAGACGCAAGTAAACAAAACTTTATCAATAATATTGAAAAGTATAATGTTTTAAATTTAGAGTGTCATTCTGTGGCTGATTCAGCAAATTTTGACAATTCTTACATCATTTTTAGTCCAAAATCTGAACATTGGCAGTTAGGATATAATGAAATTCTAACCTTAGACCTTTCAAAATGTAAACTTTTGATTTTAGCGTCTTGCAACAGTGCTAATGGACGAAATGAAGCATACGAAGGAGTTTTATCATTAGGATATGCTTTCTATAAAGCTGGTTCTCAGTCAGTTATTGCTGCCCAGTGGGAAGCACATGATCGTTCAAGCGTTTTTATCATGTCTCGTTTTTATCACTATATCAACGAAGGAGAAGAAAAAGACTTTGCTCTGCAAAAAGCTAAAATTGACTTTCTGGAATCCTCCTTAGGAAAAGAGTTAGATCATCCATTCTTCTGGGCTAATCTAACTCTTACAGGTAATATAAATGCTATTGAATCTTCTACTTCTCTATACCTGTATTTTCTACTAATAATACCTATTCTTGTGATTATAGTTTGGTTTTTATACAAGAAGAAAAATAAAATACAGTTATTTTAAGAGGTTCGCCCAGAAAATTTGCCACCATAATTTAATCTTATCAAGGCTACTAATCGGATAAACATACTCACTACAATTATCCATTTGTTTATAGAGCCTTTTTGCATCTTTTACTTGGTCATTTTTAAGATATGACACGATTAAATGCCATTCTGCTGCCTCTTGATAGTATGGACGAATTGTATTTTGAGAATCAAGGACATTTTCAAAGTGTTCGACAGCCTTGGAAAAATTCCCATCTTTAAAACAACGTTGTCCTCTACTTAAGTTATCAAGTACTTCTTTATCATCAAAAGTTAAAACACTTTGTTCTGTATTTCTAACTATGGTCAAATCATTTTCAAAATCTGGTAATTCCACTGCTGTTAATGAAGCATAAAGCACAAATATCACACAAGCTGCAAGTGTAGTTATCAATAAGAAAAATGCAGCTTTGTAAGATTTAATAGGCGAACTCTCTAAAGCTCTATCTTCATTCTCTAATCTTTCTAAGGTTGAAAGGATAGTTTTTTCAACAGAACTCATTCGCAATAAATCAACTATCTTTTTATACTCTTCCACTTCTTCTGCTAATGTAGAATCATTTTTATATAATTCCTCAAACTCAAGTATTTCAGAAGGAGATAAAGTATTATTACAATATTTTTCTATAAGTTCTAATCGGTGAAAATTTTCTTGATTATTCATTTTTTGATAGAAGGGTTTTTAATTTTTCTAAACATCTAAACTTGCGAACTTTCATAGCATCTGGATTTCCTATATTTAATTGAGCGGCTATTTCTTTTATTGATAGTTCTTCGCCATAATACGCTAAAAGAATTGTTCTACATGGTTCTCCCAACTTTTTTAACACCTCGTTAAACGCATTACTATTTTCGTCATTTTCCAACTGATTTTGAGGAGTTTTTGTATCCTTTAAAGTCTCATGTTGATTAGTATATTCATTTTCTCGTTGTTCTCTTCTTTCATCTGCTTGTTTTTTTTTTAACCATTTATTGTGAGCAATCTTTATGAAATAACCCTCAAGCTCTTTAAATGACTTAGGTTCAAACTTCAAAGTGTAAACTTGACGAAAAAAAATCAAAATAACATCCTGAAATATGTCTTTAGCATCTTCATAATCTCCTCCTTGTTTGAAAATATAGGATGCCACGACTGGCTTGAATGAAGTATACAAAAAAGTGGTCACTGACTCTATTTCAGTATGAACATTACTCCTTAATACGCTTACGACTTGAGAAGGGGTATAGTTAATTCTTTGATTCATAGATACTTAATATTAAAAGCAGGATTAGTTGGGTAAGCAAGTATATGTATTTATTCACTTTAAAAAACGTTCAATTGAACCTTAAAGTATTTCCAATAGGAATTGAAAGTTATAAATAACTATGAAAATAATTATAGTAAAATGACAAAATAAGTCACAGAGGGTTATTTCGCAAACATGATATTGTGTGTTGATGCTCAACTTCCCACAACACACAAAAAATCATGTATAAGTTAATAACAATCTTAGTTTTGGGTGTTTTACTCGCTTCATGCAATGATGAAAACTCTATCAAACCTTTAGAAGTTAAAAAAAGTAATACAGTGGCCGCTGATTCTACTTCTTTAGTAACCAATGATGACCCTCCAGTATCAACTGGTAATGGAAGACCTTAAAATCTAAGATTCGCATCATCTCGCAAAAGCTCTATCTACTTTAAAGATAGGGCTTTTTGAGAATAGAGTAAATTCTCTCAACTAACAAAAGCACATAAACTAATTGTTTTACTTAGGCGGCAAATATTGTACCTTCTGCCAATTTTTAGTTGGTTTCAGCAAGATTTTTTTATGTCCCATGTTCAATATGTACATTTTTATAGAATCGTCATAGCGAATTATCAATTTTTGCCTATCACTGTAACGAATTCTCGGAACTCTTATGATAATTTTTTGGGGTTCATCATTTTCAAAAACAAATTGATATGTAGTATCAGTATTCAAACTCTTACCCAATATCCAGTCAATACTCTTTGTTCCAAGTAGGGGTTTGTGTGCGTTAGTTGAGTTGGAATTAATATACAAAGCTTTGGAGTAAACAAGCGACCCCTGCAAAGATTCTAAATTATAAAATTGTTGATAAATCAAACCGCAAAATGAACCCAATAGTGCTATACAGACTGCTATTTTAAGAATATTGTTAAATAAATGTATTCTATTAGATGGTGTACCTTTAATATTTTTAGACGATTCCTTAATTTCTATTTCAATGGTTGATTCTATTTCATAAAAATGTGACTCATCGAAAAAATTATCAATTTTTGTCCAAAGTTGAAAATCCCGAAATAGCTCTTCATCAATCTGCAATTTTTCAAGAAAAAGTTTTGCCTTTTCTTCATCCATCTCACCTTGAATATAGGCTTCAATCTCATCAAAATTATTTGTAATATATTGCATAATGTCAATGATATTAAAGACTACGATTCACAAATAAATCTTAACAATGCCAATCCTTTTTCACCGAACCAATTACTCTGAGGATTACCTACCTCTGCTTTCATCCATTCAATCAAAGCTTTTTTACAATCCTGCCTTTGTTGTGCTTCCGACTGTTTATTTTTATAGTCGGGCATAACACCAAAATTATTAGGCATATAGTTTAAACTTGCTTCTTGCAACAATCTTGTAAAACGAGTTTTTCTACCTGTGAGTAACAATATTCTGGCTTTCCCGGCATGAACATGCTCTATGGCATCTAAACCTTCGTAAATAAATGCAAAAACTTCATCTTTTGTAAAAAGATTAGTTTTTAGTTTTATCAATTCTTTAGGATTATCTTTCTTATCTTCTCTAAATGATTTGTTGCTTAAAGTCTTGTAAATTCCTTCCCAATAATTTGGTAAAGATGTTCGGAGAATAAAATTTCTTTCTTTAAGTTCTCCAAAAAAAATTTCCATACTTTCAGCAAATATATCTAAGTTGGACTGGCGTATGTAAGCTAATCTAATACGACATAATTCAAAAATCTTGTTTGAAACCCGCTCTTTTTCTATTTCATCATTACAGTATCTGATAATAAAAACCATAAATACTTCATAATATAATGATTCGAGTTTTGATATTTTATTACGAAAAAACTGTTCCTCTTTGGCAAAGATTTTATGAACATAAATATCAAAGACTTGTTGACTTATCCAGTCGTTACCCAATACTTCAGCATCTTTAAAAGAACTTCTGAAGTATTTTTTTTGGGTAAACAACTGAAAGTAAGGTGTAATGATTTTACGGATTTTTTTTTCAATAGCGAAATACTCCGTTGTTTGATGACTTATAAACCTTTGCATTTCAATACGGAGCTGTTTCTCGTAGTTTGAAAGCGAAAGTATTTTTTTTAATTTCTTAACTATTTGGCTTTCTCCTGGATTATATCCGTATTCTGAAATAAAGTATATCATTATTTTTATACTATTCTCTATTTCTTTTTCTGCTTCTTCGTCTTCGTATTTTTGTTTAGCATAAGAGACAAGTTGTTTTCTATAAAGTTCTCTAAACCTTAATATCGAATTTTTTCTTATGTATGAATTTTCATTAATAAGTGCTTTTATTACTTCTTCAAACAGCGTCATATCATTCTCAAGCTCTACGTAAATTTGGATGCTTACTTCTTTTAATAAATAAATAGTACTCCAGTCTATTTTTACATCTACGGGATATTGTTGCTTTCAAATTATTACACATTTCAACATAGTTATTTTCCCTTGAATAAGTAGATAAATAGGTTGCATTGATTATGTATGATCGATGAACTCTTAAAAAACTATGCTTCAAGCAAAGCAACTCAAATGACTTTATTGTTTTTGCATATACTAAACGGGTTCCGTCATTAAGGTAGAAATATGTATAATTTACCGAAGCTTCTAACATAACTATTTCAGAAAGAAGGTATGTTTTCAAACCTATTCTGATGCACTCATCTGTGTTGATTTGCTGTGTGATGGTTTTCATTATGCTGAGCTAAATAAATTATCAATACTTTATGTTCTCCTTGGTTTCGGATTTACACTATAAGTACCACTCAACAAGAGAAGGTTACAACAAGCTAATTTTTTTATTTAATTTTCTTATTTGGCATAGGTAGTTATTGGTATAACTCTTTCTATTGTTTGCTCGCCAGCCGACTTATTTTTTAAATTTTCTAAATCTTCTAATAAGTAAGTAACCCCATCTTTCTTCTCTGTTTTTAAGGCTCTAAAAGTTCCAGTTGTTGCAAAGCCTATTAAGGCTTCAACCCCAAACGGTGCTGAACATTTGAAATCTTGAGGTAATTTGATAGGAACATTGATTTCTTTGGCTGAAATAGAAAAATCGTTATCGTTCATAAAAAAAAGATTATTCTGAGCATCCTTATAAATCACTCTTACTTTACAAGGTTTATTAGCCACAACATAAATTGATAATAATTCTCCTTCTAAAAAACTCTGAGGTCTAATCCCTTTATTAGTTTTAATTTCAAACTGCAAAGCTGATTCATTATCACTTTCCGCTGGCGTATTGGTAATATTATTTGTTAAAACATCCGATTGTATCAACTGATTTTGACTTGGAATAATATCCTTTAGCAAATCTTCTGCATTGGTTAGTAGTATCTTATTAGATGTTGTAATAATTTCTTTTCCTGAAGAATTGATAAGCGTTGAAGAAATCAATAAATAATCACCTTGACGAGTATAGTTTGATTTAAGTTGCAAAACCCTATTAAAAGAACGAACTGGCAATGTTATTTTCAATGAAGGATGAGCCAACTTTAGCATTGTTTTCAGTTCTCCAGTAAATAACTCTGAAAACTTATTAATAACATTCTTTCCTTCAAAAGACATTTTATCAATAATAATTTCCTCGGTTTCACTTTTAGGAACAGCTTTACTTATATCACTGGCTATTTTTTCTGCTACATCTTCTAATGTAGTCTGGCTTAGGTTCGTTGAAAAATCTGGAATATTTGTAGCACTATTAATTTCCTTTATATCATTATCCATATAAGCAATTTTCAATTTGACAGCTTGCTTTTTAGAGTTCTGCATTTCCTGCTTCAATACAATTCTACACCAGTTGTAATCATTTAATAATGGTTTTGAGTTGCCATCAAAATACCAATTACCCTGCATAAATTTTTTTGCATATACATAGATTTCTTGATTCTTTTTGAATATTACTTTAGCCTTGTGAAAATCAATGTTGTAATTCAAGCCTTTAGGAAATCTGGTTTTTATTACTTCAAGATATTCCATTATTGGTAGCTCTTTGCTATCATTTGAAAAGGCATCTTTAGGGTTTATATCGTTTTCAAAAACTGCACCTTCGAGTAAATTTGGTACAATTGAACTCCAAGCATTTTTTTCATCATTATCTGTTTCTGCACTAAAAAAAACCTGTAAAGATGCCTTTGTTTTTTTTAACATCTTTACACTTTGGAGTGTAATTTCATTTTTATCTATAGTTTTTGGAGCCTGTTTTTGAGCAAAACTTATAGACCCATTTCCAAGAGTAATAAGTAAAATTATTAATGGTAAAAGCTTTTTCATATTCAGATAATTCTTGTGTTAATGTTGTTCATAAAACAAAAGCCTCTTCTCAATTAACTTAAGAAGAGGACTCTCAATACATCCAACCAAACTATTGTACTAATTTCTATGCTTAATTTTCACCAATAAAGGCACAATACTTCCTTTTGGCGTTCCTTTTACTTCAAAAGAGATTTCTTTACTATTATAACTTACTGATTCAGGTGCTACAAAGTCTTTACCAATTATAGAATAAACTTTTTGCTTAAACTCACCTTGTGCATTCGCCACGCCATCACGAAGGTTATCAATATTCAATTCTTTTGTAGAATAAAGTACTAAGAAATAATCGTTTCCAGGCTTATTATCCATTGTAAATGAACTATTTACTGATGGTAAAGTAGCTTCGTTATTTGATGGAATTAAAGCACTTATACCATCTTCAAATGGGAAAAGTTTAGTCACTCTGTTATTATCATCTGATGCAATGATATACACATAACTTGCTAAGTTATTTGTTATTACAGTTTTGAACGATGTCCCTGAATAATATTCTTGAGTAACTGAGTATGTAATCATATCAACAATCGTAGTATCTCTGGTAACATCAAGACCACGCTCTAACGCAGAAGATACTGGCATAGCTTCGCCATTTTTCAAAATCGGTTTTATACTTCCTTTTAGTGATACTTGAACTGGTTCAACAGGAACAGGCGTAGGAGTAACAGGAACTACAACTGGCTCGACCTTAGGTTCAACAGCAACATTCACGGTAACTACTGGCGTAGGAGTTATAATTGGAGAAAGTACTTCGTAGGCATAAGGAGCAAATTCTACTAAATCTTTGTATTTAACCCATACAAATCCGTTTGAACCCCACTTAGTTCCCCAGCTATTTACAATCAGAAATGCTCCATCTTTTGCTTTAGAATCATCGTATCCGACTACTGCCATGGCATGCCCTCCTACTGCTTTTTCTATGTTTTCGCCCGGAGCAACATTCCAAACATCAGTGGCTTTGAAAAAAGAATTAGGTATCCACATACCAATTACCACAGCATTTTGGCTTTCTACTAAGGCTGTTTTGATTGCTGTTACTTTTTCATCAGCTGAGGCAGAGGAAGGAAGTTCAAATAGAGTATTGTAACCTTCTATTTTAAAATTAACAGCTTCTGCATCACAGTTTGAATAGACCTTGCCACACTCGTAAGGAGCACATTTCAATGTTCCCACGCCACCTTTTTTCATGTAGTCAAGTGCATCGGAAATACTTGTTCCGATTTGACATTGCTGGTCTGTTGAGCGTTTTACACGTTCAAAAATATACGTTGGAGAAAACGCAATAGCGTTAATGGCTTCTTTTTGCTTCAAACCAAGTCTTTTTGCCTCCATAATGGTTCGCATATAATATGCAGTTGACCAGCCAACACAAGTACTAAAATCTCCCTGATCTAAAACGTTTGGTGTATAAGCCTGTAAACTAAAAGCTGGAGGTAGAATTCCTCTCATTAATGAAAAGTTTTTACTTCTTCTTGGCAATTGCAGATACTTTTTGTCATCTCTCAACAAACCCATTTTTCTTGGTTTCTGTGAAATTGCGAATTGAGTACCCAAAAGAACTAATAACAAGATAAAGTAGGTCTTTTTAAAGAATGACATTTTCATATTATTTTGTTTTGATTATAAATAGACAGTGAATTTTTAAATACTTACAGCTCTTTTAGCTTCAACTCAGATAGCTGATAATAAAGCCCTTTTTGTGAAATACAACTATACTTGGTAGGCATTCGTAATACAGTTGTTATTTTTCCTGCAACAATTTCATTTTGTTCAAAACGCTGTACATCGTGATAAGTAGTAATTCTACAAAACCACTTTCCGTATTCGTTTTTGCGAAATAAGTCATATAGACTGATTGATGAATTTAATAGTTCGTAATTCCCTTTTGTTGTGGCTACTCGTTTCAAAAAGTCTTCTTTACTTAATTGAATAGATTTACCTTCTTTTGAAATTAAGTTGATATACCCACTGGCATCAAAGAGTATATCATTAGTAGCTTCAATCTTTTCTAATGTGTCTTTGGTAACTTTTTCATCTTTAACTGCATCGACAAAAGACATAAATGCTTTGATTTTCTTTTCTGGTGACCAGTCTATGATAGAATCCAAAACAACAGGATTAGACTTTACTATTTCTGTAGTTTGTTCTTGGTGAATTAAATTTCCCTTGTGTAAGATGCTTGAAATTTTTACTGAATTAATATTTTGCTTAATATCAAAATTTACATCTGTAATAAATGTAAGTGTGTCGTATAACTCAACAGAGACTGCATTATTGATATGTCCTTCAAGATAGAGTGGGAGTGTTACTTTATATTGATTTTTATTACCAGTTGAAGACAAGCGTTTATACTCAACTGCGTCTCTATTCAACTGAAATTTGAATGATTGCTGATAAGTACCAGCAATTAGCGATAGTAATTCAGAAGGTTTAAAGCTATTAAGTTCGGCTAAATGTTCAACACTTTTATCAGTTTTTACTCTTCCGGGCATTACATGATTTGCTACAAGCACCGAATCGTTAACAAAATAAAGATGTACAAATTCTATATTTTTCTTGCTCGATGGGTCTTTTACCAATAATGGAATTAGTGTATTCAAGTCTTTTTGATAAGCTTTCAACATTTTATCAATCGCTTTCTCGTGTGAATTAACAATATCTTCATCAAAATTTAGACTCAATAAACTTATTAATACACCTATCGCAACAAATAAACGATTGGCTCTGTGAAAAAAGTAATGTCTCATTTTTGTTTAATTAAAGTTTGAATAAATACATTTGATAATTGCCAATAACTCAATTGCCTTTGAGCGACTTCGGTAGATACTATCACATAATCATTTTGCTTATTTTTCATCCATTGAGCTTTTTCAGAAGATTGTGTGTTCACTTTTTGAAGGCGGCTACGTAATCCAATGTATTGTCCATTTTCAGATAAATGAATGTCTGTGACATAACTTAGGTCGAAACTTTTCAATTCAACTCCCGACATTTTCCAAAGCTCGTCTGGGTAATTCCCTTTGGCACATTCATTAATACTCAATATCTTCAAAACCTTATCACTTCTGTAAAGAAAAATTGTATCATTTTTCAACACATTTTGTAGTTTCTGACAAATCAATTTTCTTTTATTATCATTTTTTTGAACTTTGAGGAGTGTTTTTAAATCCTCAACAAGTTCATTTTGTATATTTTGCAATACGATATTTGTGAGAGGTTCGTCAAAAATCCATTGCTGAGTGAATAAAACTTTCTGAAAGACAAATTTTTGTACGGTATTTCCCTTTTGATAAGTAGCAAGCGTGACTTTTAAGAACTCTCCTATTCTATTTGCTTTTCTGCTATTTGCTTTTATTCCCCAAAGCTTAACAGGTATTAGACATTCTATTTCTTTTAATTTCCCAAAACTCTTTTTAACAGATAGAATTTTGATTTGCTCGCCATCAATTATAAATTGAAATCCCTGCCAGTAAGCAAAAGGTAACATTTTAAAAAAATTATTTATTGAAAGGGTCGGACGTTTTTCTCTATATACAGCATCATCTTCCATCAGATTCGGAAAAATAAATTCATCATCCTTGAAATACTTATGTATGAAATTACTTTTTAAAGTTTTGATTTTTAGAGAATCCGATTCATAGCCTAACTCTTGAAAATCTGAAGAAAAAGCTTTAAAAAAAACTTTTACACTATCAACTATTGCTTGATGTTTTTCCTCTTTTGATTGTCCGTTGAGACATGAAAAAAAGCAAATAAATAAAATACTCAGAACTACTTTTTTCATAAGGTTTAGTGAATTATCAAGTTGCTAATTAGCCAGCCAGAGTTTTCCTTTTCACGTATAAACTCCTGTAATTCTATTTGATAGCGAGAATTTATTAACATTTTTAAAGTTATGTTGCTGGCGTGCTGAATTGTTAAATCTCCACTTTGTAAAACATTTTCGAGCTGAGTAATTTCTTTGGTAATAGTTGCTTGAGGTGATACTAAGGGAAGTACTCTTTTTGCTTCGTTTAATTCCTGAACTAATGAAATAAAAGCTACATCCTGAGCATTTGGATAAAGTCCTTTATATTTGGTTCGTAGAGTGTCCGACTTTAAATCGGGTGTCGTAGTTTTTTTAGCAACTTCTTTTTGTACAATTTCTGCCGGTAATTGAATGTGCTTTATTCGCCATGAAACCGTAGAATCTTTTAGGTTGAATGTTTTTTCTAAAATCATCTTGAGTTTCGTAGCTTTTCCTAAATAATTACCGTTCAAAACTAAAGTTGCTTGAATAGCTGCTTTGGGAGAAATTTTTGACTCTGATTCACAAACGGACTCTACAAACTGCCTAATATTTTGGGGATAATTCGATTTACTTTTTTTATTCATCAACCTCTCATCATCTTCATTAAATAATTTCATTAGATAATGATTTCGAGGAAAAATATTCTTGATTGAATCTGTCATTTCTTTACCATCAATATAAGTTTGGTAATTGAAGCGACTAATAAATTCACTTACGCTTTTCACTTGCCAGAGCATAAATGCTTCTGGTCTCGTTTTTTTGTGAATGATGATTGAGGTTGAATCTTTAATATTTTCAACTTTAGTTTCTTGAGCTTTACTTAAAAATGAAAGCAAAAGGAATATGAATGTTTTGCAAATTTTCATGTTATTCATTAGGCATCTGGATAGTTTCAACAACAATTATGTTTCCAAATAGAATTGTAAAATTTCCTTTTGCATTAGGTTTTTCGGTTACTTCGATGGCTTTTCGGTCTTTACTATGATAAAGAAGTTGTTCATTTTTATCAAAGCCTTTAAACTCCTGATAATAATAGGCAGTAGCATGATAGTTTCCATCCGCTCCTTTTTCAAAATCTGAACAATACGAAAGGTCGTAGGAAGTAATTTCCACTTTAGGAAAACGAGGTAGTTTGTATAGATTATTGAAATATGTTTTTATGGGTATATTCTCAACCGTACCATCTTTTCTGGAAACTTGAACTGTGGGCATTCTTAAAATTTTTCTTCCTTTTTCGTCATAATTGAGGGTGTCAAATAGGCTAATCGCTAATTTGATTGATTTCTGACGAAGACGGTCATTCAAAGACTTATCCCCAATCTGCTGAATATAATGTGTTAAATCATTTACTCTTTGTTTAGTCAATTCCTTGAATTCTTTGAGTTGTTCAGGTCCGACAGATTGGGATTGAGCTTTTGTTTTAGCAACTGAAAACAAAAGAATTATAATTAATGTGAAGACTACTTTTTTCATAATTTTTAAATTTTATCTGATTTCCTGCACTGTAATTTGTTGATAACGACCATCTTTACTAAAAACTGAAAGCTTTTCGACAACATTTATTTGTTTAATAAGTGATGGATTAACAAGTATTTTATCTAAAAAAAGGTCAAGATCTACGGGACTCATATTATTGTCAATTATGTTTACATACTCATGTGCCTCAGCTTCTGGCATAAAGTATAGGTTTCTTTTTTGAGACAGTAATTTTTCTCTTGCTGTATAATCGAGCGATTCGTCGGCTAATGTGTTCAAGAAGCGATTCATGTCACTAAAGTTTACTCTTGCTGCAGTTTTATTTTCAGGTTTAGCATTGGTCAGCACAACTCTCCAATTTGAATGTTGCTTTCCAGCCTGATTTTCAAATTTGACTTTATCTTGAAGTCGTCTATCCGCATCTTGCAAAAAAGTCTCCCAAGTGATGGTATTATTACTATTCTGAGCATGCGAAAGTGCCTCTTGCCATGCTGAACTATACCATCCTCCTGTATTTGTATGACATAATGCTCTTTCACCTTTTTTAGCACTACAAATTAAAATATCGCCTTTTGAGTCTTTAAAGAGTATGCGTAAGATGTCGTTCTCAACAAAAATTGAACGAAACTGTAAAGGTTTTACCATTGGCATTTGATTCGCCAACATTAAATTATTACAGCAATCGCCTAAGGTGATTGATAATCTTGCCCCTTTACTTTTAAGTTTTTTGTGTATAGCTTCCAAAGTAGTTTCTTCGCTATCTGGTAAATAGAGTACAGGAAATTCGCTTATTTGAGTTGGACTTGTAAAACCATGTCCTGAATAATAAAAAACAAGTACATCTTGATTTTCTACGGTCAATTCATTGATAGTTTTTTCAAGTCCTACTTTGCTAAAATTTTTATTAGTGATGACGATGCTTTTGTACTGATAATCAAGACTATAAGCAATTTTATGAAAAACAGAATCCATCGCAGCCAAATCTCGGGTACAACTAAACCCAATTTTAGGATCTTTTACATCAGCCATTATGATTACTCTGAAAGTCTGAGCAACGGATTTTTGAAGGAAACAACAGAAAATAATAAAAAGCAAGTATCGTACTTTCATAAATAGTTGAGATAGGGTAAATAAAATTTGGTTTACAAGTCGAAATAGAGCGACTTGCAATTTTGTAATACCAAATCTCAAAAAAATATGATTATTTCTCCGTAATGGGAAAATGAGAGGGGATAAATGATTTGAAATGCAGTGATTTTTTCAAAGAAAAATCAATAGTCAGGAATTACTTCCTATCAAAAATTTGAAGGTAATTTTATTTCAATCCCTTTCTTCTTTCAATAGCGTCACGAACTCTGGTGGCACTTTCGTAGTCTTCTTTTTTAAGGATTTTTTCTAATAAATCTTCCAATTCTGCCAAGGTGTATTCGGCATAAGAACCTTTTTTTTCTCTACTTTTTTCGTCGATAGCATAGCCACAGGTTTCTAAGACAAATGCGTCGATATAAATCTGGCAATTGAATCGTATTGCTAAAGCTACGGCATCAGAAGGGCGAGCGTCAATTTGAATAATACTTCCTTTTGTATCCTGAAAAATAAGAATAGCATGAAAAATATCATTCTCGAAGGCATTGATAATGACTTCTTTGAGCTTGGTTTGAAGCTGATTTAAAACATTATGGAATAAATCATGTGTGAGTGGACGTTGTGGGAAAATCTTTTCAATAGGCATCGCAATCGCCTGTGCTTCGGCTGTTCCGATGATAATCGGAACTCTGAGTTTAGACTTTGGGTCTTCTAAAACCATCACATAATGACCTGACTTAGATTGGCTTTCAGCCATGGCTACGATAGAAACTTCAATTTTCTTCATCTTGAGTAGAAAGGTTTTTTTTAATAAATGAACATAAATTTCCGATATCATCAAAGGGCGAAATAACAAACCCATCAACACTTAGTCGATATAAATCTCTTCTTTCTACTTCAACAACAAAGCCTTGAGGAAGCTTAATAAATTTACCATTTTTTTCAATGACTGCTATGCCCATTTGTTCAAAAGCATAAAGTACAAAATCTGTTTCATTGTATTGTACTGCCATTTTTAAAAAGAAAGATTTTGTTTTAAAATACTAAAACCAATCACCAAACAAAGAAGTGATGAACCTACTGACAAGGTAAGTTTTACCCATTTATTTTGTGTGACTTTGCTCGAAAAAGGAAAACTAAAAAATGCCGAAGCTACCATCATGCCGAAAATAGAACCCAAACCAAAGGTCAATAAATAAATGAGCATATTAGCATTTCCTTTGATTTGCGTCATTACAGAAAGTACCAAAGCTCCACTTCCTGCCAGCCCATGAATTGCCCCTACTCCATAAGCTAATGAAAAATTTTGATGCGAGTGATGATGAGAATGGGGTTGGTTTTCTTGTGATTTTGTTTTGTTATTTAATATTTTAAAAATTCTGAAAAAGCCCAATAACATCAACATCAAGCCTACGCCTGCTTCTTCATAGCGAAAATCTTCTTCTTTGAAAGTAAGTTTACCAAGTATGACAATACTTCCAACCAATAAAATAGTAGAAGTATGCCCTAAGCCCCAAAAAATTCCATCTTTGATAGCCAATTCAATTTTGTTACGTTTACTCACAAGGTTACTAACGGCCACCAAATGGTCGGCTTCAAAAGCGTGACCAAAACCAACCGTCGAGGCAAATAAAATTGGCAAAGTTATATCCATAATGTTTACGTTGATAGAGCTATACTCTCTTAATTTTTAATTTGATAAAGTATTACTCGGTGGTTTCCGGTATCTGCTAAAATTAAATTTTGCTTGCTTACGCAAATTGAAAAAGGCCAATACAACTGCTTATCTGTTCCTAATTTTGTATTTGAATTTTCGCTTCCTGTATTAAAATCAAATTGCCCAAGTACGTTATCTGCCGAAGCATTATTTTCTTTGGGTACTTCCTTGAACCATAATACTCTGCTGTTGCCAGTGTCAACTACAAAAATTCCTTTTTCATAGAAAAAAGTATCATAAAGCCAGTTCATTGCATTTGGTTTTGGAAAAAGGCTGTACTGATTCTGACCATTTGATGAAAAATCTGGTTGACCAATAATTACATCCGCATTCTGTTGATTAGCTGTTCGCCAGTCATTCCAAATCAATACTCTGTAATATTGTGTATCCGCAACTGCCATTTGTCCCGCTTCATTAATTCTGGCAGAATAAGGCCAAATCGGTTGAAAATCTTCATAATCTCTTTCAAAAAAATTACTTTTCCCGATTACTTCATCAGCCGCTTTGAAATTTTCGGTAGGAATTTTTTCGTAAAAAAGTACTCTTCTGTTACCTGTATCACAAATCCAAAGATGAGTACCGTCAGAAAAAACGCCATAAGGCCAATTCAAGGTTTGGGCAGTTGGATTTGCTCCAATTTGGTGATTATTTGGCTGATTACTCATAAAATCAGGCTGACCAATTACTACATCAGCTGCTTGTCCATTAGTACTTGGCATAGAATGCCAAACCAAAACCCGATGATTCCAAGCATCTGCAATAATCAACTTTTTACCATCCGACCAAATCCCCGAAGGATATTGCAAAGTACTTGCATTTACTTGATGTCCTGCATTTCTACCTGTATCGGTCGTTTCAATTTGCCCTAACACAAGCGAAGGTTCTTCAAATTCACTTGTAGGTATTTCATTCCAAATAAAAACTCTATTTTGTCCCGTATCCGATACCATCAATTTTCCATCAACCGACCAAACACCTCTGGGAGCTAATAATGGATTATGCAAACTTCCTTTAAAAACTAAATGATGATGAGTCATTTTGGGTAAAGAAGGCAATGAGGCATCTATACTTCCGCCACCCGTCGAGGGCGAATTGGTTAATGAGATTAACATATTCTTGGTAATTGTTCTCCTACTAACATATTTACAACTCGCTTCCCTCCTATTTTGCTGGTCAAAATTACTTGTCCTTGATGTTCGGCAACGACTTCACCAATAATGGCAGCATCTTTTCCAAAGTCTAATTTCTTTAGTGAATGAAGGAAACTATCGGCAATATCAGCTTTGACAATGGCTAAAAAAACACCTTCGTTGGCAACATAAAGTGGGTCTAAACCCAATAATTCACAAGCGGAAGCTACTTCTTCGATAACAGGAATGGCTTTTTGATGAATATTGATTCCAGTTTTTGAATCTCTTGCTATTTCGTTCAAGACCGTCGCCACACCACCTCTGGTCGGGTCACGAAGTAGATGAATATCTGTACCGAATTCATCTAATAAAGATTTTATGGTATGGTTTAAAGGACAAGTATCGCTGAGAATTGTACTTTCAAATTCAAGTCCTTCACGAACCGACATAATTGCCATGCCGTGCGTTGCGATGTTTCCGCTTACGATAATTTTATCGCCCACTTCAAGCCTTTTTATATGAATTTCTGCTTTGGGATGAACCGTACCAATGCCAGAAGTATTAATAAAAATTTTATCTCCTTTGCCTTTTTCCACTACTTTGGTATCGCCTGTTACGATTTGAACGCCAGCTCTTTCACAAGCGAACTTAATAGAAACAAGTATCTGCCAAAAGTCTTTCATACTTAGTCCTTCTTCGATAATAAAACTTAGCGACAAGTAAGCTGGAATCGCTCCGCACATTGATAAGTCATTCACCGTTCCGTTTACAGCTAATTCGCCGATATTTCCTCCCGGAAAGAAAATCGGTGAAATCACATAACTGTCGGTTGAAAATGCCATTTTACCAGAAGCATTAAAAACTGCCCCGTCGTGTTTTTCATCTAATAAATCGTTACTGAGTAATTTAAAAACTCCAGATTCTAACAGTTTATTCGTCAATATTCCACCACTTCCATGTCCAAGTGTTATGACCTCAAAATCTAATTGTGGCATCGGACATTGGAGTTCAATCTTCATTTTTTCCATAATTTTTAGGCTTCTGCCATTTCCATTTCTCCCACATTTTTAAAATGATAATACGCCGCACAAGCTCCTTCCGACGAAACCATAGGAGCACCTAAAGGCTTTTCTGGATTACATTTTTTGCCAAATTGACTACACTCATAAGGTTTTTTGATACCTTTCAGCACCAAACCTGCGATACAATCTGGGCATTCGGGTACTTTTATAATATTAACGGTAAATTTCTGATTGGCATCAAATTCCGCTAATTCGTCTCTTACTTCCCAACCAGAATTAGGTATCGTACCGAT
Organism: Arcicella rigui; assembly: GCF_034929435.1. Lineage (NCBI taxonomy): Bacteria > Pseudomonadati > Bacteroidota > Cytophagia > Cytophagales > Flectobacillaceae > Arcicella > Arcicella rigui. The sequence continues at coordinate 214,634 of NZ_JAYFUM010000006.1, forward strand.
TCCTCTCCACTCTCTGTCAGCTATTTTAAATACTTGTTCAATTGTTTTTTGTGCCGCAGGATTTCCTTCGGCTTTTACTACTCTACTGTATTGATTTTCTAATTTTGCTTCTCCTTTTTCTAATTGTTTAACGGTCATCAAAATACCTTGTAGCAAGTCAATTGGCTCAAAACCAGTTACAACCATCGGCACTTTATGTTTTTCAACCAAAGGATAATACTCCGCCAAACCCATAATCGTACAAACGTGTCCTGCTGCCAAAAATGATTGGATTCTTGCTTCATCATCATTCATAATGGCTTCCATGGCAGGCGGAACAAGTACATGAGAAGCAAGAATTGAATAGTTTTTCAAGCCTAATCGCTGGGCATATACCACAGAAAGAGCATTGGCTGGTGCAGTGGTTTCAAAACCAACGGCAAAAAATACGACTTCTTTTGTTGGATTTTCTTGTGCCAATTTTACCGCTTCCAATGGCGAATACAAAATGCGTACATCTGCCCCATTTGCTTTAGCTTCCAAAAGGCTTTTTTGTGAACCGGGTACTCGAATCATATCACCAAACGAACATAAAATAACACCTTTTTCTTCTGCTAAATACACCGCTTTATCTATCAAATTCAGAGGAGTAACGCAAACTGGACAACCAGGGCCGTGTACCATTCTGATTTTTTGAGGAAGTAAATCTAAAATGCCATTTTTTACCAAAGAATGTGTTTGTCCGCCACAAATTTCCATGATTGTCCACGGCTGAGTAGTCACTTTATGTAATTCGTTGAGGTACTGCTCAACCAATTGTGGGTCTCGGTATTCTGATAAAAATTTCATTTTTTATTTCGTTAAATTTCTTCGTTATTAAATGCCTACCGCCTAAAGCTTACAGCCAATCACAATTGACAACTCTCTACCAACTCATCTATTTCCCCAATTTCACTCAAGTATTGAAAAGTTTTTTGGGCTTCTTCTTCATCGACAATACTTATCGCAACGCCCACGTGAACGAGTACATAATCGCCAATTTGGGCATCAGGAACCATGTCTAAACTGGCTTCTTTTACGATACCTCCAAAGACTACTTTCGCCATCCGAACTCTGCCATCGTACTGTAATTCAATAGATTTTATTTTACCGGGAATCGCTAAACACATGGTTTTATGAATTTAATTATTGATTAATGAGAAATACGCCAACTGACCAAATGAAATACATTCATCGTTGGGCGAAAGTTGTTGATGAAAATGTAATTTAAATTTTTCTGCACAATGGTCGATAATCATATCGACCAATAAAGCATTTTGAAATACTCCGCCACTAAAAGCTAAGTGCTGAATTTTACTTTGCGTAGCTATATTTTTAATGATTTTTACTAAAGAAAAATGAAACTTAACAGCGATAAATCCTACTGATTTTTTGGCTTTTATATCTTCAATAATTCCTTGAAGTAAATCAGTAGTTTGTACTTGGTTTTGAATGATTTTTACAGAATAAAATTCTTTAAAATCAAAATCATGATTTTCTAAATAATCTAAAGCCATTTCTTCTAACAAAATGGCAGCTTCACCTTCATAAGAAACTTTGTCGATGATAGACAAAATCGAGGCGACGCCGTCAAACAGTCGCCCGATACTTGAGGTTTTTAATTGGTTTTGTTTCAGTATTTTTTTGTATAATTCGTACTCTTTTTCAGTAAACTTGGGTTTTAAATACTGTTCTACTTCTGGCAAAGTATGCGAAAGCGACAGAGCAGAAATGCGTGGTTCACGGGGCATTTTGTCGCCAAGTATGGCTTCAAAATAAGCAAAATGAGCCTGACGCTCGAAGTTTCCAGCATGATAAAACATAAACTCTCCGCCCCAAATGTTGCCATCTTCACCAAAACCAGTACCATCCCAAATGATGCCTAATACTTTTTCTGTGGTATCTAATAAATTATTTTCGGCTAACACCGCTGCAAAATGGGCTTTGTGATGCTGAATAATAACCACTGGAATTGATTTTTCTTGAGCCATTTGCAAACCCAAAATGCTTGAAAAATAAGCTTGATGCTGGTCTATCAAAACAATTTGTGGCTGAACTTCTAATACTTTTTCAAAATGTTCGAGACATTGCTGAAAGTTATTTTGAGTATCAAAACTTTCTAAATCACCTAAATATTGACTGACGTAAAGGTTCTGTTCAGTTTGCCAAGCAAAGGTTGACTTCAAAGAAGCTCCCATTGCTAAAGTATTGATTTTATGCGTATTAAAACTCCCATAAAAATAATTCGGAGCAAATCCTCTTGCTCTTCTGTGGATAATTTTTTGTCGGTTGTTCTTTGTAAATCTTATTACTGAATCATCTTGCGGAACAAGTATTTCTCTGTTATTTGTCACAATGATGTCCGCAATTTCTGCCAAATCTTCCAAAGCTTTTTGGTCTTTGAAAACAATTGGACTATGACTAATATTCCCACTGGTGGCTATCAAAGCTTTCCCAAATTGTTGACTGAGTATTTCAAACAAAGGGCTATATGGCAACATTACACCAATGTGTTTCAAGTTTGGGGCAATTGCCTCGAAAGAATCATTCCCTTTTTTTAATTTCAACAAAACAATTGGTGCAGCCGATGAGGTCAATAGTGCTTGCTCATCTTCTTGAATTTCAGCTACTTTTTCGAGTTCATCAATCGTTGGAAACATCAGAGCAAAAGGTTTACTTGGGCGAAATTTTCTTACTCTTAACTTTTCTACTACTTTCAAATTATTGGCATCGCCCATCAACAAATAACCTCCAATTCCTTTTATAGCAATGATTTTTCCTGCATTGATTCGCTCAACGAGCCAAGGAATTATCTCATTTTGTGCCAATGTTATTGCGGAATTGTTTTCAAAAACACGCATTTCAACTGCACAATCTGGACAAGTATTCGTCTGAGCAAAAAATCGTCGGTTGCTTGGATTTTGATACTCTTTTTTACAATTCGGACACATTTCAAAAGTACCCATACTGGTACTTTGTCGGTCATAAGGCAAAGCTTGAATAATAGAATATCTTGGCCCGCAATGACTACAAGTGGTAAAAGCATAATTGGCTCTTTTGTCTGTCATCAAATGGATTTCGCTTCTACAATCCTGACAAATCGCTAAATCTGGCGTTAATAGAATATTGGTTTTCCCTTCATGCGCACTTTGCTTGATTTCAAAATCTTGAAATACTTCTCTTTCAACAAGCTCAACACTCGAAGCTGTGACAAAAGCATTTTTCGGAATATTTTTCAAAAGTGTTTCATAAAAGTCTTGAATACTTTCAGCATCAGCATTCACACAAATCTGAACGCCTTTTTTGGTATTATTCACCCAACCTTGAAAGCCAAATTCTCGGGCAAGTTGATACACAAAAGGTCGGAAACCAACGCCTTGTACAATGCCTTCAAGATGAATTTGAAAGGTTTGCTCTGCTATGTAAGTATCTATTTCCAAGAAATTCTATGCTTTTTTAACCCATTTTTTATGAACCACACCCAAAATTTAGGTCTGATTCTAAAAATTCATTTTTCATAATTCATAATTTAAAACTCCTTTTTTCTCCGCTACTTTAGCCGTCAGCCACTCACACCATTCGTCCATACCTGTTCCATTCAAACTTGAAATAGTGATTACTTCAATGTCTGGATTTACTTCTCTTGCGTCTTTTGTTACGGCTTCTACCGAAAAAGGCACATAAGGCAATAAATCAGATTTCGAGACAATCATCAATTCGCTTGTCAAAAACATTCTTGGATATTTCTTAGGTTTATCGTCGCCTTCGGTACTTGCCAAAAGTGTGATTCTTACGTCTTCGCCCAAATCAAAAGCCGCAGGACAAACAAGATTTCCAACGTTTTCAATAAAAAGCAAATCTACGTCTGTTAGGTCAATGTGGTCGAGGGCTTGGTAAATCATTTGAGCTTCAATGTGGCACATTCCGCCCGTGACAATTTGAAGTGCATTAATTCCCACATCTCGCATACGAATGGCATCTCTTTCCGTTTCTGGGTCGCCAACCAAAACCGCCATATTGATTTTTCCTCTTAGTCTTTTGCCTGTTTCTTGCATCAAAGTAGTTTTACCACTTCCGGGCGAAGAACAAACATTGATAACCAAAATATTAGGAAGTCTATCACGTACCGCTTTTGCTACAAAATCATTGACTTTTAGCAAATTGAGGGTTGTATTTTCACATTTTACCGAGCCAACAGATGCTTGGTTTGACTTTGGTTTTGCTTGATTTAACATCTTTTTGTTGGATTATTATTTTGAAAATATGAGTTATGAAAGATTGTTAGATTTTTGCTTTCAGATTTCAGATTTCGGGTATCGGATTTATGCTGAAAAAATTTTTTAGAAGTATTTTATCCCGCTTCAGAAATCACAAATCAGCAATTTTAGTATCTCATAATTAATAATTCAAAACTCATAACTAAATAGTTTTTATTCTTCAAATTCTACTTTACTTATCAGCAATTCTTCGCCTTGAATGATATTTTTTGTTGGAAGTCCACACTCACAAACGAATTTATATTGCTGTACTTCAAAGGTTTTATCACAAGAATTGCAATGAGCCAAAATGGGTAAAACTTCAACTTCTAAACTCGTCTGCTGATATTTTTCTTCTGATTGAAGTACGGCTTCAAAAGCGTTTTGCATCAAAATCGGCTGAACATTTGAAAGTATCCCGACAGTCAAGTGAATCTTTCTTATTTTGTCAAAATCTGTCGGAAATTCATCTTCCAGCGTTTTGAAAATATTTCTTACTAAAGATATTTCGTGCATACATTTATCATTTAACGATTCACAAAATCATTGATTTCAGCCAATTCTTTTAGTCTTACTAAATGTTCGTTGGCACAAGTAATCAAGGCTGAATCGTCAACCAAATTTTCAATTTCACTGGCTGCAGCCAACATTTTTTGATAAAGTGCTTGCTGTGCCTGCTCACTTTCGTCTTGCGAAACATACCAACACGCTTCCAAATAGTTCAAGAGTGTCAAAGCTCTTTCGTAAGGAAATTCTATGGCATTCCTGATTTCAAGAGCTTCTTCGTAAAACTCCATCGCTTTGGCATAATTGTCGGTAAGTACGCCCGAAGGAAATTTCGTAAGTGCATTGGCATAATTATTACACAGCATTGCGTACTCGTAAAGATGCGTTTCTCTGGTAAAATACGACAAAGCTTCTTTGAATGAACTCGTAGAAACCGCCGCCCAAATGCCTTTCTTTTTGGCTTCGTCGGGAATTTCGGAGTAGATTACGCCCAAGTAGCCATGTATTTCTGCAAAAACTGCTGGATGATTTTCTTTGGTAAAAACTTTACAGGCTTGTTGATAAGCCTCCATTGCACCTTTATAAAACTGCGGATTGCCATTCTGAGCCCAAGTAAAAAGTAAAGTACCTTTTCGGAATTGAGCATTCCCTAAAAATTCGGGGAGATTTTCTTCTTCTAATAAATGAATCGCTTTGCTGATATATCCCAAAGATTCAGTAAAACTATTGGTAATATTGGCAATATGCGAGGCATCAATCAGTAATAAAGCCACAGAAATTTTTGCTCCTCTTGCTTCATAAAATTGTAATAGTTCTGCAAGATTTTGTTTGATTTTTTCTAATAAATCAGTGTCGTAAGGAACTACTAACTGCTTCATCCAAAGGCTATTGCAGAGTGTGAGCAATTCCATTTTTGCCCAATCTGAAATGTTGAGTGCTAAAGTTCTTTGAAGGAATTCGTCGGCTAATCTGAGTTCGTCGAGGTCTAACAATAAAGTAGCTAAATGCTTGGCTGAAAAGGCTTTGTACTCATCATTTGGAGCTAATTCTATGGCTTTTTTGTAGAGGTTTTTGGTATTACTTACATGAAAAAAATGATTTAGTTCGCCATAATGTGCTTTGATAGCGGCATTATGATAAAAACGATACTGCTCTTCGTCACTTTCTATCACCGAATTTTCTAAATCCAACATGAAGGGAACTCCATGTTGCAGGCAGTTCATCATGTCAATATCTTGTAATAATGTTTCGTTGCTTGAAGCAAATTGGTAGGCTTTTTCATAATTTCCCAACAACATAAAAGCCAAGGCAAGTACATTATTTTGCGTAAAATCTAAAGAAAAAGGGAAAAGATAAGGAGGCAAATGATTTGCCCAGTCCAATGGCAAATGAATTTTGTGCTTATGAACTGACAGAAAACCAAAATCCTCATTTGGCTCATTTTGGGCATTTTTTTCTTGTACTGAAACTACTTCATCCAGCCTTTCAATGTGTTGAATGATACTTTTTACTTCTTCAAACTGTTCTGAATCAACAAATATTTTCAGCATTTCCATTCTGTAATTGGTGAATTATTGAGTAGTTCGGTTATAAATTAATGGCGATAATGCCTGTACTTTTTACCTCAAAATCAAGTTCTCGGTCTTCGTCGTCTAAGTCATTATCAATCAAAATTTCGTGAATGGCTAAAGATTTATCGCCTTTAGCATTTTTGGTTTTTAAGGTCATCCAATGGGCCTCTTGGTGCATTTTTTCAAAAAATACTTTCGATTTGGCTGCTATTAAAATTGTATTTCTTTCAGGATAATAGACCAAATTTACTTGTACTTCATCTGCCAAAACTGAGGCAACGATGCTTGAATCAATTAATAGATGATTACTTTTCAGTGAAATACCCGCCATTTGTCAGATTGATTTTTCAAAAACATTCAATTCTTCTTTAATCAATTCTACTACTTTGTCGCCTGCGGCTTGCACTGCCTCCGAAAGTTCAACTTCAAATTGTAGGTTATCAACCGCAATCAGATAGACTTGAATGTCATCAGGAAAATTTTCTCTCAATATTTTTTTTGCATAAGAAAGTGCTTGATCCCATTTCATACTATGCAAGAAAACCATTGGGTCGTCTTGAATTGCCCCGTGGATTTCATTAGCTGGTACTTTGTATAAAGTTCCGGGGGCTTCGTTGGTATTAATGACGGCATCAACAATACGAATTACCTGATGACCTTCCAACTGAAAAAGTACTTCAAAGGCACTCGTTCCCATATCAAACAAACTGATATTTTCTGAGTCTTTAAATTCTTTTCTGAGTTGTTCAATCACATAACAGCCAATGGCATCATCGCTCCTACAAGGATTTCCAAAACCCATAATGGCTATACGAGTATTCTCTTTGTTAGATGAAATCATGTAATTTTTAATTTATTGTGAAGTAATTTCTATCAAAAGCCCTTCTTTAAATCCAAGAAGGGCTTTTGTGATGTCATAATTTATAACTTAAATCGTGATAATTCTTTGCCACTTTTTTGGTCGTGAGCGTGTACAGTACAAACCAAACAAGAGTCGAATGAACGAGCCACTAAACCTACTTCAACAGGGTCGTGTGGGTCTTCGATTTCTGTTCCTTCCAAAGCAGCTTCGATTGGGCCCGGGTTTCCAGAATCATCGCTTGGGCCTACATTCCAAGTAGTTGGTGCCATTACTTGATAGTTTTTGATAACGCCATTTTCAATTTCAATCCAGTGAGCCAAAGCACCACGGGCAGCTTCTGTACAGCCAAAACCTTTGCCGTCTTTTTCTTCTGGTTTGATATAAAAATCACCATTCAAATCTACTTGTCGCAACCATTCGTCGATATAATTGTAAAGTCTTGGAGCTTCGTGCAAACGTGCCAAAGTGCGAGTAAATACACTTGGTCCTAATTTTTCCATAATGTCACCAAATAATGGGTCTTGAATTTGATGTGGTAAATTATCAGGATTAGCATTCATAATTACTCTTGATAATGGCCCTGCTTCTGCTGCATAATTCATATAACGAGGTGCTTTTGACCAGCTATATTTAGAATTAAAATTGGTATTTTCAAGATTCTGAGAAGGAAGCGGCGTAGGCAATGGCTCGTCCCACGGGTGAGCTGCCGCCACATCGGCATACCAAGCGTGTTTTACGTGTTCTTGAATATCCAAATGATTCATTGGAAAATACTTTTCGCCATCCCAAAATCCACCCGGACTAATTACTGCATCTTGACGAGTATCAATCGTTGGTTTATTCCATTTATCTTTATGGATGTAAGTACCGTAAGCAATAAATTTTCCAACACCTTGACCAAACTTATGAAGTCCAAATTCAATACCAGCACGGATAAACAAACCCAAATCAGAATTTTTCTGTGACTCATTTTCTTCAACCCAAGCCAACATATCGTCCCAAGTTTTTATCTGCATATATCGGTCAATAGAACAACCCAAAAAGATAGACTCAAGCCAATCTTTTCTAAATTGATTCATAATCGCATGAGCTCTGGTGATGTCTTTTAGCGTAGGAGCACACATAACGCCACCCGGCACCATGTAGCTTGAATGTGGCCACTGTCCGCCAAAAAGAGCATATACTTGCACTGGCAAAGCACTGGCTGTAACTCCTTTTTGGAAAGAAGTACCTACATAAGCCGCCCAGCGTTTTACTACTTCGGCGTAAAGGGGTTTGTTAGCAAATTTTTTATTTGCCATATCAGTAGCAAATATGGCATAAAACCATCTTGGAATACTTTGAATAGTTTCGCAAGCTTGACCTAAAGCTCTGAGTAAAAGGGCATTTGGGGCAAGTGAAGTTTGCCAAACAGTATCCAATGCCGACGATGCACAGTATAAGTGAGAACCGCCACAAATGCCGCAAATTCTTGGCGTTACGATAAGCCCAGATTGTGGATCTTTGCCTGCCATGATTTGTTCAAAACCCCTAAACATTGCCGCCTGAGTATGGGCTCGTGTCACCACGCCATCCTCCATATATACTTTTACATCTAAATCTCCTTCAACACGACCAACGGGGGATATATTAAGTTCTTTTGTAATTGCCATTGTTTTATTTTAGTAAAATTGACTCTTTTAGATTTTAGTAATTCTAAAATATGATGAACTAAAGTATTGTAATTCATCATTTTAAACATCTTCGGTAAACCATTCACAATTCATCACTCACAACTCATCACTTAAATTGAGGTTTCTTTATGAGCTTGGTCTGTGCCTAAAATATTTTCAACACCGCCCATTATTTTTTCAAAACCTGCTCTCATGTAATAGCCTACTTTTGAATTGCCAGTTGGTACTTCTTGTGGCAAGAATCCCATGTATTTCATGGTTTTGAAAACGCTTCCTTTTACTAAATCATGATGTGGGAAACCTGGCTCTGTACAACCCAAACATGGATGATTGGCACGGGTTTTACTCGACTGACGATTCCACAAAATTCTATTACAACTTGCCCGAGTCATTGGGCCTCTACAACCTACTTCATAAAACAAACAACCCCCTCTTTTTCCAAAACCTCCATCTACTTTATTGGCAAAATTGACTACATTGGTACAACCCGTTTGAACAAAATCTGTAAAAAATGTTTTCGGACGATGATAATCATCCAGTAATACATCTCCTATTCTTCCCGTAGAAATGGCTACTAAAATTTGGGTAATCCAATCGGGGTGAGCAGGGCAACCGGGAATATTGATAACTGGCAAACCGCCCTTTGATACGTAATTTGCTCCTAAAAATCCTCCTTTTTCCTTTTTCAAAAACTGCATCCCTGTCGATTCACTCGGATTAGGTGCTACTGCTGGAATGCCACCCCAAGTAGCACAATCACCAATAGCTACTACAAAACCCGCTACCGCTGCTAATTCACTCACCCAGTCTTTCATCGGTCGGTCGCAGAAGTAGTTCATTGTTCCCGTATTTTTAGGGCCTTGAATGATACTTCCTTCGTAAACGAGAATATCACATTGTACTTTTCCTGCAATAATGCTTTCTAATAAATCAACCACTTGGTGACCGATTTCTAAGCCAATTGAGGGATGCCAAAGGATATTTACGCCAAAGTCTGTTACCAGATCTACGACTGTTGGTTCTTCGGCGTTGAGAAACGACATTGTGTTGCCACTGCACGCTCCTCCTTGTAACCATAATACATTAGCCATGTTGAGTGAATTTTGATTAGGAGTTTTGAAATAGTATTAATCTTTGGACAAATATAACTTTTTAAAATAAATTAGAAAAAATTTTCTAATTTATTTTAAACTCAATAGCATACAGAACCTTTTTAAAGCAATAATCTTTGAAAATTAATGAAGGTAGGCACTGTAAAAATTTATGATTTTTACGAGAAAAAAAATGACAATAATCAGTTTTCTTTATTTAACTAAGATAGGAAGGATAACATCAGAAAACTGTGCGTTACCTTTTTGGGTAAAATAAGGCTTCAAATGACTCCACAGTGCTTCTTTGTAGCGTTTTTCAGAAATGGGCTTATTACGCATGGTTTGCTGAGGTATCCAAAAAACAATACTCATCCACATTGCTTCCGAAACAATTAGGTAAGTATCTTTACTTGGCTCTGGTCGTAAATCGCCTTGTGACACATAAAAATCAATTCTTCGGTTGATTTGAAGAATCATTTTATTCATAAACTGTTGCCACTTTAATTTGATTTCGGGAACGGCGTGTTCTTTCGAGAAGAGGTCAGAAATGTAAAATTGGTAATCTTCAAAGAAATTGAAATAGGCAGACACTTGTACATCAAAGTCCAGAAAGGAAGGATTTTGAAGATATTTGCTCAATATCTCACTGAATTCATTAAATATTCTGTCGTAAACACTCGATAAAATTGCTTCTTTGTTTTTGTAGTGATAAGCCAAATTTCCAACACTAATGCCTGTTTCGTCCGCAATTTGTTGCAGACGAACACTTGCTACTCCATATTCGTTGAAAAGCCTGATTGAAGCATTAAGTATTTTATCTTTGGTATTGTACATTACAGCTAATTATTTGAAATCAATAATCCATCAGTATTCACAAAAATCGTTCCTCTTTGGTCTTTTGCTGCAATTCTCCGCATTAAGGATGAAGCTAAGGCTGCTTTTTTAGGACAAGTATAAGAAGTTATTCTTCTGACGATAAATTTCTGAAAATTTTCTGAACAGACAAAAACCAATTCGACCGCCCATTCGCCTTTGGTATAATTCAAAAAATCTATCACGGCTGCATCTGTAAGCCATTGGTCATCTGAAAATATCTGAAAATCAGACATATCTCCCTGTTTATCAATGCTATGTACTTCATTGAGCCTATTCAATAAAGCATTGTAGGCGGCACTGTCTATTTCAAAATTTGGGTCAACCACCATAATTTTAGCAGATTAAAACGCTAAATGAAGTTCAAAATTAATTTTATTCAATTACTCAACACATACTGTGGTTCTCATAAAATCGTCAAAATCTTCTTTGGTCTTTCTTCTTACTCTTCAAAATCTAATACTGTTTTTATATCTATTAGCGTCTATTATTTCACTTTTCATTATTTCTGTTTCTCCTACCCAGATTGTTTGTTTGTGATTGATAAATCTCCACGTGTAAACGTGAACAATAGAGTCTTTAAGGATACTTCTTTTTTTATAAATCCCGCCATCAAATTCATTTAGGGGGTAGTTGACATTTATTTTGTAATGATTTTCTGGGTCTGTTTTGAAATATAGTTTGTGGGCGTAGTCGAAGTTCATTCCTATTAGTTCGTCAATCGTCTCAACAGGTTTATGCCAAATGTCAAAATACCAAGTTGTTGCAAGTCCAGTTATCGCAATTGTCAATATGATTATAAACTTTCTTTTCATTGTGGTCTTCTAAGCTACTTCATAACTCGCTAATATGCGAAAGGTTTGTGGTACTTTTCGTACTGTTAATACAGATTGTTATTCATTCACTAAAGTATCAAATTAATAACAAATATTGTATCTGGAACTATGCACTTGTTGGTTCAAGCCTGTTGTATTTTACAATGTATTCAATTGAAAATTTTAATCAAATGTACATATTTTACCCAGAAAACCTACAATTTTGGTTCTACCCACAAAGCCGTTAAAAGTAGCAGTATCAACACAAACCAAAGCCATTCGGGTAAAGTACTTCTGAATGTTTGAGCTTTTTCAGAAACATTTTCCATCACTGAAGTTTGTAAATAAGGAGCAAGCTGTTTTGCTTTGGCGATTGACGAAGTATTGTCTTCAACAAAAATGGCTAAAGTATCTTGAAACTGATTCCAGCCTTTTTTTCTAAAAATATAGTTAGCGTTAAAACTCTTAGAATTAATGGCTGATTGAGTACTTTGACTACTGACTTTTTCAATCAATAAATTGGAAGCGTCGCTTGTACTATTTACAGAAAAGTCCTTTGTAACATCTACAAAAACTGGCCCGATGAGATTGAAATTATGAGCTTTCGGAGCATTCAAAGCTTGAAAAGTACTTTGCCAAATACGTGAATACTTTATGCTATCGCCACTGAGCATGAGCGGAAAAGTTTCGTTTAGTAAGCTAATCGCCACTTTCCCTACTTTTTTCTGAATCGCCACTGGGTATTCTGCTAATTCTTTTTGAAAAGTATTTGGAAGAAATTTATAAGACTGAGCCGTTAAATCCTCTGAAATTTTTCGGTTTTCTTGATTATCAATTTTTGTAATTTTCCAATTCGTTCCCAATTGCTGATTGATACTTTTTACCGCTAAATCAGCATTGGCGAAATTGATAAACAAAATACTTTTTCCTTCGGCAAAGGCTTTTTTCACCAAAGTATTACCAGCATTTGAAGGGTCGGTAATGATGACATCTGGCACAAATTTCCCTGATTGATTGATTGAAAATGTACTCTGTGTGTTTTTAGCTACCGTTGCAATGGTCTCTACAATATTACCATTTTTACCCAACCAATCTGCTAAAATCTTACTCTCAAAATCCGGATTACTTAGTACAAATAAGTAATGCTGTGGCTGATATCTTGTTGAAAAAAAATGAATTTTTGCTAAAGTTTTATCGGCTAAATCTAAGCTTAAATCTGTTTTGCCAACAGAAAAAGTTGGCGTTTTGAGTCGAAAATAAGAAAAACCTTTGGATAATGACAAACTGTCTAACACTTTGTTCGCCCATTTCAACCTGATAATTTGTGGTTTTTCTACATAAATTTTTCCCGATACTTCTTGTATTTCATCTTTGTAAAGAATGGCTTTCCAATGCAAATCTTGAAGTGTTTCTTTTGGGAAAAATGGAATCCAATAAATATTTTTGGAGGAGATTTTACTTAAAATTTCGGGCTGGGCATCTTGTCCCAATAGATAAACATTCCCTAATTGCTCTACAATTTCGGGTTTTTCAATGAGTAAACGATTGAATGCTTTTTGGTTAAATGTTTCAGAAATTTTCAAACTATCTTTTATCAACTTTATTTCCTCTTTCGGAATATTTTCACTGACCAAAAGTACTTTATTACTATCCATACTTTTCTCAATGTCAGGATTAATAAAAAGTAAAGTAACAGTCAGCCAAAGTAAAAGATTTAAACTTAGTTTTATCCAAAAACGAAGCGACAATTCGGGTTTATTTCTGAATAAAATTGTCAATTGAATACCAAGCAATACGAACAAAGCTAAGGTAATTAGCCAGTCGAAAAGCTCAAAATCACTGAAAATATGGAAGATGAATACGTTCATTGATGATTTTTGTGTTAATAAAACACATTAATAATTTTTCAAAAAAGCTTTTTCTAATTTCCTTTCACTGAGATAAGAATCATTCCGAGGATTATTTTTACTCGGCAAAGTCTTGTCCACCAAACCGTAAAGCTTTGTTTTTAAAGTACTTATTTCTTCTTGGCTTAGATTTTTGTCGTTTACCACTTTTTGTAATGAAGTCAAAATCGACCAACTTGATAAATTACTGTTCAGAATTTTTCCACTCAAAATATTTCCTAAAGCCAATACTTTTTGTTTTTCTGTAAGCTTGAGTTTTTGTGCTTGGTTTTTACTTGAAATAATACTCATTACTTCGGCAATCAGTGTTTCGATTTGTGCCTGAGAGTAATTTTTCTGATAAGTAAATTTGTCGTTAAACTTCGTCAATTCGCCCGATAAACGCTTTTCTTTTTCTTTAATTGGCGGTGGGTCGAAACTGGTTTTCTTCACAAAAGTTCGAGCTTTGTGCTGGGCAGATTTTAGGTACTCCAATGCTTTTTTCTCAAAAGGAATGGCTTTCTCTGGTTCGTACATTCGTAAATGTAATTCCGACTGCCACATTTGTTCCAAAGCCATTTTCAACAAACTTCGAGTTGACTGCTCGTAAAAAGTATTCGCTTCGGCATCATCGTGCGAGTGGACATAATCTGCCAACATACTTGCCAAAGGGTCTTTGTTATCATCAGCTTTGTTGCCACCGTGGTCATGCTCGTGTTCTTCGTGTTTTTCGCCTGCGTCGTGGTCGTGCTCACCTTGGTCATGTGCATGGCGAAAGCCTTGTAAAATATCACCTTTACCATCGTCGTCGCTCGGTAAAGCATGACCGCCCCCGATATTATTTTCAAATTCTTCGCCCAAATACTGTCCATAACGAAGTCGAAGAGCCTTTTGGTCGAAACCAATTTCATTTGAAATACTGTTAAATTCCTTACTTGGCAATTTTTTTCTTTTGGCAATCAGTTTTTCAGTATCAATAATAATTTGTCGCTGACTTCTAAAATACTCAGGCATGATATTCATCGCCATAGTTGCCAAATCCGATTCTTCGGCCTGAGTGGTATCTTTATAAACGATAAAATAGGTATCTGATTTGGTATAATTTGGCGTTGGTCGTTTGTTGTCGAAAGCCGCCCAATAATAATAAAGTTCATCGCCCGGCGTAAAGTTAAATGCCTTCAAATCAATGCTTTTTATCACATTGGTTTGCTTGAAATTGACAGTACTAATCGGAATTTTCACTTCTCTGAACTTCACATTTTCTCCCGAACCTCTTGCCAAAGTAGCCACAATAAAAGCTTGACTAACCAAAAAATCATCGGAAATTTTAGCGGAAATCTGAATATTTTTAGGGTTTTTCAAAAAATGAAAAGTATATAATTCTTTTGAAGCAGGTTCGATTTTTGGAGCTAAATCTGGAATAGCTTCCAAACGATAATAGTCTGATTGATAGATTAATGAATCTTTCCAATAGGCTTTCAGGGCATACAAACCAGAACTTAATAATTGGTCTTGGTACTCAAATTTTTCACCGTTTTTCTGAAAAGCGATTTCGTCACCTCTGTTATTGCTCAATTTAACGCTTACATTTTCGGTACTTGTCACATTGGCAGTCCATTTCAGTATCGAACCCGCAATTGCCATCGCATTCATATTTTCAGAATGTGAAGCGGGCAAAGCCGTATAAGTGGGCGGAGTAATGTGCAACGTTGCATTCAGAAAACGAGGAATGACTTTGGCTTCTGGAGTACTTTTTGAAGTATTTTCAAGTACGTTTTCTGTACTGGTAGTTGAAAAAAGTTTCGTAGAAAAGCCAGCATACAAAGCCCAAGCAGCGAAAAAAAACAGAAAATATAAGGCAATTTTGGGCTGAATCAACCACGGCGTTTGGGGCGATTTAGCAAAAAGTCTTTCTAACTGTAATTGCTCTGCCAAATTTGGATTTTCAACCTTCAATAAATCCAGACTGTACTCTGTATCTTCCATTTTTTGGTGCAAAATTTCGATGGCATCTCGTTCACGGTACTGAAAAAGTTTTGTCCAAAATGCCATAAGAAAAAAGCCTGAAACCGCTAACAGCGAAGCCCAAAAGTAGGATTTCGTCGCTAAAAGTATCAAAAAGAACATCGCACCTGCCACCAAAGTACTTTTCAATACAGCGATTAAGTACAGTTGTATATGAACTTTCAGAATAATTTGTTTGAATGGATTCATGTATTTTTAGTAAGGGCAATCCATCGTTCTAAACCCAAAATTCCTATAAAAACCAAGAGTAATACTTTTGTAAACCAAGTATTAATAGCTTTTTTAGGATATTCTTGTAGCTTGAACAAGGCTTTTATTTGTTGATGACTTAGTGTATTTTTTGATTTTTGTAAACCAAAATGTTGTATAATTTTTTCTCCGATAAATTCTGGAAAAGTGGCATTATAAACCATTTCTTCATTGCTTGCAATAAATAAATTTTCAACAAAAACTTTGTTTCCGCCTTCGTTTTGTATCGGTTTTTCAAAAGCTGATACGCCTGAGAAAATGAACAAAGTATTCGTTGCGGTATGGGTATTTCTTGGCTGATTATCAAAAATTAAGTCATAAAAAGTATTTGCTCTTTCTTGTTCTTCTATCTGAAAATCAAAATGATACACCTCAGAAAGTGCTTTTAAAGCCGCCTTAATACTTTGCTTTTCTTGTGCGTTTTTGTTGGCAATCAATACTTTTAATTTTCCTTGATGTTTCTCTACGCCATTAATCGTTGAACTGCCACTTTTAAGTTGATTATCTTCGCCAACAAAGACTTTGTTCGTCGGTGAAAAAGCTAAAAAAGCCTTAGATTTATCAGTCGTTGAATCTGCAAAAACATGAATATTAAACTGACTTGGTACAAAAATCTGGGACAAATTAGCCAAGCTTTGTTGGTTGGTAAAGTACAATTCCAGACTTTCCTCATCCATTGTTTTTTCTACTTCATTCAAAGCATTTTGAAGCGTTTTTACCTCTAATTTTTCAGCATTAGGCAAGGCTTTTAAATCTGTAATGGGTTCAATTTTGGCATTAATCCAATAACATTTTTCACCTTTTTTCAAGGCATTTTCTAATTCAAATTGGTAATTCTGAACCAATAAAGCATTTGGCTGTACTAAGTGAATTTTATGCTCATTTTTTTGATGAGTAATGGCTTTTAAAATGGGTTTAGCCATTTTAAAACACAGAATCAGCAAAAGTAAACACCTCAAAATCAAGAGAAACCAATTATCCAATCGAATGCCTCTTGACTGTTGGAGATTCTTTTCTATCAACCAATTGGTAGCTGCCCAAGCGATAATTTTTCCCTTTTTTTGATGCCAAAAATGAATCACAATTGGAATTGAAATCGCCAAGCTTCCCCACAACATCAAAGGATTTAATAATTCCATTTTTTATTTTGTTTTATGCTTTATGCTATAAGCAGTAAGCTTTAGGCAAGTAATCAAACTCAAACAAAGCATATAGCCTAAAGTCTACTGCCTAAAGCACCAAACCTACCTCCTTTTCTTCAAAGATTCGCTGATTACGTTGGCGATGGCTTCTTCAAAATCTGTTCTCAACAAATAGACAAAAGGAATTTGTAAGGCTGTATCTAAATTTTTAAGATATTTTTTTGCGTTTTCGAGTACTTCTTCTTTGATACTTTCGGCTTGTAACTCAATTTCTTTGCCCGTTTCCAAATCTTTAAAACGATAAAAACCCTTTAAATCGAAGTTCATTTCTTGTTTTCCGAGTACCTGAAAAACCATTACTTCACGATGTGGATTAGCAATATTTTGAATAAAATTGAGCCATTCATCATTGATTTGTAAGAAATCTGAGGCAAAAATGACGATTTCCTTTTGCTTTTGTTGAAAAACGGGAAATTTTGGATTGTCATTTTGCCAATCTCCACTCGCTTGTGCCTTTTCAAGTTCGTATAAAATGCGTTGAAAAGATTGTTTTCCTGCACTTACCAAAGTCTGAATTTCGCCATTTTGTAAAGTATATAAACTCATCAAATCGCCTTGTCGATAACCCAAATACGCCAATGAAGCCAAAAGTATTTTGCAATATTCTAAACGACTGATACCGTTTTCGCTGTAATTCATCGAAGCGGATAAATCGAGAATAAAACGGATATGAAAATTACTTTCGGTAGAAGATTCTCGGACTAAATGCTTTTGCGTTCTTGCGTACAGTTTCCAGTCGATTCTTTTCGGGTCGTCGCCAGCCTGATAATGTTTGTATTGTTCAAATTCGATTCCATAGCCAAAGCGTTTACTTTGATGAATTCCCAACATCAATTGCTCACTGACTAATCTTCCAGCGAGTTGAAGGTTGTTGAGTTTGATTAATTCGTGCATGAATGTTTTTATATCGTCCCTAACGGGACTTTTAACTTGTGTCTTGTTCGCTTTTGCTACCGATATTTAATCCCTAACGGGATTTATTTGTTGAAAATGCTTTCCCCGTTTTACCGATATTTAATCCCTAACGGGACTTTTTCAATCTACCAAATCAGTCTCGTAGAGACTACATATCGGTAGAAAAGAAGATGTTCGCACACCTAAAAATCCCGTAGGGATGACATTATCTATTGAAGTTCTTTAAAAATGTATTTCTCATCGAAATCAATTTCAAAAATTTTCAAAAATTCAAGATACTCTTCCCTAAAGGTCTTTTTCTTATGGTGTTCCTCTTGGTTTTCAATGTAGGTAATTACATTCTTAATTTGAGATTTTCCATAAGAAAATACTCCATAGCCTTCTTGCCATTCAAACCTACTTTTGATAAATTTCTTTTCATTTATCCATTTTGAAGAGCTTCCTTTTATATCCTGCAACAACTCAGAAATAGATTGAGTTGGTCTCATACCAATCAATAAATGAATGTGGTCTGGCATACCATTTATGGCAATCATCTTATGTTTATTATGCTGCACAATTCCAGAAATATAACGGTAAAGTTCATCTTTCCATGAATTGTGAATGATACTTTGTCTGTATTTTACAGCAAAAATAATGTGCAAGTGTATTTGACTATAAGTATTTGCCATACAGGTATTTATGTAGATTTTAATGTAAATTTTGACTATTTCAAAATCTCCTTTATCACATCATCCGTCGTAATTCCTTCGGCATCGGCTCTGAAATTGAGGGCGATTCGGTGTCTTAAAATCGGGAAAGCGAGTGTGTGAATGTCTTCGGGCAATACAGAAAAACGTTCGTTCAAAACGGCTCTGGCTTTGGCACAAAGTACTAAGGCTTGTCCTGCTCGTGGGCCTGCTCCCCAATCGCACCATTGTTTTACAAAAGCAGCAGTAGTACTGGCTGGGCGAGTTGAACGAACAATTTGATTGATTTTCACAATCAATTCTTCGCTAATATGTACCTGACGAGTCAATTGTTGAAGTGCAAGGATTTCTTCATCCGACATGATATTTTTCAAATCCTTTTTGCCGACACCCGTTGTACTTTTCAATACTTGTAATTCTTCGGTTTCTGATGGATAACCCAATTTGATATACAATAAAAAACGGTCGAGTTGTGCTTCTGGCAATGGATAAGTACCCGCTTGTTCGATGGGATTTTGCGTAGCAATAATCAAAAAAGGCTTGGGTAAATCGTAGTTTGTACCTGCATAAGTTACTTTGTACTCTTGCATGGCTTCCAACAAAGCGGCTTGTGTTTTGGGTGGTGTTCGGTTGATTTCATCTGCCAAAACGATATTGGCGAAGATTGGCCCTTTGTTGAATTTGAAGAATTTCTTTCCTGTTTCGTGGTCTTCTTCCAAAATTTCAGTTCCTACAATATCGCCCGGCATTAAATCTGGCGTGAATTGTACTCTTTTGAAAGACATTTCTAAGGCTTCTGAAATGGTTTTTACCATCAAAGTTTTTGCTAAACCGGGTACGCCTTCAAGCAAACAATGTCCACCAGCCAAGAGTGAAATCAATATTTCGTCAATCGCTTCTTGCTGTCCGACGATTACTTTGGCAATTTCTTTTTTTAGCAAAGGCAGTTTTGCCACTAATGTTTTAAAATAAGTAAGGTCTTTAGTTTCCAAATTATTAGACGCTCAATGCGTAGTTGATGATGTTTACTCCAAACTTTGTATTGTCTTCAGCTAACCAACGTTTGTTTCTGAAGTCGTAGTCCCACTCGCAACCGTAATCTTTATTGCTGTATAAAACGCCGATTCGTCCGTTGATGATGATGGCTTTTAGGTAGTCATGCACAAGGTCGTCGCCCCAACCGTTGAGTTCAAAACTGGTTGTTGGCGGCCCTTCAAAATGAAAAAAGCAATTATAGATTGGATGCGTATTGGGGATTTTTTGAAGAGCCTTTTCTCCAAAAGTTCTTGCCATTTCTTGTTCAAAAGATTTGGCAAAAAGTCCGTCGATGTCGTGATTACAATCATCCACAAAGACAAAACCACCATTTTGGACATACTTATGAAAAATGTCTCTTTCTTTACTGGAAAATTCTACCAATTTATGCCCACTCAAATAGCAAAAAGGACTTTTGAAGATTTCATTGCTACTCAAAAGCACCACTTTTTCCTTTTCATCAATGGGAATGGTTGTATATTCTACCAAAGAATTGAGAATATTGGAAGGCATTCGTTGGTCAGTATCCCAATCTCCAGAAGTATATTGAATTCTTGTAAAGGTAAATGGTTTCATAATTTTTTAATGCTTTAAGCGATGAGCTATAAGCTTTGAGAATTGAGCTTTCAACTTATAGTTTTTAGCTCAATTCTGTTCGCAAAATGCTACAAAAAAGCTCATCGCTCAAGGCTTATAGCTCACAGCTTTTAAACCGCATCCGAAAGTGAAGAGAATGTAAATTCTCTGATTTTCATCGGTGGTACTATGTAATTTTGATTCGATTCCGTACTTACTACTCGTTCTGCTTTTCCTAACATTTCAAGGTTATTGAGCATAATAATTGGACTTTCGTTAAAACGGAAATTTTTAATCGGATACTTGATTTTTCCATCTTCAATATAAAAAGTACCGTCACGAGTAAGTCCTGTTAATAAAAGCGTTTGAGGGTCAACGGGGCGAATGTACCAAAGTTTTGTTACCAAAATACCTCTTTGTGTACTCTTGATCATTTCTTCCAAAGTAGCCGTTCCGCCAGCCATAATCATATTATTTGGATATGGCACAGGTTTTACGCCTTTCTCTTTTGCCCAATATCTCGAATAAGCCAAATTTTTCACTACTCCTCTTTCAATCCACATCATTTTGCCTTGTGGCTGACCATCGCCAGACCACGAAGCTGCAGGTAATTCTGGATAAGTAGGGTCTGAAAAGAAGTTTACTCTTTCATCTACAATTTTTTCCCCTAATTTGGTTTTTCCACCCGGTTTGCTGAAAAAAGAACGCCCTTCATCAGCACTTCTGGCATCCATATCAAAATAGATATTTTCTAATAAAACAGCCGCTGCAGTTGGTTCTAAAATCACAGTATATTTACCGGGTTCTAAAGCTCTTGCTCCTTTTGAACCTAAAGATTTTTGAATAGCTGTTTTGGTAATGGCTACTGAATCTAATTTTGAAACATCATTATAGCCTTTTACTACATAGCCCGAACCTGTTCCGTCTTCGGTACGAACAGTCAATGAAAAATTCACATTGGTACTTTTGTAATACGCAAAAAGTCCCTTTGAATTCATCATGGCATTGTAGCCTTTTTGGTCTTCAAGAAATCCTGCGGCAACTAATTTTTGTTCTCTGGATAATTGAAGACTTTTATTCACTACTTCGGCACGAGTATCGGGGCTTACATTTGCCGTAGCTTCTACATAACCATTTGAAGGAATATAAGTTTGTGGGCCAAGTACGCCTACATATTCTGGATTTTCGGGAGCAAGACGAGCTAATTCTTCCGAACGACGAACTACTTTTTCTAAAGAAGCGTCATCAAATTCATCAATCGTTGCAACGCCAACTTTTTTCCCAAAAGCCGACTGTACTGTAAGGTTTTGGTTAGTTAAAGCACCACTGGTTGATACTTCATTACGGGCATAGCGTAAGTTTCCTCTTTCTTCTCCCAAGAGGTTTACTTCGCATTCATCTGCCTTTGAAAAGCTTAATACCTTAGTCAATAAGGCTTTAGCTTCACTTTCAGTTAATATAATTGACATGGTTTGTTTTGAGATTAAAGAGTTTTTTTCAGCTTTAAGCTGTGAGAAATGAGCTATGAGTTTTTATCAATTATTACTTTTTATACTAAAAAGATTGAGCTTTGAAATTTCTAATACTCGTAAGTTATTTATTACAAATAAGTTAAAACAATAAAAATTCACTACCCTAATTTGCTTTTAGTATTAAATGAAAGCTCAAAGCTAAAGGCTCGTAGCTCATGGCTATCCTAAATTTTCCGTGCTGTATTAATCACATTTACGCCATTGAAGCGTGCTGTTGAACTTCCGTGTGACACCGCACTCGATTGCATTGGTTGACCTTTTCCGTCAAAGAATGAACCGCCTAAACGATAATCACGCTCATCACATACCTTTACACATGAATTCCAGAATTCTTGTGTATTAGATTGATAAGCCACGTCTTTTAGCATACCTACAATTTTTCCATCTTTAATTTCATAAAACAACTGTCCGCCAAATTGGAAATTATAACGCTGTTGGTCAATCGAGAACGAACCATCACCGATAATATAAATTCCTTTTTTAACATCTTTAATCATTTCTTCTACCGACAAAGGTGTTTTTCCTGCGGCAAGTGAAACGTTCGCCATACGTTGGAACTGTACCGACGACCAGCTATCTGCATAACAACAACCATGAGATTCATTTTCGCCAAGAATATGTACTTGGTCACGAATGGCTTGGTAATTTACCAAGGTACCCTCTTTTACTAAATCCCAACGTTTTGTTTTTACGCCTTCGTCATCCCAACCCACAGCACCAAGCGAGCCTACTTGCGTTTTATCAGCAAAAAGGTTTACTTCTTTACTACCATAATTGAAGTTTTTACTTTGCCATTTATCCAAAGTCGCAAAAGAAGTACCTGCGAAATTGGCTTCGTAACCTAAAACACGGTCAAGTTCTAAGGGGTGACCAACTGATTCGTGGATAGTCAACCAAAGGTGAGATGGGTCAAGAATTAAATCGTATTTGCCCGCTTCAACCGATTTTGCAGTTAGTTTTTCTTTGGCTTGTTTTGATGCTGAAATAATATCTTCCAACATATCATAACCTTTATTATAACGAGTAGTGATACCCGTTACTTTATCGGCAGGATTTGCTTGAAGGTATTCGTAGCCCATTCCCATTGGAGCACTTAGGGTTTGGCGGGTTTCAAATTTCCCTGATTTTGGGTCGATAGCCGTAACGTTGAAAGTAGGCCAAATTCTGTGAATGTCTTGGTCGATGTACGAACCATCAGAAGAAGCAAAATACTTTTGTTCGTTCACCAAAAACATAACCGAATTCACGTAATTTGCTCCGTTTTTCATCGCCGCATCGTTGACATTGAGGAGTAAATCAACTTTTTCTTTGATAGGTACTTCAAAAGCATTTTTCTGGATTGGAGCTTTCCAGCTTACTTCACCGTAGCCTTTTTGGGGAGCAAGTACAACGGGGTTTGTCATTAATTTGGCATTTGCTTTCGCAATAGCCACTGCTTGTTCGGCTGCTCTGGCGGTATCTGCTTCCGACTTGGCATCTACCACAGCGGCAAAGCCCCAACAACCATTCGCAATTACACGCACACCAACACCATAAGATTCAGTATTGACGATGTTCTGGACTTTGTTTTCACGAGTCACCACAAATTGGTTCAAGTAACGCCCAATCCGAACATCCGTGTAAGTTGCTCCTTTTGCTTTGGCAGCATTGAGTGCCGCATCAGCTAAACGCTTTTTAGTGGCAACATCTACTGCCCCATCTAAAAGAGCTTCTGCCGAAACAGGTCTTCCCATCATTGGAATATTAGACAGCATCATGCCGCCCATTCCCAGACCTGACAATTGAATAAAATCTCTTCTTTTCAAGGTTTCTTTAGTTTTTTAGTTGAATAGATTTAGGAAAAATTTGGTTGAAAACTCCATGAGCTTTTATACTTAAAGAATTTTTCTTCCTTGAGTAAGTTTTTCCCAAATACCTAAATATATTCTATTGATGAAGATAAACGATTAATGACAAAGATGATTTTGATGAATGGTCAAAAAAAGAAGGTGAATGGTTATAGTAAAACACCATTCACCTTTTTTAATTAAACAGCATCAGATAAGCTACTGAAAGTAAAATCTCTTATTTTTAATGGTGGTACTAAGCAACCTCCTACTCTCATCGGAACGCCCATTGCCTCTAAATTATTCAACATAATCACTGGACTTTCGTTGAATCTAAAGTTTTTGATTGGGTATTTAATTTGTCCTTTTTCGATATAAAAAGTACCGTCACGGGTAAGTCCTGTGTATAGTAATGTTTGTGGGTCAACCGCACGAATGTACCAAAAACGAGTAACCAAAATTCCTTTTTCAGTTCCTTTGATTAAATCCGCCAAAGATTCTGTACCGCCTGCCATGATAAAACCTGATGGCGGTGGCGTAGCTTTTACGCCTTTTTTCTCTGCCCAAAATCTTGAATAAGTAAGGTTTTTTACTACCCCGTTCTCAATCCAATAAATTTTTTCTTGCGGACGACCATCACCTGAAAAACCAGCTTTAGGAATTTCGAGGTTGGTAGGGTCTGAGAAAATGTTTACTCTTTCGTCAAATAATTTTTCACCCAAACGAGTGCCGCCACCTTTTTTGCTCAAGAAACTTCTACCCTCATCGGCATTTCTGGCATCCATGCTTCGCATCATATTTTGTAATAAATCAATCGAAGCGGCAGGTTCAAGAATTACAGTATATTTTCCGGGTTCTAAAGCCTTTGCCGAACTTGAAGCCAAAGCTTTTTGCATGGCTACTTCGGTAGCGGATTTAGTATTTAATTTTGAAACATCATTAAAATCACGAATGGCATAGCCAGACCCCAAGCCGTCGGCAGTACGAACGGTGATTGAGAAATCTACCGAAGTAGATTTGTTGTACGCAAAAAGTCCTTTGCTATTGCCAATGGCTGTAAAACCCGAAGAATCTTCTAAGTATCCAGCGGCAGTAAGTCCCTTTTTTGAACAAGGGTCGATACTTTCAAAAGCGGCTTTAGCACGATAATCTGGGTCGATATTGGCAGTACTTTGGGCAAAAGTGTTGGTATCTAAATACTTTTGTGGGCCAAGCATTGGCACATACTCAGGGTTTTCGGGAGCTAAACCTGCTATTTCCTCGGCTCTTCTAACGGTTTTTTCTAAAGATTTATCATCAAATTCATTGATGGTGGCTGTGCCAGAGCGTTTGCCAAATACTGCTGTCACTGCCAAAGAGAGGTCAAGCGACTCGCCACTGGTAGAAACAGAATTTCGGGCATAACGAATATTTCCTGTGCGACTTCCGTTCAAAGCCACACTCATTTCATCTGCTTTCGAGAAGGCTAAAACCTTGTCGATTATCTTTTTAGCTTCTTCTTTTGATAATATATTTGACATTTTCTTTTTTGCGAGATTAAAGTTGAAAGCTGTGAGCTGTAAGCATTGAGCTTTTATTTTTAGCTTTTTTTAAGTTTTGAGCAACGAGTAAAACTCATGGCTCAAAGCTTACAGCTCTGAGCTATATTTTACGTCCTGTGTTAATCACATTTACGCCATTGAAACGTGTGGTAGCACTTCCATGCGAAACAGCACTTACTTGTGAAGGCTGTCCTTTACCATCGAAGAACGAACCAAAAGTACGGTAATCGTCTTTATCACAAATCTGTACACATGAATTCCAGAATTCTTGTGTATTTGATTGATAAGCTACGTCGTCGAGCATTCCAACGATTTGTCCGTTTTTGATTTCATAAAACAACTGACCGCCGAATTGGAAATTATAACGCTGTTGGTCAATCGAATACGAACCACGCCCAATAATATAAATGCCTTTTTCAACACCTTTAATCATGTCAAAAACACTTAGCTTTTCTTTTCCGGGACGCAAAGACACGTTTGGCATTCTTTGGAATTGAACCGAATTCCAGTTGTCGGCATAACAACAGCCATGTGAAGCATTTTCACCTAAAATATTCACTTGGTCACGAATGGCTTGGTAATTCACCAAAATTCCATCCTTGATTAAATCCCATTCTTTACAAGGCACGCCTTCGTCGTCATAACCAACCGTTCCTAAAGTATAAGGCTGTGTTTTGTCGGCTACAATGTTTACTTCTTTACTTCCATAATTGAAAGCTTTGGTTTTCCATTTATCCAAAGTGGCAAAACTTGTACCTGCATAATTGGCTTCATAACCCAAAACACGGTCGAGTTCAGTCGGGTGACCTACCGATTCGTGAATAGTTAAGCCCAAGTGGTTGGGGTCAAGTACCAAGTCGTACTTTCCTGCCAATACCGATTTTGCCGTAAGTTTTTCTTTAGCCTGCTTAGACGCCATGATGGCATCTTCAACCATGTCATAAGAATTTCTGTAACCAATCAAACCATTCGGAGCGGCAATTTTTTCACTTGCCAAACCATCCAAATACTCATAGCCCATACCCATTGGCGAACTGATGGCATCACGAGTTTTAAACTTTCCAGCCGCTTTATCAACCGCTGTGACCGTAAAAGTTGGCCAAATACGGTGAACATCTTGGTCGATGTATGAACCATCCGAAGAAGCAAAATACTTTTGTTCATTCACAAAAAATAGATTGGAAGTAACAAAGCCAGCACCATTTTTCATTGCTTCGCTGTTTACTTTCATTAGTAAATCTATTTTCTCTTGCACAGGTACTTCAAAAGCATTTTTCTTGATAGGCGTTTTCCAAGCAACTTCGCCTACGCCTTTTTGCGGAGCAAGAATTACAGGCTCTTTCTGAATTTTGGCGTTCGCTTTGGCAATGGCTACTGCTGTTTCTGCACATTTGGCAATTCCCTCTGGCGTAACATCGCTCGTAGCCGAAAAGCCCCAAGTTCCATTGGCAATTACACGAATACCTACACCATAAGATTCGGCATTGACAATGTTTTGAACCTTGTTTTCACGAGTAAATAAAAATTGTTGTAAATATCTACCGATACGTACATCTGTATAAGTAGCTCCACGAGATTTTGTGGCATTGAGGGCGATGTCGGCCATTCTTTTTTTGAAAGCAACATCTGCGGCAGGTTCAAGTAAGCGTTCTGCGGTGACTACATTTCCCAAGACAGGAATGGACGAACCCATGACAGCTCCCAAGCCCATACCAGACAATTGGATAAAATCCCTTCTATTCATATTGGGGTTTGTTGATTGAAGTTAAAATAAATGGAGGTAAATGACTTTAACAAAAATAACATTATTTCTGACACATTATCTATTTGTTAAATCAGCACAATCTAAAAATAGTAAATAAAAGTCCACAAAGCATGACTTTATTCGACCAAAGGCATTAGTTTATCGACATCTGTAACATTTTTAATTCTGTTTGAAAATTAATGACACTTAAAAAAAATCTTACTGAAAATAAAATTAATGATATTTCACAATTGTAGTCATAACTACTATATTTGTGACAACTAAATATCAAAACCATGAACAAAACAAAATATTGGGTAATTGTTGCCTCGAAAGACCATGTTAAAAATGGCATTGCCGAAGGTTTTGCACAGGCTTGTCACGGAAAAGCTTCGCCTTTGAGAAGAATGAAAAAGGGAGATTTTATTCTTTATTATTCTGGAAAATTGGTTTTGGGTAAAGAAGAAAAATGCCAAGAATTTACGGCTATCGGTCAAGTAAAGGACGATGAAGTATATCAATTTCAAATGTCGCCAGACTTTTGTCCGAGTAGAAGAAACATTACTTTTTTTGAACATCAAGACCTTTCAATTTTACCATTAATCAACGATTTGGACTTTATTCAAAACAAAAAAAGTTGGGGTTATCCCTTCCGTTTTGGTTTCTTTGAAATCAATGAGCATGATTTTCAAGTTATTTCATCTAAAATGCTTCACACAAAAGAATATGTCTGATTCTATACACTTCCATTTCGATACAGCCGAAGAGAGTTCTGGCTATTTACTTTGGCAAGTAACGACACTTTGGCAACGCAAAATCAAGCGTCAATTAGATACAATCGACCTTACGCATACGCAGTTTGTGCTGTTGGCTTCTTTGGCTTGGCTTTCTAAAAGTCAAAGTATAGTTACACAAATTGAAATTGCCAATCATAGCAAAACCGACCGAATGATGGTCTCGAAAGTGCTGAGAACTTTACAAGAAAAAGGACTAATTACACGTAAAGAACATGAAACTGATACTCGTGCAAAAGCCATCAGCCTCAGCGAAAAGGGAGCTATCGTGCTTCAAAAAGCTTTAGTTTTGGTTGAACAAGTAGATATTGAGTTTTTCTCAGCACTGAATCTTGAAACAAGTTCTTTTAATAAAAATATGCTTGTGCTGATTTCAGAAAATCAATAGTTATTCGTAATTATCTCTTAAATAAAGAAGTCGTTGGAAATGTAAGTACAGGGCAATCAACAAACAAGCATAAGCGATGTATGCCAAGAAAGTTGTATAAAATCCGGGAGGAAACAAAAGCGAAATTATAAAAATAATCAACCAAGCAGAAAGGAATTTTTTGATAGTACTTCCGTTGAATTCAATGATTAAGATAATACCCAAAACTAAGTTTGCTCCTAAAATAAGTAAACGAATTTGATCTAATTGAGTAGCTCTGTAATAATAGAGATTTGACCCAAAATATGCAGACGACAAGATACTTAACACTGCCAATACGAGGTAAATGCTACGAAGAAAACCCAATTTCTTTTTAAAGGAAATTTCAAAATAGAGACTTATAAAACTACAATAAATACTTACAATGGCAGGAAACCAGTTTTGTGGCAAACCAAAGTAACTTCTTCCTGATACGTTCCAAGGAAAGTAAAAAGTAAGCAACATCAATACACCAAGTGCTATCAGTAAGGCAATTAAGTATATGGGGAAATATTTGATAAAAGTAAAATCCATACTCAACATCGCTTTTCCCATGTACATAATTTTGGTTTTCTTTTTTAGGTACATGACAAATGTGTACAAAAAAAAGAAAGACGCAAAAGTTTCAGTACCTTTCTCAATAATGATGAGTATCAAAGGTCTTTTCCAAGTTTCTTGGTTTAGCGAACTTCGCCACAAGTTCAATTCAAATTGTTCTTGTAAAGGACTGCTTAAAAGTAGCAATACCGCCAAAAGGTTGATGGCTAAAAGAAAAGGATATTGTTTGAATTTTAAGAAAATAAAAATACTTAAAAGGACACCAACCACAGTACTCGAAGTATGAAAAACAAACCAACCTGTATTATCGCCTTCTCCTAACTTTTTCATAAAACTTGCAGCCCCGATTACTTCATGGAAAGTACCCATTTCATCAAAAGACAATAGAAAAAAAATACTTGCCACTACAAGCCAAAACGCATTCAAGCTTTTGTCACTCCAATTTTTAGCCTTTTGGCTATCTATTAAGTAACAAAAAAAAGCAATGATTCCCGTAATAAAATAGAGCATCGACGAGTACCACGATGCGGTGACGTTCTCTTCTAAAAGATTGAATTGAACGACTATAAATTGAGTTGAAAATGAAGCATTTGCAAGAATCCCACTTTTACTCAGCCACGTACCTCCCAAAAAAATGAGGTTTACGCCAAAAATACTACAAAGGATGTAATATACATTTATAACCGTAATTTTGATGTTAAATGAAGGTTTACCCTTGGAGAGCAAGTCCATAGTTTATATATATTGAATTGAAGAATTCCTCTAATTTAGTAATTAATCGTTAAATCTATATAATAATATTGTCTTAAAGATTCTATCGGCTCAGTACTTAACCAACTTGAATTGTGATATTCATCCAATCAAATACTTCACTTTACTGCTATGAAAGTGGAAGTTAGGTGAAAAAATTAGAAAAAATTTGCTTAATCAAAAGCAATAAACCATCTTTGCCTATCGAAATTATAGACTTATATAATTTCAATCCTTTACTTCTGTTAGCCACCAACATAAGTAAAATAAAAATTAGTATTTTTTTATGATGAACTTAGCTGAACTACGCATTTTTCAGAAATGTCGTAATGGATTTTTTATGGTGGAACTCTCCAATTTTTCAATGCTTCATGCTTGCTGTTGTTGCTAAAAACGATGGCAAAAACTCTGTCTATTTTTTTAAATTTTCCTTAAACGATTTTCTTAAAATTGAAATCATTTAATGGAATTTAATCCATAGTTTAAATAGAATTATATTACATGAAAATCAAATTAATCCTTTTATTAAGTCTTTTTTCGGTAGGTTTTTCTTCCTTCGGACAAAAGAAAAAAAGTAACAATCCGCCTAATATCATTTTAATCATGGTGGACGACATGGGCTATTCAGACATCGGTGCTTATGGTTCAGAAATCAGTACGCCAAACATTGATAAATTAGCCTTTGAAGGCATCCGATTGAAAGAGTTTTACAATAATTCCATTTGTGCTCCTACTCGTGCCTCTTTAATTACAGGTCAATATCCGCACAAAGCAGGAGTTGGTTATTTCAATGTAAATTTAGGTTTGCCCGCTTATCAAGGTTTTTTAAATAAAGAATCTTTGACCTTTGGCGAAGTACTCAAAACGGCAGGTTACAATACTTTTCTTTCGGGAAAATGGCACGTGGGAAACGATAGTTTGTATTGGCCAAACCAAAGAGGTTTTGATAAATTCTACGGTTTTATCGGTGGAGCAAGTAATTTTTACGCAGACCCTAAAGATGTTCCTGTTGAATTGGTTGAAAACAACAAAAGAATTACTTTAAAGGAAGGCGAGTATTTGACAAATACCATTACGGATAAAGCACTTTCATTTATTGACGAGCAACAAAAAACGCAGAAACCGTTTTTCTTGTACTTAGCCTACAACGCTCCGCACTGGCCTTTGCAAGCTTTGCCCGAAGACATTGCCAAGTATCGAGGAAAATATGCTTTAGGTTGGGATTCGCTAAGAACGATTCGCCACCAAAAACAAATCGCTTTGGGCTTGGTTGACCCAAAACATCCCATCGCTACTCGTGATGAAGACGTACCGCACTGGGACGCTTTTACTTATGACGAACAACAATTATGGCAGAGAAAAATGGAAGTTTACGCTGCCATGCTCGACAGAGTTGACCAAAATATTGGTAGAGTAGTCGCCAAATTGAAGGAATTGAAAAAAGATGAAAATACTTTAATCGTATTTATTTCAGACAATGGAGCTCAGGGCGGTTATGCACCTTTAGGCAGAAAACGTCCGAGAAATTCTGGACCAATTGGTTCAGCAGGTTCGTATGAGTATCAAGACCAAAGCTGGGCTTCGTTGTCGAATACGCCATTCCGTTCGTACAAAAATAATTTCCATGAAGGTGGAATCAGCTCGCCATTCATTGCTTGGTTTCCTAAAAAAATCAAAGCAGGAAGTATCGCTCGTGGAACTGGACATTTAATCGACTTAGCTCCAACTTTTTATGATTTTGCAGGTGCAAAATATCCAGAAAATTATAATGGACTAAAAACCAATTCATTAGCAGGTGTAAGTTTGAAAAATGTTTTATTAGAAGGTTCAGCATTAAACCGTGAACAGCCCATTTTCTGGGAACGTGGTGGCAACAGAGCTGTAAGAAAAGGTCAATGGAAATTAGTTTCTACTTATCCAGAAAAAAGATGGGAACTCTACGATTTAGATGCCGACAGAGGCGAAACCACAGATGTATCTGCTAAAAATCCAGAAATCGTAAAAGCACTCATTGCCGAATATGAAGCTTGGGCAAAGAAAAATAATGTAGAAAATTACGAGAAAATCAAACCAGCCGTTCAAATTGGCAACGGTACGAGATTTTAGGGAGTTTTAAGCTCTGAGCTTTGAGCCTTTAGCTTTTTATTACTTGTTTTTGAAAAATTCACGAATCTTGTTAGCGTAAGCATTTTTGAAATTCCGCTGTTTGAGCGAAGCGAGTCGGTTCGCCGATGCGATTCGGAATTTCTTGACTTTCTTTTGCGACCGACGCTTCGGTTACTTTTCTTGTGTCAAGACAAGAAAAGTAAGAACTGTAACATGAGAACAACTATTAATATTTGTAAGGATTTAAAGTGTCAAAATTTCCACATTTAATTACAAATTTTTAAGACTATAATTTAGAATAATCATTCTTATGAAAAATAAATCATTTACTTGGATAAGCCTTTTACTTGGACTAAGTTTATCCATTCCCAATACTTTTGCCCAAACCCAAAAGCCCAACATCATTTTAGTAATGGTGGACGACATGGGTTACTCAGACCTCGGTGCGTATGGTTCAGAAATCAACACGCCTAATATTGATAAATTAGCTTTTGAGGGAATCAGACTGAAAGAATTTTATAATAATTCTATCTGTGCTCCTACTCGTGCCTCTTTGATTACGGGACAATATCCGCACAAAGCAGGTGTCGGTTATTTCGATATTGATTTGGGCTTACCGCCTTATCAAGGATTTTTAAACAAAGAATCTTTAACCTTTGGCGAAGTACTGAAAACCGCAGGATACAATACTTTTCTTTCAGGGAAATGGCACGTGGGCAAAGACAAATCTGTGTGGCCAACCCAAAGAGGTTTCGACCAATTCTATGGAATTTTGGGTGGCGGAGCTAACTATTTTGATGCAGAAGACATTCCACTCGGAAAACCCTATCCAGTAGCATTGATTGAAAATAATCAACAAATTCACCCAAAACCGAACTCTTATTATTTCACGGATGAAGTAACCAATCATGCTATCAAATTTATTAGCGAACAAAACAAAAGTGAAAAACCATTCTTTTTGTACTTAGCTTATACTGCTCCGCATTGGCCTTTACAAGCTTTGCCCGAAGATATTGCTAAGTACAAAGGAAAATACGATGCAGGTTGGGACGCTCTCAGAAAAAAGCGTTTAGAAAAATTAAAGGCTTTGGGACTTTTGGACGAAAAACAAAGTATTGCCGAAAAAGATGCTGAGATTCCAGATTGGGATAATTTGACTTATGACGAAAAACAACTTTGGAAAGCCAAAATGGAAGTATATGCCGCCATGTTGGACAGAGTTGACCAAGGAATTGGTAAGTTATTAGCTACTTTGAAGGAACTAAAACAAGACGAAAACACGCTGATTGTTTTTATTTCGGACAACGGAGCTCCCGCCGAAGACGTAGCACATTGGGGCGATAAAGTTGGGAAAAATTCTGGTCCAGTAGGTACTTCTGGCTCTTTTGAATCGCAAGGCAAAAACTGGTCATTCTTATCCAATTCACCTTTTCGTTCATTCAAATCTTTTGCTTTTGAAGGTGGCATTAGCTCGCCATTTATTGCTTGGTTTCCTAAAAAAATCAAAGCGGGAAGTATCAATAAAGGAACGGCTCACTTAATTGACTTAGCTCCTACTTTTTACGAATTGGCAGAAGCAAAGTATCCAGAAACATTCAATGGCGTAAAAACCAACCCATTACCCGGAAAAAGTTTAACCAATTTACTCTTTGAAAACAAAGAATTACAAAGAGAAGAAGGGATTTTCTGGGAAAGAGCTGGCAACAGAGCTGTAAGAAAAGGTAAGTGGAAATTGGTTTCAATTTATCCCTCTTATCAATGGCAATTATTTGATATTGAGAAAGATAGAAGCGAAACCCAAAATGTAGCATCGATATTTCCTTTGGTCGTAGATGCTCTTTCAAACGACTATTTCAAATGGGCAGCCCAAAATGGCGTAGTTGATTATGACAATATCAAGCCAGCCACACCACTTTTGCCAGTAAGAAAAAGTAAATAAAAATAGCAAGGAGCTTTGAAGTAAAATTTAAACGTATTTTTACCGAAAAACTCAGATGTAGAATCTTAAAAATGAATGATTTTTTGAATTATAGTTTTAATTCAAAATTCATAATTAAATCTCAAAGCTCATTGCTCAAAGCTATTACAATATGAAAAAAGTAATTTATAGCATTTTAGGAATCGGTGGATTCGTTTGGATGATTTCAAATGGAAATGCCCAAGCGGTTCAACAAAACCCAAGCGTTGGCGAGAAAGTTACCGTTTGTAAAGTAAAGAGTCCGACTTTTGTAAGAAATAAATTCGCCAACGATAAAACAACTACGGCTTCAACTAAAGTAGCTGACCTTCAACACATGGTAGAAATACCGGGAGGCACTTTTGTGATGGGAACAGACGAATATCCAGATGCCCAACCCAAACATACCGTAACGGTAAAGGCATTTTTGATGGATGAACACGAAGTAACCAATGCCGAATTCGAGAAATTTGTAAAAGCAACAGGTTACAAAACCGTAGCCGAGCGTCCGCTCAATCCAGTAGATTATCCGGGCGTACCTATCGAAAATTTAGTACCGGGTTCAGCGGTTTTTACCCCACCGACTGAAAATGTAGGTTTGGATAACCATTTACAATGGTGGAAATACGTAGCAGGTGCTAATTGGAAACATCCCAAAGGGCCGAAAAGTACTATCAAAGGACACGAGAACGAACCTGTCGTACAAGTTTGTTATGAAGATGCCGTCGCTTATGCCAAGTGGGCAGGCAAACGTTTACCCACAGAAGCCGAATGGGAATTTGCCGCAAGAGGTGGCAGAGCCAACAGCAGATATTATTGGGGGAATGTTCTGAAACCCAATAACAAATGGATTGCTAATATTTTTCAGGGAAATTTCCCTGCTGGTAATACCGTAGAAGACGGATACAAAGAGGTATCGCCAGTAAAAACTTTCCCGAAAAACCCTTATCAATTATACGATATGGACGGAAATGTTTGGGAATGGTGTAGCGATTTGTATCGCCCAGATTATTACAGAAATAGTCCGAAACTCAACCCCAAAGGCCCAAGTACAAGTTATGACCCCGAAGAACCCAATGTGGTAAAACACGTACAAAGAGGCGGTTCATTTTTGTGTAGCGACCAATACTGTGTGCGATATGTAGCTGGAAGTAGAGGAAAAGGAGAAACCAGTAGTGCCAGTAATAATTTAGGTTTTAGATGTGTGAAAGATAAAAACTAAGGTATTCATTATTACTGATTGCAGACGAAATTGTGTTTTTCCAACAATTTATTTACTACAAGATTGATTTTCAGCAAATTGTAAAAAAATCATTGAATAATTTGCTGAAAACATTTGGTATTTTAAAATTAAATAACCATCTTTGTCTATCGAAATTATAGACTTATAATTGATAATAATCATCCTACTTGTTAGCCACCAACAGGTTATGATGATGAAATTTTCCATACATAATTTAGCAAAAACTATATGAATTGCTCAAAAAATAATGGTAACAACTTGTCAAACAAGGTGGTTCAATCTCTTGCTTCCCTTCTTTGCTGTTGTTGTCGATAGCCAAAATTCACAAATATTACTATTTTTTTAATCCTTACAAGATTTCAATAGCTTTGATTTCATGGCTCTGAGTACTTGTATGTTTAATCAGTTGAACTACTATTTTAATTTTAGTTTACCGTAAAAAGACGACCAAAAATGAAAGCACAATTAACAGGCCTCATCCTCTTATTGGGTACTTTTGCGACCCAAGCACAAGAAAACGCTAAAGTAAATATCGGCGGAACACGCTTTACTTACCCACTTATTGAAAAATGGATTACTGAGTATAAAAAAACATATCCAAAAGCGGATGTACAATTAGCCAGCAAAACAGGCGACCCTGTTACCATTCAGATTATTGCCTACCGTGCTGAGCCTTCTGCTTTTGGAGATGAAAAAATTATTACTCCCGTAAGCCGATTTGCTCTTTTGCCAGTTGGTAATCCGAGTACGCCATTGGCTGAAAAAGCTTTGAAAAAAGGCGTTAAAAAAGAAGAATTGAAAAAGTACTTTTTGGAAGACCCTGAAGATGCTTTAGAACAAGACAAAGACGCACCAAAATATCAAGTTTATACTCGTGCCAGCAAAGTTTGTTCTTCAATTTCATTTGCTAAATACCTTGGCGACGATGCTGAAAATATTGTAGGAAAGGGAATCACTGGCGATGACAAGAATTTATTAGAAGCCATCAAAAAAGACCCAAATGGCATTACGTATAACAACTTAGGTTACTTGTACAATTTACAAACTCGTGAGCCTTTGAAGGACTTTGCCATCTTCCCTATTGACCTTAACAGCAACGGGAAATTAGACAAAGAAGAACAAATTTATAGCAATCTCGACCGGTTGATTTCATATATTGAGAAAAATCCAAATACTCAGGCGATTCCAACAGAAAACGTGTATTTTATCACGAATAAAAGTACTGAAAATACAGAATTGAAACGCTTTGTGAATTGGACTCAACACGAAGGACAAGCTTTTGTAAAAGAATTTGGTTTCATTGGATTAGGTGCTGACAACGATAATAAAAGTGCCTATTTGGATTCAAACAGTACTTACAAAGTAAACAAATAACCCTTTTCCATCTGGCTCACTATCCAAGCAAGGTTAGCTGCTACGAAGGTTTAAATACTGATGTGATTGGGATTTCGGAATCTGAGAAAAATGATTTACTCTTTTCCAAAATCTACATTTACAAGCTTTCGTAAAGTACTAACCACAGCGGATAGTGAGTACCCAAAACCTAAATAGTATTATATCAAAACATATACAAAATGACATTCAAAGACTTTGGTATTCTTGGTAAAAAGATTTTTATCAGCATACTTGTATTCACTATTCCTCTTACAGTACTTCGAGGCGGTATTTTATTACTGGAATACATTCTAAAATAAATCTTTATCTCTCCCAAAAACATTCGCTTAAAATCATGGCAATTGACAAAACGCTTACTCGAAGAATCCTTCGAGACGCAAGTATTAGTATCTTTATTTATGCCCTTCCTGTTGTTTTATTACTGGGTTGGTTTCATTATAAAGGTGAAAAACCGTGGCTGAAAACCACCAAAACCATTGAAAATTTAAAGAAATAAATAAGTGCTATGGATGGAAACATTGATATAAAATACTTTCATTCATAACCTTAGGTA
Source organism: Arcicella rigui (assembly GCF_034929435.1). NCBI lineage: Bacteria > Pseudomonadati > Bacteroidota > Cytophagia > Cytophagales > Flectobacillaceae > Arcicella > Arcicella rigui. Next base: position 251,282 of record NZ_JAYFUM010000006.1, read on the forward strand.
TTTTCCTTATTTCTTGTAAAAATAAATGGTTCACACCTTTTTAATCTATTAAAACTATATACTTAAAGTAGTAAAAGATTGTTTTTTATAGTCACTCAAGTTCATAGCTGACGAAAGAAAGCTAATAAGATAAATCGCATTTTACCTTTTAAAATAACACAAAATGGTACATTTTTTAGAAGCAGTATTCAATAACCTTAATGGTTGGGGCTTTGTAGCCATCACAATTGTATTAGGCATTGCCGAGTTTTCATTAGGTCTTTATGGAAAAAGATGGAATACTAATGAAAAACTATTAGACATTGCTTGTTATACTTTGCCCAAATTAGTAATTGGTCCAACAGTAGCTTACTTTGGGTTGAAAGTGTTGCCAATCATTCTACCAAATGCCAAAAATGAATTCGCTTGGATTCCCTTTGCATTCGGTGCATTGATCATTGCGATTTATGATGATTTAACACAATATTGGTATCACCGCCTTCACCACCAAGTACCTTTTATGTGGCGTTTTCACCGTACTCACCACTCAGCTCCGTACATGGGAATGGCGATGGCATCAAGACAAAACATTATTTATACCATTTTCTTCTCTCAGATTTACCTAACCACTACATTGGTTTATTTGGGTTTAGGTTATCCAGCCTTATTTGTAAAAGGTTTAAAATCGCTGATTACTTTAGCGGCACATTCGAGTATTCCTTGGGATAAGCCATTTTATACAAACAAATTCTTACATCCAATTGCATGGGTTTTAGAACGTACTATTTCTACCCCAGCAACACACCATGCACACCATGCAGACTCAACAGACGATGGAGTAGGTTATTACAAAGGAAACTTCGGCAATATGTTCTTTTTGTGGGATATAATTTTCGGTACTGCCTTGATTACCAGACAATATCCATCAGGCTACGGTGTGAAAAATTATAAAGGAGAAGAATGGTACGCACAATTATTATGGCCAATTTTTAAATCTAAAAAAGAAGGAAGCGAACTTTCAGCCAATGGCCCAGAAGTAGCAGACGAAGAACCAGAACCAGAATTGGCATTGAAGTACGCATAAACTCAGGCAAAAAAATAAAACTAACCATGCTTAGAAAATTACAATTAATCGTACTTAGCTTGATGCTAAGTACCAGCATATTCGCTCAGACGAATGAAAATGATAAAAAGAATTGGATTTCGGCAGATTTGTTTGCTTCAAAAATTGAGCAACAACAAAAAGCCCAAATCATCGACGCACGAAGTGCAGAAGAATTTGCACTCAATCATGTAAATGGAGCTGTAAACGTGAATTTACAAGACGCTACTTACAGTCAGTTTGTAGAGAAATTAAATCCAAATCAACCTGTTTTTGTGTACTCAATTGCCAATGGCAGAAGTGTAGCTTTAGCAAAAGATTTAGGCACTAAAGGTTTCAAAGAAGTATATGTGTTGGACGGTGGCATTGGAGCTTGGGTAGGAAGCGGAAAACCTGTCTTCACAACCGCCAAAAAAGGACTTACTTTGGCAGAATACAACAAGATTCTGGCTTCAAACAAAGTAGTTTTAGTGGACATTGGTTCAAAATATTGCGGTTCATGCAAGAAAGTAAAACCAATTTTAGAGTCTTTGAAAAAAGAACATGGCGAAGCCTTGAAAATTGTGGAAATCGAATTGGAAGATAGCCCACAGTTAATAGCTTCCCTCAAAACAGTAACTTCGTTTCCTTATATAATCTTGTACAAACAAGGTAATATCAGTTTGAAAAAAAGTGGAATTGTGGAATTAAAAGGTGTTTTAGATACTGCTTTAGCACAAGCATTGTAGTATTTTCTTCTGACAATCATCTAAGATTAGCTCTATTTCTTAGATGATTGTTCAAATCCAACGCTCTTTAGCTAACATTCTTTTTTGTCATTACTCCAGTATCAATATTTCAATATAGAACCCTCTTTTTATTGTTCAACTGATAGCGAAAGCTTGAGGCTTAACGCTGTCTTTACAAGTATTTAATATTTAGTATATATAATCCATAGAGTAAACATGAAAAACAAATTACTTAAATTATTCTTTTTGTTGTCCATAGTCCTAACAGCCGTTGGGGCAAAAGCTCAACAAATATCAGGTAAAGTGATAGATTCAAGGACGAAAGAACCCATTATTGGTGCTGCCATTGCTATAAAAGGAACGTCAGTAGGTGTTACAACAGATGCAAACGGAAAGTTTGTATTAAAAACAAGTACAAAACCTCCCTTCACAATTGTCACTACTTTTGTTGGCTATAAAAAGAAAGAAATTGAAGTGGTAGAATTTGAAAATCTAACCATTTCCTTACTTGAATCGAAAGGTCAGCGTTTGGATGAAGTCATTGTTGTAGGCTACGGTACTCAAAAAAGAAGCGACATTACAGGTTCGATTGCCTCTGTGCCTTTAGAAATCAAATCACAACCAGTAGTTTCGGTTGAACGCTTATTGCAAGGCTCTATTGCTGGGGCAATTGTTACACAAACTTCTGGACAACCCGGTGGTGGTGTAAGTGTACAAATTCGTGGTAATAACTCTATCACGGCTGGCTCTGACCCATTGTATGTAATCGACGGTTTCCCTATCAACAACGACTACTCGTTGAACGATGCAGGTGTAACTGATGGTTCTAAAATCAACCCTTTATCGACTTTAAACACGGCTGATATTGAATCAATTGATGTATTAAAAGATGCTTCGGCAACAGCCATTTATGGTTCTCGTGGAGCAAATGGTGTTGTAATCATTACGACAAAAAATGGTACAAAAGGTAAGTCGGTTATCAATTATGATGCCTACTACGGTGTGCAAGAAGTGATTCGTACTATTCCTTTATTGAATGCAGGAGAATGGTGGGCTTTGCGTAAAGATGCGGCTAAAAATTCAGGAAAAACTACTTCTTTACCAAGCGTTTCTGGCTATACTTTAGATACTTCGGGCGTTGGTACAGACTGGCAAGCTGCAGCTTTCCGCAAAGCTGGTATTCAAAGCCATAGTCTTTCGATTTTGTCTGGTAGCGACAAAACTCGTTTATCAGTTTCGGGTAACTACCTCAAACAAGATGGGGTTTTACAAAATACCGACTTTGTGCGTTACTCAGGTCGTTTTGCTTTAGACCACGATTACAGCAAAAACTTCAAAATTACTTCAAGTTTAGTTACAAGTTATACCAAATCGAATGTAGCACCTGCGGCGATTGTGGGCAACTTATTACTTACGCCTCCATCCTTGCCAGTGTATAGAACTGACGGTTCTTTTGTAGTATTGAGTCCGTTTGAATCTGCCTTGCAAAACCCTATCAACTCTTTGTACAATCAGTTGAACGAAACCAAAACGAGCCGTATTTTAGGAAACGTAGCAGGAGAATTGACATTGATTGAAGGCTTGAAATTGAAAGTTTTATTCGGTATCGACCTTGTTGACAACAAACAAAACCGCTACTTACCAAGTACCACAGCAGAAGGACAATCCCTAAGTGGTTTGGCTACCGTAGGTTCTGTTTTCACAACTAACTGGTTGAATGAAAATACGTTAGCGTATGAGAAACAATTGGGACAAAAAGGTAAATTAAATGCTATTTTAGGTTTTACGGCACAGCAATCAAATACCGAAGGAACAGTTGCTGAGGCAGCAGGTTTTGCAACGGATGCGTTTTCATACAATAACTTAGGAACTGGTATCACCAACCGTACACCTCGCTCTTATGCCAACGACTGGGCTTTGGCATCGTACTTGGGTCGTGTAAACTATGCTTATGACGACCGCTACTTATTTACGTTTACCTTGCGTGCTGATGGTTCATCGAAATTTGGTGATGGTAACAAATGGGGTTATTTCCCTTCGGCAGCATTTGGTTGGAACATCAGTAATGAAAAATTCTGGCAACAATCAAATAAAGTAACCAATTTAAAACTACGTTTGAGTGCAGGTTCGACAGGAAACCAAAGTATTCCAGCTTATCAATCGTTATCGCAATTGGCTTACTTCCGTTACAACTTCTCAAACACGACGGTTTCAGGCTATGCTCCAAACACCGTTCCGAATCCGAACTTAGGCTGGGAAAAAACCTTCCAAGTGGATACTGGTATCGACGTGGGTTTATTCAACAACCGTATTACTTTAGTTGCTGATTATTATTACAAAAAAACCACCGATTTGTTGTTGACTCGTACTGTACCGGGTACATCAGGTTTGTCTGATTTTTATAACGGTCAAGCTTCAACGATTTACCAAAATATCGGTGCGGTATCGAACAAAGGGTATGAACTTTACATCAACTCTCATACCATCGACAATAAAGACTTGAAATGGAACACAACTTTGGTTTACTCAAAAAATACCAATGAAATCCTAAGCTTGGGCGATGGTGTAACGCAAATTATTCCTTCTATTTCTTCGCCTTCTATTGCCAAAGTGGGCTATCCAGTAGGCTCGTTTATTGTGTATCAAACCGATGGCGTTATTCAAAGTGGCGATACTCCATTAACACCACAAGCTAACAAAAGTGCTGGTGGACAAAAATATAAAGACATCAGTGGACCAAACGGCGTTCCTGACGGTGTAATCAGCCAAGCTTATGACCGTGTGGTGATTTCAAACCAACCAGACTTTACAGCAGGTTTAACCAACACTTTCAGCTACAAAGGTTTTGATTTGTCTATCTTTTTCCAAGCAAACGTAGGCGGTAAAATTTACAATGCCAACCGTGCCAACTTAGAATTAGGTACAGGTTATACCAACGCCACACGTGATTTGTTGAACCGTTGGACAACAACCAATACCAACACTGACGTAAAAGCGGCATACCAAGACCCAGCCGTAACCATTTCGGATAGATTCATCGAAGATGCCACTTATTATCGTTTGAAGAACATTTCATTCGGGTATAATTTTCCATCTAAATTCTTGAAAAATGCTCATTTGAAAAACCTAAGAGTATATGTTTCGGCACAAAACGCTGCCACTTGGACCAAATATACAGGCTTTGACCCAGAAGTAAGCTTAAACGGTCAGTCGCTTATCAACAAAGGAGTTGACCAAGGCGTTTATCCAAACAACAAATCATATCAAGTAGGTTTATCTGTATCATTTTAGTCATAGCTATGAGCCATGAGCTATGAGATTTTAGCTTTGGCTGAAATTGTTCTAAGAATAAATAAAAAAGCTCATAACTCAAAGCTAACGGCTCAAAGCTCATTTTAAATTTAGCATTCCATGAAAGTACTCAAATATATCGCCCTTGCAAGTATCGGGCTAACAGCCAGTTCTTGCGAATCGTTTTTAAAGGAAAATCCAGCTTCGATTATCTCGGAAGACCAGTATTATAAGACACAAACAGATGCAATTAATGCCGTAAATGCTGTTTATTTTTTACTAAACGCTGGTGGACCATCTATCCAAACGCCTTACAATACGCTCTTTAACACGGGTATGAACTTTGCGGGCGATGACGAAGACCCAGGACCAGGAGCAACCAACCCCGATGTACGTTCATTGGCGGTATTGGCTCACTCGTCATCAAACCTACGTGTATATGAGCTTTGGCAACAGCATTATGCCGCTATCAAAAAAGCCAATGTAGCTATCGAAAAAATACCAACTATTAACTTCGATGCCACTTTAAAAGCTCGTTTGATTGCCGAAGCCAAATTCTTGCGTGCTTTGTATTATTTCAACGTAGTTCGTTTGTGGGGCGATGTTCCTTTGATTACAAGCTACCAAAAATATGTCACTGCCAGCGACTACGCTATTACCAAATCGCCTTCAACGGAAGTCTATGCTCAAATTGAGAAAGATCTTACCGAAGCAGCTTCGGCATTACCTAACTCCTATTCGTCGCCAGATGTAGGTCGTGCTACGGCAGGAGCAGCCAAAGCGTTGTTGGCTAAAGTGTATTTGACGAAAGCCTCACAGCCACTGAATCTTACCCAAAATTATGCTGATGCCGTAAAAAAAGCAGAAGAAGTACTTTCACCTGCCGATGGCGGAACGGGTACTTATGGCTATGACTTGTTTGATAACTTTGCAGATGCGTTCTTACCTGCCACTAAAAACGGTAAAGAGCATATTTTTTCTGCTCAGTTCAAATCGAATGCTCAGTTACAAGGCAATAACCAAAACCCTCGTTCTATCTTGACTGGTATTCCGGGGTTATCGGGTGGTTATGCCGATATGGTACGTTTTTATACCGTTGGAAATGACAAATTTTTCAGTGTATTTAAACTTTATACACCTGCTGACAAGCGAAAAAGAGTAACTTTTGTTACCAGCTTTACAAGCCCGACAAATGGTAGAAAGTACGGTTTACCAATCGTGAATACAGCCGTACCAAACGATTCAACGCCATTTTTCAACAAAACTTGGGACCCGAACTCTACTTCTGTTACAAACGAGTCGGCTGCTAATGTGGCGATTATTCGCTATGCCGAAGTATTGTTGATTCATGCCGAAGCTGAAAACGAATTGAATGGTCCAACCGACAAGGCTTATAAATCGCTTAACCGTGTTCGTCGTAGAGCAGGATTACCAGATTTACAGCCCGGCTTAACCAAAGACCAATTCCGTGAAGCCTTGTACCTTGACCGTCGTTTAGAGTTGGTATTTGAATACCAACGTTGGTTCGATTTGATTCGTCAGAAAGATGCTACGGGCAAAAGTACATTTGTGGCTAACCTCCAAAAAGTAGGAAAAACAAACGCTACCGACAAGCACCGTTTGTATCCGATTCCACAATCAGAAATCGACAATAATCCTAAGTTGGAGCAAAATACGCTTTGGAAGTAATTAGTTAGTGAATTGTGATTGAGTGAATTAGTGATTTGATTTTTCAGAAACTTATGATTTTTAATCACAAATTAAATTTGTACGATTACTTGAGTTTACGATTTTAGGCAATTGAATCAAAATATGCTTCGGAGTATCTTTTTAATGCTCGCATGAATGAAAAGAATACTCCGAAGCATCATTTGAAGACTCGCATGAAGTAAAACAATGTTCGTGAGTATCGTTTAAAGACTCGCATGAATGAAAAGAATACTCCGAAGCATCATTTGAAGACTCGTATGAATCAAAACAATGCTCATGAGTATCTTTTGAAGACTCGCATGAAGTAAAACAATGCTCGTGAGAATCGTTTGAAGACTCGCATGAAGTAAAACAATGCTTCGTACATTACTAATCGTTTGATAAACGTGTTTATCAAGTTGATTTATAAAATAACAAGTAACAATTCAATATGAACATTATCAATAGAAGAACATTCATCTCCAGCTCTCTTGTCCTCTCGGCGGTTTCTTTGTTGAAAGCCCAAGGTTTGCACAGCAACGACGATTCGGTAATTGCCACAGCAAAAGAGGCTTATATTTTTGGTTTGCCCTTGGTTCTTACCGATTTAACCCGACTTGTAGGAACATTCGGCACAAGAACATCCAACCAATTTAACCATAGCAAGGCTTTTCCTGACCATACATTCAAGGCGGTGGTTCGTCCCAATAACGATACTTTTTACTCATCGGCATTTTTGGATTTAGGAGCAGAACCTATCGTTTTGGATATTCCAGATACCCAAGACCGCTACGCTGTTTTTCCTTTGGAAGATGCTTGGACAAACATTTTTGCTTCTTTCGGTAAAAGAACCACGGGTACAAAAGCCCAACGCTACGTAATTACGGGGCCAAAATGGCAAGGAAAATTACCCAAAGGCATTGAAGAAGTAAAAGCCCCAACCGACTTGGTTTGGATTATCGGACGTATCCAAGTGAATAGCCCCGAAGACGGCAAAAACTTTGTCAGCAAACTGCAAGACGGTTTGAAATTGACACCTTTGAGTCAGTTAGGGAAAAAAGAACCCCTTGCTTCTACTGCTGTTTCTGTCACCTATTCGGTTGAATCGACTGAAGCGGCACAAGTTTTAAAAACGAAAAGAAACGTAGTAGAAGCCCTCAAAAAATTAAGCATTGAGGAATATTTTACGTATTTGAATGAGCTTTTAGTAAAAAATCCTGCTTTTGAAGCTGATAAACCAGCTTTAGAGAAATTTGCTAAAATAGGTATTAAAGCAGGCGAAAAATTCAGTTTGAGTACTTTCGATACAGCTACGCAAACCGCTTTACAAAAGCTACCTACCGAAATCATTGCAGCCTTGGACAAAGCAAGAACGATTCTTACCAACGACAACGACCGTAAACCAGACGTTACGATTGGGCATTATGGTACAAATTACCAGAAAAGAGCCGCCGTTGCCTATTTCGGTTTGGGAGCTTTAGGGCCAGAAGATGCCGTTTATTTAGGCTATCAACAAGATGAACAAGGGCAAGCATTGCACGGAGATAACAAGTATGTCATTCATTTCGAGCCACATAAAACACCGCCAGCACGAGCCTTTTGGTCGATTACCTTGTACGATAAAGCTGGATATTTGGCAGAAAATGCCATTCGTCGCTACGCCATTGGCGATAGAAGCAACCTCCAATACAATGCCGATGGTTCATTAGATATTTACATTCAGCACGAAGCCCCAAGCAAAGACAAAGAAAACAACTGGCTTCCTGCCCCCAAAGAAGCATTTAATTTATCTGTAAGAATTTACTGGGCAAGCGACGAATACCTCAAAACTGGCAACTGGAAAAAACCACCGATAAAGAAAGTAATTGCGAATGGGTAACTGAGTGAATTGTGAATGGGTTTTATGAAATAATGTAGGCTACAACCCATTCACTAACTCACAATTCACAACTCATTCACTCAATACGTTATGAAAAAACTATTCAGTACCTTACTCTTTTTGAGCAGTTTACAAATATCTTTTGCTCAGAATACCGACGGCGAAGCCTTATTTGCTACGGTCAAAAAATTTGTGGCTTTGGGCGAACATCGCACAGGTACAAAAACAGATTTTGCCACATCGCAATGGCTAAAAAACGATTTAGACAAATGGGGTTTCAAAACCGAATTTGTTACGTTTCCGCTTACGCAATTCTTTTTTGAAAAAGGAAATATTAGCATCGGTTCAAAGCAATTGGATGTGTTACCACTTTGGCCTGTCAGTCCAAAAATAAACCTATCACAAAATGGAGTTTTAGTCAATGGCGACAAAGCAAAAGACCTCAGTGAGGTAAAAGGCAAACTCGTTTTAACGACACTCCCACAAGCAGGCGGAGCATTGAACGAAGCCATAGAAAAGCATTTAGATAAATTTATTCAAGCGGGTGCAAAAGGGATTTTAGCCATTACGCCAAGCAATACGGGCGAAATTGTAGCCCACAATACCAGAGAAAGTACGCAAGCTTGGGCTATTCCAGTATGGCAGGTAGCATCAAAAGATACAGTCCTATTTCAATCAGCTATTACTTCTGGTTCAGAAATAGCGGTAAATATTCAAGGGAAAAGTCAAGCCATCGAAGCCAGAGATATTGTCGGACGCATCGGCAATGGTAAAAAGTATGTAGTGATTTCAACGCCCATTAGCGGTTGGTTTACTTGTGGTGGCGAGCGTGGGCCGGGCTTGGCTACTTGGTTGGCTTTGGCGGAATGGGTAAGTAAAAATCCTTCGCAATTTGCAGATTATACTTTTGTTTTTACAGGAAATTCTGGACATGAACTGGACAACCACGGAGCGAACGTTTTTGCCGAAAAAGCTGCTCCCAAGCCAGAAGATACCCGTTTGTGGATTCACCTCGGTGCAGCGATTGCCGCCAAAGCTTGGAAAAAAGAAAATGGTCAATTGATATTAACCGACGAAGTAGATGGCAATCGTACCATTTATTACGATGAATCGGTAGCCGATGCCTTTGAAAAGTCTTTCGCCAACATCAAAGCCAGAAAAGGCAAAGGAACAACAGCGAACAAAGGCATTGTAAAACCGGGCGGAGAAGGAAGTTTGTATCAAGCCAAGGGCTATAAAAACTTGGTCAGTTTGGCGTATGGACATCGTTTGCATCATGTAAAAACAGATGATGAAAATACTACTTCGCCTGCTTTGTTAGTAGAAATTACCGATGCTTTAAAAGCCTTTATAACAGCGGAATTGCAAAAGTAGAATAGCACAATATCGGTATTTCGTTTGCTTTTTTATTGATTGAACGGAATACCGATAGACAAAATTTGTTTTTACAAATGTTTTATATTATACTTATCCCATAGATTAAATATTATAACTATGAAAACACGTATCACTTCATTTTCAACAAGATTTATAGGATTATTTCCGATTGTAGTGATTGTATTAATCACTGCTCTTGGTAATCCAGATTTATTCAAGAAAAAACAACAAAATAATTGGCTAAAAGCACAAAAATATTCGCTCAATAGTCAATCGAAAACAATTAGATAATTGAAATCAACTCAAAAAATGAAGCAAAAGAACAAACGAATTCCCTACCTACCTTTACTTGCAGGAACTGTATTATTAAGTGCAAGTACTAATGTTTTGGCACAGGCTGAACAAGAATGGAAAGGTAAAATCACAAAATCGCACATTACTTCAACCCCATATAAAATTGATTATCTTAAAAAAGCCAAAGCTGGTTCACCCAATGTTGTGGTGATTTTATTAGATGATGTTGGTTTTGGAGCATCAAGTGCTTTTGGTGGCATAATCAACACGCCAAACTTCGAGGCTTTGGCAAACAATGGCTTACGATATACCAATTTTCATACAGCAGGTATTTGTTCGCCTACTCGTTCAGCCTTGTTGACTGGTCGAAACCATCATTCTGTGGGCATGGGGCTTTTTCCTCATTTCTATCTTTCAGCAGATTATCCGGGTTATAATGGTCATATTCAACCAAACAAAGGAACTATTGCTGAAATTTTACGTGAAAATGGTTATAGTACTTATCAATTGGGTAAATGGCATTTAACGCCAGATGAAGAAGCTACTGACTTAGGGCCATTCGACCGTTGGCCTTCTGGTAAAGGATTCGACCACAATTTTGGTTTCTTGGGCGGAGCTACCGACCAGTACAAACCTGATTTGGTAGAAGATAATCAACACATTAAACCAGACGGCAGACATCTAACGGCACAATTGACCGATAAAGCCATTAGTTATATCAACAAACAAAAAAGTATCGCTCCTGACAAACCATTCTTTTTATACTTTGCTCCGGGAGCTACCCACGCACCGCACCAAGTTGCAAAAGAATGGAGTGATAAGTACAAAGGAAAATTTGATGAAGGATGGGATGCTTTCAGAGAAAAAGTATTTGCTAACCAAAAGAAATTGGGGGTAATTCCTGCCAACGCAGTTTTGCCAGAAAGGAATGATTTTATCAAAGCTTGGAAAGATTTACCTGCCGAAGAGCAACATTTGTACGCTCGTTTCATGGAAGTATATGCAGGATTTTTGGAATACACCGATTATGAAGTTGGTCGTTTGGTGAATCATTTAAAAGAAACAAAACAGCTTGATAATACTGCTATTTTCCTGATTATTGGTGACAATGGCGGTAGTAAAGAAGGAACAGAGTATGGCGTAACCAATAAAAATTTACGCTTTGGAGCAGAAGGAATCACTCGTGAAGAATATAAAAAATATATTTTGAGCGAGTACGATAAAATTGGAACAGCCAATGTACTCCAAATTGCCAATTATCCATTAGGTTGGGCTCAGGCTACCAATACTCCTTTCAAATTCTGGAAAAGTGATGCCAATGCAGAAGGAGCAACACATAACCCTTTGATTGTGCATTATCCAAATGGCATTAAAGAAAAAGGAGAAATTCGTACACAATTCGGACATGTCACTGACCTTTTGCCGACCATCGAAGAAATTACAGGCGTAAAACAACCCGAAGTAATTAAAGGTATCAAACAAGACCCCATTCATGGAAAAAGTTTGGTGTATTCTTTTGGCGATGCCAAAGCTCCAGAGCAACATACACAGCAATACTTTACCATTTTTGGCAATAGAGCAATTTATAAAGATGGTTGGAAAGCAGGAGCAGCACACCACCCAAATACTTTAGAGACATTTGGTTTTAGTGGTGAAAAACTCCCTGTCATTGAAAACAATCCTGATAAGGAAGAATGGGAATTGTATAATCTGAAAGAAGATTTCAATGAACGAGTAAATTTGGCTAAGAAGTACCCTGAGAAACTAAAAGAATTAAAAGCTCTTTTTGATGAAGACGCAGCCAAATACAATATTTATCCATTGATTGATGTACAGCACGCAGCTGAACGATATAAAATTCAATTCAGTAATAAAAAATAAAAAACGAACCTTAGGACTAATTAAAGAAGTCCTAAGGTTCAACTCAGCTAAATGGTAAACCTATTATGAATACGAAAAAAATCATTCATACCACCAATACAGGAACAGGTGTAGGTGGTATCATTTATTGCCTTTGAATTTGAAGATAGAATTATATTTTACTGTTGAAATTGCTTGAAATACTTATCTAAATTTTAGTAATAAATAGATACCTTAAAACAATTTTGATATTTTTTTGCACTTTACTATGTTTTTTCTATATAGTATATCTTTTTTATATACTATATAGATTAAAATACTTAACTTGCATGCAATATAATTCAAGCAGTGTCTTGGAAAACCGTTCCGAGATTTTTTTTTAAAGACATTAGTCTATATAATATATAGATTTAATTCCTTTTAATTCTTAAATTTAAAAACAAAAATCTATCATTCAATGAAACAATTTTTCAAATCAACTTTGCTCTTATTGACAATAATTTTACCCTTGTTGTCATCGGCACAAGATAAGCCAACAATCAATGCAAGGATTTCAGGTAAAGTAATAGATTCAAAAACAAACGAACCTCTTGTAGGTGCTGCTGTACAAATCAAAGGAACTACCAATGGGTCAACTACAGATGTAAATGGTGACTTTGGTTTGATTACTGGCCAAAAACTTCCTTTTAGTGTAATCGTTTCATTTGTGGGTTATGTAAAAAAAGAGGTTGTGATTAGTTCAGATAAAGCTGTTATCAAATTAGACGAAGATGTAAGTCAATTGGCTGACATTGTGGTTTCTTCTCGTCGTCGTCAGGAAGCAGTACAAGATATTCCTATTCCAATCTCAGTAATTCGTGGTACAACTGCAGAAGATGCAGGTGCTTTCAACGTAAACCGTTTGAAAGAATTAGTACCAACAGTACAACTTTATGCTTCAAATGCTCGTAACACTACTTTGAATATCAGAGGTTTAGGCTCTACTTTTGGCTTAACTAACGATGGTATCGACCCAGGAGTTGGTTTTTATGTAGATGGTGTTTACTATGCTCGTCCAGCAGCTACGGCACTTGACTTCGTTGATATTGAGCGTGTAGAAGTATTGCGTGGGCCACAAGGTACTTTGTTTGGTAAAAACACAACAGCTGGTGCATTCAACATTACTACTCGTGAAGCAAGCTTCACTCCTACTGCCAGCTTTGAAGTAAGCTACGGAAACTATGGCTATATTCAAGCAAAATCTTCGTTCTCTGGGCCAATTAATAAACAATTAGCGGCGAGAATCTCATTCTCAGGAACACAAAGAGATGGTTTATTTTACAATGTAAAAACTCAACAACGCACCAACGACATCAACAACTTGGGCTTGAGAGGACAATTACTTTACACGCCTTCTGACAACGTTAAAGTAACTTTCATTGGTGACTATTCAACACAAAAACCAAATGGCTATGGTTGGCCAGTGGCTGGTGTTGTACCAACTAAACGTGCAGCATACCGTCAGTTCAATGCAATTATTGCTGATTTGGGCTACCAACTTCCTTATACAAGTGCTTTCGACAGAGTTTTGGATTTAGATACTCCTTCAAAAGCTGACAACTCATTAGGCGGTGTTTCGGCTAACGCAGACATCAAAATTGGTAATGGTACTTTAACTTCAACATCAGCTTGGCGTTTTTGGAAATGGACTCCACTAAACGACCGTGACTATACGGGCTTACCAATCTTTACGATTTCATCAGGAAACTCAGTACATGACCAATGGTCACAAGAACTTCGTTATTCTGGTAAAGTAGCTTCAAATTTGAGTGGCGTAATTGGTTTATTTGGTTTATGGCAAGATTTAAAATCAGACCCAGTACAGACAGAAGAAGCAGGTTCAGCTCAATGGCGTTTCGCACAAAGTTCAACGAGTGCTTTATGGAAAACTCCGGGCTTGTTTGACAACTTCGGTATCCGTACTACTAACAGAATCCAAAGTACAAGTTTGGCAGCATTTGCTCAAGTTGACTGGGCTGTGAATGAAAAGTTACACATTTTGCCAGGTATTCGCTACAACTACGACAAGAAAACAGCCAATTACAGTAGAGTAACGTATGGCGGTTTACAAACTACCGACCCAGCACTTTTAGCACTTAAAAATGCCGTTTACACCAACCAAGCATTTGACACTGAAGTAAGCGAAAGTAATGTGTCTGGTCAGGTAACATTACAGTACAAAGCTTCAAAAAGCATCAACGCTTATGGTACTTATGCCATCAGCTACAAGCCAGTAGGTATCAACATCGGTGGTCTTCCAACAGCCAACGGACAAGTACTTATAGACCTTGCTAAAGTAAAACCAGAAGGCGTAACTCACTATGAATTAGGTGTTAAGACAAGACCAACTTCAAACTCATTCTTGAACGTTGTAGTATTCAACGACGACATCAAAGATTACCAAACACAAGTACAAACTCCTGAACCAGGTGTAAACAGAGGATACTTAGCCAATGCTGAAAAAGTACGTGTAAGAGGTGTAGAAGTAGAAGGAAACGTAAGATTAACGAACTTTACATTCAATGCTTCAGTTGCTTATACAGATGGAAAATATGTATCATTCACAAACGCACCAGTACCTTTAGAAGAAGTTGGTAGTCCTCAGGCATTCAAAGATGTATCAGGTGGTGACTTGCCAGGTATCTCAAAATGGTCAGGTTCATTTGGTGGAGAAGCTACAACAAAAGGTGCATTTTTCGGATTAAAAGGAAATTATTTTGTAGCAGCAGATATTTACTTCCGCTCTAAGTTTTCATCAAGTCCATCACCGTCTCAGTACTTAAACATCGAAGGCTACTCATTATTGAACGGTCGTTTAGGTTTCAGAGCTTCAAATGGTATTTCGATTTATGTATGGGGAAGAAACCTTGCTAATACTAACTACTATGAACAATTATTAGCAGCTCCGGGTAGTGCTGGTCAGTATGCAGGTATTATCGGCGACCCACGTACTTATGGCACAACTTTGAGATATTCATTCTAATTTCCATACGCTCGCTTCAAAAGTAGATAAGAATTGAAGCCACAAAAGGCTGAAAAACTCTTGAAGGCTGTCAAAAATATCAAATTGATTTATTGATATTTTTGACAGCCTTTTTTGTATTATACTATTATGTCTTTTTAGGCTGAAATAGAAAAATACTCATGGCATGACTTTCAGTAATTTTTGAGAAAAAGTAGGCTTTTGTCTGTCATGCCATGAGTGAGTAAAGTAAAATTAACCTACGCCCTAAAATGTAAATGAATTTTTCTTTACCGAAATCAATGTCCCTATCGGGACATTGATTTCGGTAGAAAAACATAAGACCCTTTTCCCAAACGTAGTTCCGTAGGAACGAAATATATCGTTCCTACGGAACTACGAGTATTTTGAGCGAATTTTACTACCGATATTGTACTCCTACGGAGTATTTAACTTTCGCTGTTGTTTAACTTTAGCACATTCTGACAGTCTGTAAGCGAAATATTTTTAAAACATAAAAGAGTATATCGCTCGCTATTCAAAAGCTTTCATTAGAATTACCACATTAAGTTTTGGTATAAAAGTTCAATATGATACTTTAGTAGATATTTCAACAATATAAAATGCTCAACAAATCTCTTGTAGATTAGCGAGTTATACGGCGGCTTAAAAGACAACATCACCAACAATTAACAAAACAGTAAATGGCATTTTTAGTCTTCATTTTCATTCTTGTTCCATTTACTGGAATACCGTTGTTGGCTTGGTGGGGTACGAGGAAAAAAATATTCGGAAAAATAGTTGGCTACTTTTGGCTTGGTTTATTTGGACTATTTGTACTTGGAACAATAATTCGCTTATTGACCGACAAAAAGAAGCTCGAAAAAAATGACTACTACGGAGAATATATCGTTAATCATGACTACTTTCCGGGCAAACAAGCAGACTGGCAATACAACAATTTTAGGTTTGAAATAAAAGAGAACGACTCTATTTACTTTTACGTGACAGACAGACAAAAAATATTGAAAACGTATCGAGGAACAATTACAACGACCAAAGCATATAGTTCGGAACGACTGATAATAAATATGGAGCAACCTGTTCACCACATTATGACAAACAACCCAACAACATATCGTAGTGCTTGGAGCTTTTATTTAGTATTTTACTCACAAAAATTTAACAACGTTTATTTCAAAAAAGGACAATGGAAACCACTTGATAAATAGGCAACTGCTCTAACATAGCTTAGGCAAAAGTGGGGCTTCTGTACTATCTTGACTCGCTTTGGTCGTTGGTTAAGCAAAAAGCTTTCCTAAGACCTAAAACATAAAAGAACATCTCGCTCGCTATTTAAAAACTTAAAGTGATACAAAACACTTTGCTTAACTAAGGTGAAGTAAACAGCAATTTTAACGACTTCGCCGATGTTGATATTAGAAAATTAAATTTAAACTCAATAATAAATCACAATGGGTAGATTTTTTCCTAATTTCAAATTGACTTATCTTATCGTAGGCTTGGTATTTATTATATTACCAATGGGGTTATTTATGAAAGGATTAATGCCAAGTATGGCTGAATTCCAAGTACCAAAATCTACGTTAGACTCTCCTCATTATTATGACGCTATCCTTTGGGTCTATATTCACATGGTTGTCATAGGGCTTCTTATTCTTTTGATTGGTTATTCCGTTGAAAATATCGGTAAACAGAAATTGATAACTGTATTTTTGTTTCTGATAACAATATTTTATACTTATTTGGATTTCAGAAGTTCTGACTCAAACCTTGGGAATGCCCTATATAAAGGCGAATCGTCGATAGTACCTGCGTTTATTAGCTTATTCATCAATTTTCTTTTTCTGCAATTGCTGGTAAAAATGTTTCGCAATAGTAAATAATCATCAAAAAATAATAATGAGACAAATAAGCAACATACTAATCGGGCTGACTTTATTCTTTTTCTCAGCTTGTGGACAAACAAAAACAGTCCAAAAAACTATGACTAAATTTGAAGCATTCAAAAACAAAGAGAAGTTTTTACAAGACAACTCCCAATTTTTTCCGGGAATCAGTAACCCAAAACTAAAACCGATTTTAACAGAAAAGATAAATTTATCCGCAGACGATTTTAAAGTATTAGCAGACAAGGGAACAGCGACGGATGAGGAATATCAAGACGCTATTAAAAAGGGACTCGACCGCTTTGCAGACATTTATATCGACCTTGATACTGAAGATAGACAAAGAATATGCTTGTATTATGAAGAACTGATGGATATTGTAGCTCTTGAAAGTTCGGGTGGTCACTTGAACAATTTTATGTATGGCTTTGCCCCTACTAAAATATTAATAATAAAAGGGAAACATTAAGTGATTGACTTTTTACAAAGTCAATTACCTAATTGTATAAAAAATCAAGTTGCTTTAGCCTCTTTTTTACCAATTTGTTCTTCATCGGCTCAAATGTGGCGATAACCTTCCCTTCTTCTTTGACAGCAATCACAAAAGGTTGTTTGAGTTGATGGGTAAGATGATAAATAGTTATAAGTTCTGCAATATCTTCATACCAAGACGCCATTCCGTAAAGTGAAGGAAATGGGGTTTTCTTGAGTGATTTATAAATTGCTGGAGCAGTAGCCCCTGGTTGCACTTTACCACTTCTGAAACGTGTTTTTTCTAAAATAGAATTGGTAAATTTTGCTGATGGAATATTAAATAAACGCCATATATTTTTAGTAAAAGCTGTATGAACTACCAAAGAATCTACCTTTTCTGCTTTTGGCGAAAAGTTTAAAACAGCATCTACTACATGGGTGGCTTCATGCAATAAAACATATTGAATGGCGTCTAATTTTCCTGCTTCAATTTGAACTGACAATGCTGGATTATTGGTAGTATCAAACACAGATTTTTCCTTCCAAGTTGCCCACTCTGAAATCGTTTCGTTTAGAATACCTGCTCGAAAAGTAATGTTAAATTGTTTGGTAGAATCCCCCGTTTCTATGGGCGAAGTCAGAGCCGTATTGGGCATATTGTCCATGAAACTAATACTCTGTAAATGTTCTCTCAGCACTTTTTTATACAATGGAGGTAATATGGCAAAAGCTTGTTCTACTTTCTCTTTTTCAAGGGCTGTCAATACATGATTTGAAGGCTTCATCCCAGCTTCAATAAACATTTTAAAAACACTTTCTGGAGCTTTCAAAATACGATTTTCTGGAAATGTACTTCCATTACTTTTGATGGACTGTGCTGTCAGTTTATTCAATAATAGAGAAAAGAGAAGTACAAAAATTAGGTTTTTCTTGAGCATATAAATATTGATTTTAACAAAAGAAGCTGATAATCAGAAGTATTCACGCTTAATTTTAAAAGATAAAATAGTGGTTTAAAAAAAACTACTCAATTCCTGAATCTAAGCGTTTTAAGATAACCGAACGCAAATATGCTTCATTTTCATCACCCCATTGCCCCAAAGCTGAAAGTATTGGAATTAAAGTTTGACCAAATTCTGTAAGGCTGTACTCCACTTTTGGTGGAACTACAGGATATATTATTTTAGAAACCAAGCCATGCTCTTCTAATTCTTTTAATTGAATATTTAACACCCTTCTGGAAGCATCAGGTATTTTTCGTTGAAGCTCGCTTGGGCGTTGATGCCCTTCATTGATAAACCATAACAAACGGATTTTCCATTTGCCATACAGCACTTCGCCAATCAAATCCAAACCACAATTGAGGTTCGGTAAAATTTTCCTTTCATACATAAAACAAAAGTAAACCACAGTTCCAAACTGTGCAATAGGGGAAAAATTTATCCCTATCTGAATCGTATTTCCCTAATTGCTTTAGAACAATGTACGGCTGAAATTTGCTCAAAAAAAACAAACAATGGAACAGGAATTTAATTTCAATAATGAATTATCAGGGAAAATTGCTTTGGTAACAGGCGGAACAAAAGGTGCTGGAAAAGCCATTGCCGAGCGACTTTTGAAAGCAGGAGCAAACGTTATCATTACTGCAAGAAATGCCCCCGAGGAAGCAAACGAAAAACTACATTTTATCGCTGCGGATTTAAGTAAACCAGCAGGAACAGCAAAAGTAGTGGCAGAAATTTTAGCAAAATTTGGCAGATTAGATATTCTGGTAAACAACTTAGGCGGCTCTGAAACACAAGGCGGTGGCTTTGCCGTTTTGACTGACGAAGATTGGGAACAAACCATTCAAACCAATTTGTTAGCACCCGTTCGTTTAGATAGGGCTTTTCTACCTCAAATGATTACTCAAAAAAGTGGGGTTATCATCCACATCGGCTCTATTCAAGCGAAGTTGCCTTTGTATGACTCTACCTTGCCTTATGCGGCGGCAAAAGCTGGCTTAATCAATTACAGTAAAAGTTTATCAAACGAAGTAGCACCAAAAGGGGTTCGAGTCCTAACGGTTTCGCCAGGTTGGATAAATACTTCTGCTTCAAAAGCAATGATGGAACGCATTGCCGAAAGTTCAAATATTAGCATAGAACAAGCTACGCAAAGCGTAATGGACGCTTTAGGCGGCATTCCATTCGGCAGACCTGCACAACCCGAAGAAGTAGCTGAATTAATTGGCTTTTTAGTTTCGCCAAGAGCCAATTATCTAACGGGAACAGAATTTGTTATTGACGGCGGAACAATTCCAACAATTTAATCATCTAAAAATCAAGCAAATGAACTTACCAAATGTAATTGCAGCATTAACAAATGCACAAAATAATTTCGACAGTGTGGCTTATGCCAATTGTTTTTCGGAAACTGCTATCGTTTTTGACGAAGGAAAAAATCATAATGGAAAAACGGAAATTCAGCAATGGATTAAAAAGGCAAATGAAGAGTACCAAGCCCTTATGAAACCCTTGGAATATTCTGAAACTGAAGAAATCTTGAGAGCCGAAGTTTCGGGTAACTTTCCAGGTAGCCCCATTGTATTAGCCTATCATTTTAAATTAAAAGACGGACTGATTGAGTCGTTGAAAATTACGGGCTAATAGTAAAATGAATCTTTCACAAGTAAGGTTTCGTTTGAAATGAAACCTTACTTGAACTTCTTAATGCTGGTCGTTGCTTAAACGAATCTTCTTTCGACCAAAATTCAGAATTACCCTCAAATTAGTATCTCTTCGCTAATCAAAATCTTAATTTAGTCCTTCCCAAAGATTCCTCTCTCCTGCGGAGTATTTTTTGCATAATTTGTGCTTCATATCTGATTCTCTTTCTCAAATCTCTTCTTAACAATGAAAATTAAAGTACTTACATTCCTGTCGTTGATGGTATTTTCCATGAAAACGATTGCCCAAAATACCGCAACTGTTTCAGACTGGCTGATTGATGCCAAAGCTTATAAAGCTAATATTCTGGTAAATTCTTCCGAAATTATTTTAGACAATGGACTACTCCGCAGAAGCTTTTTTATCGGTGAAAATCTCGCTTGTTATGATTTCTATAATCCAACCAACCAACAACAGCTAATTCGTTCGATTAAGCCAGAGGCAAACATCGTCATCAGTGGCAAAAAGTATTTTATCGGTGGACTAAAAGGACAAACTGAAAATGCCTATCTGAAAACAGATTGGCTAAAAGGATTAAAAAAAGGAGTCACTGATTTTGTCTATCAATCAGCAGAAGTAAAGCCTTTAGAACCATTTATTCATTGGAAGTCAAGCACTTGGTCAGCTAATCCTCAACAAGCCAAAGGCAAAAGGTTGATTCTCAATTTTGTACCGCAGACTGATGATTTAAAGGGCATAAAAGTACAGGTGAATTATGAACTTTACGATAACATTCCGCTGGTAGTAAAATGGATAGAAGTTATAAATAATACTGCCAATACGATTGTGATTGATAGAGTAATCAATGAAATTTTGGGCTTGGTAGAAGAAGAAAGTGCCGTAGTAGGTTCGCCTAACCAAATGAAAAAACAGCACGGAATTTATATCGAAACCAATTATGCCGTCAATAATGCCATGCGTTATGAAATCAGTGACCAAACTTCGCATTGGCTTACCGACTCAACTTATACATCACAAGTAAATTACAATTATGAAACGCCTTGTTTATTTGAGGCTTATCCCGATAAAGTTGCCAATATCAAAATTATGGTGGGTAGCAGTTTTAAGTCTGTGCGTACTCATGAGCTACTAATGGATTCTTACGACCGCCAACGCAGGGGTTTGATGATTCGTAAAATGTACAGAACGGTCGCTCCGTGGACTACACAAAATCCTATTTTCATGCACTTGGTAAGTAAAACCGATGATGAAGTAATCAATTGTATCAACCAATGTGCTGAAACGGGTTATGAAGCATTGATTTTAAGTTTTGGGAGTCACCTAAATATGGAAGATATTAGCGAAAGTAATATAGAGAGATGGAAAAAATTGGCAGACTATGCACATCGCAAAGGCATACTTTTGGGTGGTTACTCATTGTTTAGTAGCAGACGTATCGACGATGCCAATGATGTCGTTGACCCTGTTACGGGTAAAACGGGTCATGCTTTTTTTGGGAACGCCCCTTGTTTTGGAAGTGAGTGGGGTTTGAAATATCGTGATAAAATAAAACTCTTTTTCGAGCAAACACATTTTGATATTTGGGAAAATGATGGCCCATATCCGGGTGATGTTTGTGCCTCTACCACACATCCCGGACATGAAGGTTTGGCAGATTCGCAGTGGAAACAAATGAATATTCAAAAAGAACTTTATCATTGGCTCAACGAACGAGGTGTCTATATCAACGCACCCGACTGGTACTTTTTAGATGGTACTCATAAAATTGCCTTAGGCTATCGTGAAGTAAATTTTTCTCTGAGTAGGGCTCAGCAACGCATTTTAAATCGTCAGAATATTCATGATGGAACGATTGAAAAAACAAGTTCTATGAGCTGGGGATTTGTTCCACTTACTAAGTATCAGGGCGGAGACAAAAGTGCCATTTTAGAGCCACTCAACGAACATCTATCTGATTATGAGCAATTAATGATGATTTACTACGGAGCGGGCGTACAAGCGTGCTATCGTGGACCACGACTTTATGATACCGACGCAACAAAAAAAGTAGTACAAAAATGTATCAGTTGGTATAAAAAATACAGGGATATTTTGAATGCCGACATGATTCAACTGAGAAGAGCCGATGGCAGAGATTGGGACGGACTGCTACACGTAGCTCCCAATTCACCACAAAAAGGACTGGCAATGCTTTATAATCCCACTAACAAAACCATAGAACGCAATATTACCTTGCCCCTTTATTATACAGGACTCACCAAACAAGCAAAAGTTCGAGAGCAAGAAGGCAAAGCGAAGACTTATCAATTAAATAGAAATTATGAGATACAAATAAAAGTAAAAATCCCGGCAGAAAGTTATACTTGGTTGGTAGTGGAGTAAAATACTCTTAGATAAATTTTATTGGTAAAAAGCTGTTGATGTTTTTTTTGTTTTTGATTTAATGTGATAGTTTAGAGTTATAAAAGATTTGCTTGGCTGAAAAGTATGAGCAAAATAAGGTAAAAAACATCGGTAAATTTTATATTTTTTGATTTTTTGCAGAAAATCAAAGCCCATTTGAGATGAAAAATACTATTAGAAAAGCCTCAATTATTTCGTATTTGTTAATCATTCTCAAAGGACAAATGATTGGAGTACCTTTTATATTTTGGCTAATTCTTGCAAGCTTAGACTTTGGAAAAATCGACCAATTGTTTGCAATATTAGGAATTGTGGGAATTATATTAAACTTTACAAAGTGGCAAAACAACGTACTTACTACAATTATAAGTTGCCTGTTTATGTTATCGCCAATAGCAAGCAGGTTAATTCAAGTACCTTTAGGAAAGTTCAACTATTTAGCATTTCAAATTCCTTTGATAATATTTATCATAACATATTTCACATTCATATTAATAAACATAAAACAAAAAAATGATTGAATATAAAAGCAACGTGAGATTTTTCAATTTAAACGGATACATTAGCAACAACTTATTCCTTCATAAAGAACTATAAAAGAGAGACAAATGGGATATAAAAAAGTTTTTTTAGAATGCAAATTGACATTTAACCGAGACATTGATTTTGGTTCAGACCTAACTTATCCTTGTCCCGAATGTCAAAAACCAATGATACTTCTACCACATCGGTTTAGACCACCAAAGAAATCAGACGACAAAGGGTGGCAATTAGTAAAATTCCTCCTTGAAAATGGTTTTCATTTTCAACATATTTATAAAATGGATTCGAGCGAGTTAAGTAAAAAAACAACAAATAATTATGTTTCATATCCAAAGAATTTATGAGAAGCAAAAGAATTCATATTAACCTACAAGGACTACGCTAAAAAAGAATAAACGGGAAATTGCTTTTCGATTTGTTTAAAACCTTGATTTCTCAACTTCGTAACTTAGAATTAAATTTAAAAAAACGCTATGGACAGTATTGCAGAATATATCAAAGAAGAAAGAGACGTTCTATTTTTAAGAGGTCTTGATAAAGGACAGGAAAAAGAACAAGAAAAGTTTGTTAGAAATCTTCTGACAGAAAGCGACTTTACTATTGATAAAATTGCAAAGATTGCAGGAGTTACAACAGACTTTGTTAATTCTATCAAAAAGCAACTTTCTGATATATAGATACTTTTCTATCAAACAACAACTGAAGCCGCCGATACTCTGCTGTTGTTGTTTTTTCTCCAACAACAGCAGAAGTAATTCACCAATAATCAAACACAATAACTTCTTTTTAAAATAAAACGTGAAATTGAAATAATAATCTCTACTTCAACAATCTCACAAAATAAATTGCTCCAGTACTTTCCCCATTTTTAGCAACAATTTTAAGACTTAGTGTCTTCTGATTTTTCAGTGTTGCATCTAATGGATAGTCGATTTCGATAGCTTTTTTATCTCTACTTTCTGCTAATTTTTCGGTCTTTACTAATTGATTATTGATTAAAATGTCAAAACTTCTTGTTCGTTTTTCTGCTCCAAAACTTATTCTTAAAGTATTGGCTTTTAATTCATTATTTCGCAAATCATAGCTTATCCAATCTGTTGTACTTCTCCAAAATGCCCCAAGTTCTCCGCCAACATTCGATTGATTTCCTTGAAAATGATGATCGGCTTCGGGTTGTTGTTCGCCCAAAGCAATTTGGTCAACTGTTTGTTGTTCTAAAGCCAATTTTACTTGTTCTTTCTCCTTCATTTCTTGTATTTTACTCGCCAGTTTCTCCTGATTCATCACTGGAAAATATAGCATATAACGAGCATCGTGCAATTGGTAAAAAGGTATCAAAGTAAGTGATTGATACTTGGCTGGATAAAGGGCATCGCCCATCGAGAAGGCTAATGGCTGGTTTTTAATCGGCTGAATTTTTGATAAAAATTCATTGGAATTACTTACCAAAATTGGAGCTTCATCTAAAGGATATAATTTCCCAGAGGCTTCGTGTCCCATTCTACTATTATCAGCAAAAAGTCCTTTTAAGTCGGTTGTGTCGGTTTTGGCTGCCAGCACAATTGGGCCATGCACAAACGAAACCCAAGGCGAGCCGTCAGGGAGTGTTTCGGCTGTGGTTTCCATCGGGAAATTAAGCGATACTTTATCGCCCGATTTCCAAGTTCTGTTAATCGCAATGAATGAACTTGGTTTTTCATTTACCGTAAAAGTTTTACCGTTTACTTTTACTTGAAAAACCTTTTCTTTTACCCATTTCGGATAGCGAACATAAAGCGTAAAAGTTTGTGGTTGAGTCAGTTTTAAGGTAATTTCTGAGTTTGAAGCATTCGGAAATTGTGTGTTTTGCGTCAATGTCAAGCCTTTTTCCTTCCAATTCAACGTAGAAGCCATAAATAGATTTACGTACAAATCTTTGTCGGTATGTGCATAAATCATTTCGCCGTACTTCCCATGATTTTCAATTCCCGAACCTACGCAACACCAAAAACCTTCTTGTGGCTGAGAATAGACCCGATAATGACGTGGACGAATGGGCGTAAAATAGACAAATCCGCCTTTTGTCGGGTGTTGTGAAGACAAAATATGGTTGAAAAGTGTACGTTCAAAAAAGTCGATATAATTGGCTTTGGGTTCAGACAAAAACAATGATTTCGTCAGTTTCAACATATTGTAGGAGTTGCAAGTTTCTGGGCCTTGGTTCGATTCCAACATTGGTGTAAAATCATTGATGGGGTTAAAATGTTCTCTAAAACTATTTCCCCCAAACGAAACGCTACGTTTGGTACTTACGTTTTCCCAGAAAAAATTAGCAGCATTTGCCCAATCATAATTCTGTGTCAAATCTGCAATTTTCTGAAAACCAATTACTTTTGGAATTTGCGTATTGGCGTGTAAACCTGTGAGAGCATCTTTTTGAGCTAACAGTGGGTCAAGTATGGCACGATGTGATATTTTTTGAGCAATAGCCAAGTACTTTTTTTCATGTGTAATTTCATAAAGATTAGCAAAGGCTTCGTTCATACCGCCGTGTTCGGTTCGTAGCATTTTTTGGATTTGTTCATCATTCAAATTTTGAATGGTCACAGCAAACCAATCGGCTAATTTTACCAAAACACTCAAAGCTTGCTTGTTTCCTGCCACCAAATAAGCGTCTTCTAAACCCGCAAATAATTTATGAATGTTGTACAAAGGCACCCAAGTATTGTTCAAGCCAAAGCCACTTCCATCCAAATCTCCTTTGGCGATTCTACTCCAAAATACTTTTCCTTGCGGAATCCCACCGACGTAACCATCGCCATTTTTTTGCTGACATTTTGCCAATTCCGACACCATATAATCCAGTCTTTTTTTCACTTCAACATTATCCGTTGAAGCATACATCAATGCCAATGCCGATAAATAATGTCCGCCGATGTGTCCGTCTAAACCAGAATTTTCCCAGTTTCCGTAGCGTTCAGCTTTCAATGGCAAACCAGCATCAATCAAGTACGGAGCTAATAATCGGTCAGGATTCAAGGCAAGAATGTACTTTAAATCAACCTGTTGGGCATTCAGAAATGGCCCAGCTTTTAAACGAACCGCTTGAAGTGGAAAACTTTGCAATTTTGTACTTGCTACCTGCGTAAAGCTTTTGACAAATGTGCCAAAAAGCAATATTAGTGAAAGTGTTGTTCTTAAAAACATGGATTGTTGTGCTTTGTATAGCGTTTTCTAAATAGTTAAATAAGTTATTTTCTAAAATGTGTTATTTTGACACAAATATAGAATTTAGCATAACACTATCCTAACAGAACAAATAAAAAAGAGAAAAGTACAATTAGAAAGAAATAACTCTTGTTACGAAGGGTAAAGATTGGTATTTCAAGAAAAAGAATTTTAGATACATTTTCTTGAATCATATTGTAGATTGTAATAGAAAATTGATAAATTTGAATCTTGTTTTTTAGCAATAAAAAAGGCTTGAACTTTTCAGTCCAAGCCCCATTTTAAGCGACAGCCCGTCAAAACGAAAGATAAGTCAACCACCGACGAACTCCGAATTGACAAAGCTGTCGCTTAAAATTTAGATTTTTAATCTATTTATTCGATAGACAAAGTTACTTATTTTCATTTATTCAAGCAAGAAAAAACAACAAATAATATCATTTTTTTAAGCATATACCAACGATTGAAGTTTTGTGTTTTCTGTTTTTTTAGCAAATAAATCTTGCTCGTAAATCTCAACAGTGGCTTTCAAAATAGCGTCAATTTCTTGAGGAGTAGTGTATTTACTAAAGGAAAAACGCACACTATCTTTATCTAAATTTCTATCTAAAACTTTCAGTACGTGCGAGCCAACATTTGTCAAATTTGAACAAGCACTTCCGCCCGAAACAGCAATACCAAGTGCATCTAAGCGATTTACCAATACTCCACCTTTGTGCAATCTCGGAAAAGCTACGTTCAAGATATTACTGATACTGTTTTGTGAGGATTCACTTTCGCCATTAAACGAAATCTCATCTTGAAACAATGCTTTTAAATTACTCACCATTTTAGATTTCAAAAAAGCAATATAGTTTTGATGTTCTTTCAAATCTCTGTAAGCGATTTCTAAAGCTTTTGCCATTCCTACAATCCCAGCAACATTTTCTGTACCCCCACGAGTACCCTTTTCCTGAGCTCCTCCATAAATATGGGGTTTTATCTTTTTGTACTTGTTGATATAAATAAAACCTACGCCTTTTGGCCCATGAAATTTATGTGATGAACCTACCAAATAATCTACTTTAAGTTGCTGTAAATCAAATTGATACTTTCCGATTGTTTGTGTAGTATCGCTATGGAAAATGGCATCGTACTTTTTACAAATTTCACCAATTCTTTCGATGTCGTTCAAATTTCCAATTTCATTATTGGCGTGCATCAAACTCACTAAAGTTTGTGGATTTATCGATAAGCGTTTTTCCAATTGCTCATAATTGATATTTCCTTTGGCATCCAATTTTACAAAATTTACTTCTACTTCATTGGGCTGATTAAATTGTCCTAATGTCTGCAAAACAGCTTTATGCTCTATCCTACTCGTTACCACCTGACGCAATTCGTAAGTTTTAATTGCTCCAGTCAAAGCCAAGTTATTGGCTTCTGTTGCTCCTGAAGTGAAGAAAATATCACTTGCAGAGGCGTTCAACAAATTTGCAATCGTTTTTCGAGATACCTCTACGGCTTCACGGGCTTTTCTACCAACTTGATGGCTTGAAGAAGGATTTCCAAAGTGGTTTGTCAAGTATGGAATCATCGCATCCAATACTTCAAGGTCTAAGGCTGTTGTTGCGGCATTATCACAATAAATCTCCATTGTATTTAAGTTTTTAGGTTATTAATGAATGTATTTTCTAAAGTCAAATAGGTTATTGAGGTCTTCCTTCCACTGTAATCACTAAAAGCATTTAACTTTTAATCATTCTTTTTTTCAAGTGAGAAATCACTAAAATGAAATGTCTTTTATCAGGAATTATTTCTGTTGAATCAGATTGGCTAAAACTGAAACTTCTGTTCAAAGGGAATACAAATGCCTTTTTTATCATGGCAAACTTGCCCTTTTATCGCCCCAAAAATATCTAAGGTATGTTCTACAATTCTGACCTTGGTTCTGAATTCGGCTTTTTTAGCAAAATACGATACTTCAAATCCCCAGTTTTTATCTATTTTTTTCAATGGTGCTATCGGTGTAATTTTTCCTTCCACTTCAAAAGAACCATTTTCGGCAAACCAAAAAGTTGTTGGTTGTGGACCAATATCAGCTTTAAAATCAGATGAATAGAGTGTCCATCCATTCTCAATATTGGCTGTAAAAACCAGTTCTACTTCATCGCCGACCTTAAATTTAGGGTCAGCAAAATTGAATTTCCAATTAGTAATTTGCTCAATTTGCTGTGCTTTTACGCAAGTAAATGTAAAAAGTAGCAAAACGACTAAACTTATACGTTTCATAAAATTTTCAATTTAAAAATTATAGCTTGTGTTGTTAATACTTGTGTGGGTTGGCACTTAGCAAACCAAAATTTATTTTATGCCAACAGGCAGATAATTTTTAGAATATGTCTTGGTGAATTCATGCTATTAGAATATTAATTATATAGACTATATAGATTAATTGACTAAAAAAATATATTTTAAAACGGGATTTTAAAGATTTATCATTAGAATAAGGTTGGGGCACCTTGTGGGTGGTTTACAGGTTGCCAGAAGTTCATTGAGCCTAATCTCTCCCTTCGTTCTTTATAAATCTATTTATTCGATAGGCAAAGTTCTATTTTAAAAATAAATTTTCCAAATATTTGACAAGAAATATTTATAAAAATTTCGGAGTAAATGGATGATTTAGAAAAAAATCTCTAAGTGTTATATATCATTTGTAGTGACAAGGTCTTCTTGTCGCTACAAATGATTGAATTAATCCTGAAACTTCTGAAAAAACTTTTAAAAATGCAATAATTGACTAATACTATGAATTACTTCTGGAGCAACTTTCCATAAAGTTCTAATGCTCAACAAAATAACCACTGAACCAACAATAAACATCAAAGGACGACGAGGTACTTTATTAATCAAGATTGCTCCGAATGGTGCGGCAATTATTCCCCCTACAACCAAACCTAAAATGA
This sequence comes from Arcicella rigui, assembly GCF_034929435.1. NCBI lineage: Bacteria > Pseudomonadati > Bacteroidota > Cytophagia > Cytophagales > Flectobacillaceae > Arcicella > Arcicella rigui. The sequence goes on from NZ_JAYFUM010000006.1 coordinate 280,633, forward strand.
TTTGCCAAGAATTTACACCTTCAAAAAACAAGAAAGTAAGTCCACTCGAAAGAGTAATTAAAAACTCTGCGGCATTTACTGAACCAATGGCATAACGTGGATTTCTGCCTTGTCCTAATAAAGTGGAAGTAACGATTGGCCCCCAACCACCACCGCCAATGGCATCCATAAATCCGCCAAAAATGGCTAAAATTCCTACCTTTTTAGTTTTGCGTTTAGCAATACTTTTCTGAAATGCTTTTTTGATAATTACGCCCCCTAAAATAAGCATATACAAAGAAATATAAGGTTTGATAGCGTCGCCATCAATAATTTCTGAAAGTAAATAAGCTCCAGCTACCGAACCAACTACGCCCCAAAGCAAAGCTCTGAATAGTTTTTTATTGATATTTTTAAACTGATAATGCGAAACAGCAGAAGCACCTGTAGTAAACATTTCAGAAACGTGAACACTTGTACTACTCAAAGCTGGTGGCACGCCAATACCCAACAAAAAGGAAGTAGAAGTAATACCATAAGCCATTCCTAAAGTTCCATCAACCAACTGGGCAGCCAAACCAACGCCAACATAAGAAAAGAAATTAGGTCCTAACCAATTTTGAGCTTGATTGGCAAAATTCACTATTGGAGCTTTTCCGACAAAAAGCACAAAACAAAGCAGATAAATAGCAATAGCGATAAACCACATTAAAGATTGTTCAACTTGACGGCTCACTCTGAGTTTTAGAGCAATTTTATTAGAGAATTGATTGTTTTCCATGATTGTAAAAAGGGTTTTATCGCTATGTATTTTATTGGAATCCGTAAATTAATCGTAAATATTGTCGGTTGAGTGTTTTGAAATATACCGTGATTAACACCGCTAACGCACTAATAATATACGGATTGAAAAATTCTTTGAAATGGTAATATGATATAAAAAAGGTAAGAAAACATCGGCTGTATTCTAAGTAAAAAATCCAACGACGCTGTTCTAAAATAGCTCCACAGTTTACCAAGCTTACGAGTATAATCAGGGCTATACTTATTTGTGAAATCAAATCCATTTGCTCTTCTATCAATAAAAAACCGAAGAGACCTATCAGTACCAAAACCATCTGAATTACCACATAATTTCTGAATCTTGTGCTGGGTACTTTATTGGTTTTATGAATTACAAATTTTTGTTCTAATACTCTTCTATAAGTTGGATTGATATTATCTGGTCGTCCAAAAATCGTTTTTAATTTGTTCCTCCAACCTTCTGCGTATTTAAAAGCATAAGCCATTTCGAGCATGAAATGAAAATGTTGCCATAGAAAACTGTTACTATCTAAAGGTTTAGTGAGTCCGTAAGTAGGTTCTTCGTTTTCTTCAGCGAAAGTGCCAAAAATCTTATCCCAAAAAATAAAAACGTCGCTATAATTTTTATCTAAATACTGTTCGTTACTAGCATGATGCACTCGGTGATGCGAAGGCGTTACGAAAATATATTCTAAGAAACCTAACTTCCCGACGGTACGAGTATGGGTAAAAAATGGATATAGACCATGAATTAGCAAAATCGTTGTAATCATCTCAGCCGAAAAGCCAACAATTGGCAATAATGACCAAAAGAAAGTACGAGCCACCGCCTGAAACAAAGTAATACGTGCCGAAACAGTAAAATTAAATTCTTCACTTTGGTGATGCACTACGTGAACACTCCAAAGCAAGTTTACTTCATGTCCAAAACGGTGATACCAGTACCAAAGAAAATCTGTAATCAACAACAAACCAATCCAAGAAAGTACACTTGGCTGAATATGGAAAAAAGCAAAATGCTTGTATAAATAATCGTAAACAAAATAAAAAAGTCCGAGTGTAAGCCCATCCAAAAGTCTTTCAGCAATCCCGACACTCAAGTTGGAAATGGTATCATTGAAATTATAAAAATGTTTACCTTTCTTTTTAGATACCCAGTATTCCAAACCAATCAAAAATAAAAAGAAAGGAACTGCGAAAGCTAAATAATTAAAACTCATCGTTTTTTATGTTTTGGGGTTATGCCGCTGCACGGTATTTAATCGTATATGGAATGTTGTGTACTGCACTAAATACAGCTCCTAACATTTCAGAAGGAGAAAAAGGCTTACTAAAATTTTCGTCGATAGCATCATACACAATTCTTCCCTGCTGACTAATCACATAAGTAGCAGGCACAGGAACGTCTTCTGAAATCCCAGCGATTCTGTCCCAAACAGCGAACTCTTGTGAGTAAACGCCAAACAATTTTGCCATTTGATGATTAGGGTCAGCTACTACGTTGAAAGGTAAATCAAAGTATTCAACCATCTCAAGTACTTGTGCGTGCGTTCCTTGTACAATCACTAATAAATCACCACCCAAAGCCACAATTTCTTGGTAAGATGCTTTTAATACTTGAAGATGCTTAAAACCGTACTCGTTCCAGCCTCCAGAAAGAAAACTCAAGGTTAAAGGTTTGTTCTGCTGAATTTCTGCAAGACTCAATTTATGCGATTTTGTAGCCGCCTCATTCATACTTTGCCAATGACCAGAAGCTTGAGAAATAGACAATGAAGGTAAGCGTGAGCCAACTTTCAGCGGTGATAATTTTGGCGAATTGCCTTTGAATATGTTTACAGGAAAAGTACTATCCCAAATAATTGCGTTTGTGTGGCTGTATGACTTCATGCTGCTAATCCTTGTTTGTACGTAGTATGATGTTTTTGTTGTTCGACGATTCAAAATTAAAATACAAAAACTATATATCCTATAAGATTGATAGATTAATAATAAATATTTTTATGAATGAAGAAAAAGCACTATTTGTTACGATAAATTTTGATAAACGTCTCAAGCTCTTTAATTGAAATAATACTTTCAAAATCCTCATCAACAAAACTGTAAATAATAAGCCGATTGGCTACAATAATAAAAGTACTTGGTAGAGCCACTTCTTTTGAAATTCCTGTTACTCTTTGCCAAATGGGGTAATTTTTTGAGAATACGCCTAAAAGTTCAGCAATAGTATTTTCAGCATCATAGTAAATATTAAAATTGAGCTTGAACTGAGCGGCTAATTGTTCTAAATTTTCGGGTAAAACATCCGTCAAAACAAAGATTTCTCCTCCTACATTTTTAATACGCTTGTGTGCCTTTTGTAATAATTCAAGATGAATATCGCCATAGCTGTTCCAAGATGGCGAATAAAAACTAAGCACTAAAGGACGAAACAACATGAGTTGACTTAGCGTAAAACTATTTTGGTTTTCTAAATTCCGTGGCAAAGTCTTCCAAAGTCCATTTGCTTTACTCAAAGTAAAATCTGGAGCAAAAGTACTGGCTTGAAGAGCTTGAGGGCGTACTTTATTCAAAGCAGTATTGGCTACTTTGTTGACGGCTTTTTCTTGCATTTTGATAAATGATAGTAGTTTATTGATAAATTAATTCATGACTAAACTGAAAGATTTGTACCAAAAATTTGATTAACAATCTCTTTCCCTGCTTTCCAATCAGCAAGATTTGAATTGGCGTTGATATGACCCAAAGCACCAATGTTGACAAATTCACTTCCCCAATGTTCAGCCCAAAACTTCGCTCTTTCAATGGTAGCATATTCGTCGTTTGTACTGGCTATTACAACACTTTTGTATGGAAGAGTATCAAGCGGGATTGGCGAAAAACCTTCAATTTCTTTTGGAAAACCTTCTCTTTCGGCATCCGCAGGTGCAACTAATACAATACCCACAATTTTGTCGGAAGAAAAAGATTTTGCCCAATGCACAAGTGTTAGGCAACCCAAACTGTGAGCTACCACAATCGTAGGTTCGCTTAATTGACGAATTGAATCTTCTAATTTTTGAATCCACTCTTTGGCAATGGGTTGATACCAATTGTTTTGTTCAACTCGTGTAAAACGCTCAGGATGTTCTTGTTCCCAAATAGTTTGCCAATGACTTGGGCCTGAACTCCCCAAACCCGGAACGGTTAAAAATTGTGTTGACATATATTCAATAAATAAAGTCTATTAATTCTATGGATAAAGTTTATTAATTAATTGTATAAATCCAAATATATTGAAAAAATATCTTAATCAATCTCAAGTAATTCTTTATAAGTACCCTAAAGTTATTCTTGAACTATAACCAATTTCACACTCTCGGAAATTTACTTTTTAAAAAGCCAATATCTATCAGCACACACTTTTATCGAACTATAACCAATTTCACAATCTATATAAATACCTTTTTTTTGATAAAAAGCCTTAATTCATCGAACTATAACCAATTTCACACTTTTTTAAAATAAAGCTGAAAAGCATTTTTTTAATACTTTTTTAAAAAAAAATAGAAAAAAATAGAAAAAACAACAACAGCGTAAGCAATTTCTTTTTGTTGTTTTTTATTTTTTTATTTCTTTTTATTCTTTTTACCCTTCATAACTATCTAAAAATCAATTAATTACAAGCCTAAATATAACCGATTTCACACGAAGTATAACTAAAGTCACACTTTAGTATAACCGATTTCACAATGAACTATAACTGATTTCACAACGAACTATAACCAATATCACAATGGGCTTTAAAGTATAAATTTTTTTTTCAGAAGTTATATTTTAACTTTGTATTGAAACACTATTTTATTGAAATATTATTAGATTTTATCATTTATTGATGAATATTTTGACTTATTAATAGTTGAAAATCTATTTTTTTAGTCCTGAGCATGGCAAAACAGAAAGCAACTACCCGAAGGAAACAGGATTATCCTGACCGCTACAAAATCCATTTGCAAGGTGGCAAAGAAGGACTTGTAGAAGCAACTTCCAAAATGGATATACAAGAGTTTCGGGTTTTTGCCACGATGCTAACAATGGTATTGCCTGATGATGAGGACTTTACAGAATATGAAATCAGAGTTCAAGACATTATTAAACTTTTTGGCTTGAACAAAGATGGGCGATATTATGAAATTATTCGGGATGCTTCACAAAGAATGATGGACAGAAAGTTTGTCATTTATGAAGATAAAGGAGGAAAAGAGTATCGTACTACGATACATTTGATTGATGAAACCAGTGTTCCGACAGACGAAAATAACCAAAATCACATCCGTTTGAAGTTCAATCCGAAGTTAAAGCCCTATCTTTTGCAATTGAAAAGGGAATATTTGACGATTGATGTCAGAAATTTGATTCACATTCAAAGCCCCTACTCTATTAAACTGTACATGATTTTGAAGCACCAGCAAAATTTGGGCAATCAGAAAGTAAAATATACCGTTGAAAGATTGAGACAAATGTTGGCGGTTGAAGATGACGAATATCCGATGTATGGAAACTTTAAACAAAAAGTGATTTTAAAGGCTGTTGGCGACATCGAAAAGCATACCGACCTAACGATACTCAAGATAGAGGAGATAAAGGTAGGAAGAGCCGTAGGAATGATAAATTTCCATATAGAAGCCAAAGAACAGCAAAAGCACTTGGAAATTCAGAAGACAAAAGCCAATGCAAAGAGAGTTTTGAAAACTGGCGATGGCACAGAGAAAACACTCATTGAAGATGCTAATGCCGAAATAGAAGATGCTAATTTTGAAGAATTGCCCGTAGTGAAGAATCCAGATGAAGTATTTATTGAGCGAATTTATGAACAGGTAAAAAATTATAAAATCACACAAAGTACGGTTGAAAAATGGGTGAGAGAGATTCCAAAAGAGCAAATTGAGTCGGGTGTAAACCATGTTTTGGCTATTTTGAAATCTGGAAAAACGATTAAAAATATCGGTGGTTATTTGAATCAAATGGTGACAACGGTGAATTTGTTTAACCTCAATGAACAAATTGAAGCAGAAGCCAAAGTACAATTAGCCAAGAAAAATCAGCAAGAAGTAAAACAAAAGAAAAAAGACCAAGCTTATTTGAGACAAGAGCAAGATAAATTATTGAATGAATTGAGCGAAGTACAGAAGAATTTTATTCTGGATGTAGTTCAAAATGAAAAGCAATTGTTTGCTGATATTTTAGCCCAATTAAAAGCAGAAGCACAGAGCGAGAAGCCAAATCCGATGAATGAAATTGCTTGGGAAGGCTACCAAACTGCCAGCAAGGGCAACGAAAGTAAAGAGGCTTTATTGCAGTATTTGAAAGAAGGAAGTTTTATCTTTTATGGTTTTGTTGCCGAATATATTGAGAAAAGATTTCCTGAGGAGTATGGAAAAATTAAAGCCCAGTTCCAAAAAAGAGCCGATAGTTTAGGCATGAAAATTTAAGGAAAATTAAAGATTTTGAAGTATAAAGGCGGTTGAAATTAGCTTTTCAACCGCCTTTTTTTATTGATTTTTACTTCATCTTTCTTTTATAATTGTAATTTACTTGGATTCATTATTATTTATTTGTTATTGACAAGAGTATAAATAAGATAAATTGTGTTTTATCTACACAATACAAAAGTAAACCTTATCTATTTAAACAAGCTTGACAATCATGAAAAGAAGAACATTACTCAAGGGGGTTTTGACGGCTGTACCTGCTTTATCTTTGAGCCAAACTTTCGGACAAGAGATTTTATCTTTATCATCCAAAGAAGGACTTGAACCAATGGCAAAAGGCCCATTTAAACCCAATTGGGAATCCTTGCAGCAATATCAAACGCCTGAGTGGTTCAGAGATGCAAAATTTGGTATTTGGGCTCACTGGGGGCCGCAATGTCAGCCCGAATTTGGCGATTGGTATGCCCGTGAAATGTATTATCAGGGAAGTAAAACCTACAATTATCATGTAGCCAAATACGGACATCCCTCTAAATTTGGTTTTAAAGATGTAATTAATGAATGGAAAGCAGAGCAATTTAATCCTGAACAATTACTTGAGCTTTATAAGCGTGCTGGAGCAAAGTACTTTATGGCTTTGGCGAATCACCATGATAATTTTGATAATTACAACAGTAAATATCATGCTTGGAATTCGGTAAATCTTGGGCCTAAGAAAGATTTGATAGGTGCTTGGGCAAAAGCTACCAAGAAACAAGGTTTACGTTTTGGTGTAAGCGTTCACGCCTCTCATGCTTGGTCTTGGTACGAAGGAAGTCAGCAAGCTGATAAAACAGGTGATTTAGCAGGCGTTCCTTATGATGGTAAACTTACCAAAAAAGACGGAAAAGGTACTTTTTGGGAAGGCTACGACCCACAAGAATTATACGCACAAAACCATGAATTAAGTACTGGAAGCGATAACATCAACGGGATTCACAAACAATGGAATTGGGGAAATGGCGTAGCAGTACCCACTAAAGCCTATTGTGATAATTTTTATAACCGCACGGTTGATTTGGTCAATCAATACGACCCAGACTTGGTGTATTTTGATGACACTGCTTTACCGCTTTGGCCAATTAGTGATGCAGGCTTGCGATTTGCTGCTCATTTTTACAATCGAAATATCAAAACCAAAGGAAAACTTGAAGCGGTAATCAATGGTAAAATTTTGGATGAAGCACAGCGTAAAACGATGGTTTGGGACATTGAAAGAGGACAAAGCAATAGCATTGAACCTTTGCCTTGGCAGACAGATACTTGCATTGGTAGTTGGCATTACGACCGTCGTATTTATCAAGAAAAACGTTATAAATCAGCCAAAACTGTTGTACATACCTTGATTGATGTGGTAAGTAAAAATGGTAATTTGATGCTGAGTGTACCACTTAGAGGCGATGGTTCTATTGATTCAGAAGAACAAAAAGTAGTGGAAGGTATCGCCGATTGGATGGCGATAAATAGCGAATGTATTTTTGCAACCAGACCTTGGAAAGTATTTGGCGAAGGTCCAGCAATGGAAAAAGCTGCTCCACTTTCGGCTCAGGGCTTTAACGAAGGAAAAGGTTTACCATTTACCATCAATGATATTCGTTTTACGACCAAAGGAGACGCACTATACGCCATTCCGCTGGGTAAACCAACAGAAAGTAAATTATTGATAAAAAGTTTAGCAGCAGGAAATGTACTTTATCCGAAAGAAATTGCGAAAGTAATATTAGTAGGAAAAGGAAATTCACTGAATTTTACCAGAACTTCAGAAGGTTTATGGGTAGATTTACCCGAAAGTATCAAAGAAGAATTTGCTTTTGCTTTGAAGGTTTTGCCTGCATAAAATGAATTTTGATTGTTTGATTATGAATTAAAGCATTTATTTTCAACGCTTTAATTCATAATCAAGCTTTTGAATTGGTTAAAAAATATTCCCTCCCCAAGTGAAATCTTTAAATCCATTTTCAGGTAAATATCTTCCTATCAAGCGACAATCTTGAATGTTCAATGCTTTGGCTCTTTCAGTTAGTGTGTTTAAATCAAATTGATTGGCTGTTTCTTTTACTTCAAAGGCTACACTTCTATCAAGTATAAAATCAATTTCTGAACCAGCACTTTTTTCAAAATAATTAATAGTTCCTTGCCTACTTAATTGATTTGCTATGGCATTTTCAAACAAAGCCCCACTACTTATTTGTCCACATTCTTGTAGTAAACCAGTATCTGAAAAATATAATTTTGGTTGTTTGGTCAACTCTTTATCTATACCACCAGTGAAAGGTGCAACAGTTTGTATGAAATAAGTATATTCCAGTAAATTGATATAATCTTTTACTTTATTTCTATTAATACCGATTAAACTGGCTATTTTAGAATAATCCACCCTGCTTCCTACTCGGTTTGCCAAAAGTAAAATTAATTTATATAAAGTATCGCTTACAGAAAAATCAGATAAAAGTTTAATATCCAATTCGATATAAGCATTAAAGATGTCTTTTAAATATTCTTTTTTATCTGCATTAAGCTCGCTCAATACAACCTCCGGAAACCCCCCAAATTGAAGATATTCTTCATAATAACCTTTCCACAAATCATAATAAGTATAGAGAAAAGTTCTGTTTTGTTCAGCTCTGATTCTTTGTGTATCAATGCCTTTAAAAGACAAAAACTCTTCAAAATCCAAAGTAGTCATTTCAAAAATCTGTTTTCGTCCAGCCAAACTTTCTGAAAAATGATTTTTTAAGTAAAATGAACTTGACCCCGTTGCAATACATTTTATTTGATAAGTATCGTAAAGACTTTTGATAACACTTGTACTATTGGGAACTAACTGAATTTCATCTAAAGCTAAAATGGCAGGTTGATTCAAATTCAAACCCAATGCCGCCAAACCTCTTTCTATGTCAGAATATGAATTTTGATTGAATAACACTCTATTCTCAATTCTCTCAAAATCAAGATAAAGTTTGTTCTGATGTGGCGTTTCATTCAATAAATATTTTAGGGCAGTAGATTTCCCTACCCGTCTCATTCCTGTAATAACGGTAACTTGTTTTTTACTTAAATGCTCTTTAAGTCGATGAAATATTTTTCTTTCAAACATAAAATCGGATAATTTGCACGAAATTTATGCAAATTATCCGATTTTATGCACATTTTTTGTGCAAATTATCCTGAAAAAGTATCAAGGCTTATTTTACAAATCCTTTAAAGCTTCATATACTCTCTTGAATTTCCTGAAATTTTCTTGATAAACTGCTTGATTATCAGGGTTTGGAAGGAAAACTTTCTCTTCGATATTGTCTTGATTTACTTCAATATTCAAGCTTTTCAAACCAATCATTACAGCTCCCCAGCATGAGCCTTCGATAGTTTGTGAAACGACTACTTTCATCTGAAAAATATCAGCGGTGATTTGTAGCCAAAAGTCGCTTTTGGCAAAACCACCACTCGCCATAATGCAAATATTTTCTCTTTCTGAAGCGGGTAAAAGTATTTCGGTGATGCTCAAAAGTCCAAATAAAATGCCTTCAAGGGTTGCTCTTACAATATGTGCTTTGTTGTGATTGATGGTAATACCCAAAAGCGTACCTTGTGCCGAAGCATCCCAAATGGGAGCTCTTTCGCCCAGTAAATACGGAACGAAAATCAGTCCATTTGCTCCTGCTTCTACTTTTGCTGCTTGCTCGAAAAGTGATTCAAAAGATTCTTCGGTTTCAAGAATGGCTTCTTTTAGCCACTGCAAAATCACTGCTCCATTGTTTACCGCACCGAGTACCAAGTACTGTTTGTCCACCAAATGATAACATTGCGTTCGCATTTTTGAGTCGAAAAATGGTTGAGCAATAGGCAAACGAACTGCTCCACTTGTGCCAATCGTCAGCGACATTCTGCCTGCTTGCATTGCTCCTGTTCCCAAATTTGCCAAAGCTCCATCTCCCCCACCCAAAACCAAAGTATGCTGTTTTTCAAACATTTGTGCTTGATGTTCGGGCGAAACAATGGCTGAAAGTTTCTCTTGAGAAATATCCAAAAATGCTAAAACATCTTGATTCCAAGTCAAATCTTCAAGATTCATCATTCCTGTTCCTGAAGCCATCGAAGAATCAATCACATATTCGCCTGTTAAATAATGCCAAACGTACTCTTTGATACTGATGAATTTATGTGTTTGAGCAAAAATCGCTGGCTCATTTTCACGAAGCCAAAGTATTTTGGTCATCGGACAAAAAGTATGAATCGGGATGCCTGTTTTCTGATAAAATGCTTTCCCTTGTTCACTATTTTTCAGTTGAATCGCCAAATCACTTGCCCGATTATCAGCCCAAAGTATGACATCCGTGAGAGGTGTACCATTCTCATCCACCGCAATAAGGCTTTGCATTGCCGAACTAAAAGCAATGAATTGAGGCTGGATATTTTCAGTAATGGCATCAATACATTCAAGCACAGCCGCTAAGATTTCCGCAGGTTTTTGTACACTCCAGTCATCTTTGGGATGATACATTTCATAAGCTTTGGCAAATTGCCGAATAATCTTTCCTTCTTTTGTAAAAACAATTGCTTTTGTAGCAGTTGTTCCAATATCAATTCCTATATAAAAATGGTTCATGGATGTTTAATCGGTGAATTATCAAAGCAAAAAGGATGAAATTTATTTCTTCTCAACAGCGTGTCCACCGAACTCATTTCTGAGTGCTGCCACTACTTTTCCAGAGAAAGTATCTTCCATTTGCGAACGATAACGCATCATTACCGAGAGGGCGATTACAGGAGTAGGTACGCCCAAATCCAAAGCTGTTTCCAAAGTCCATTTTCCTTCGCCCGAAGAGTGCATTACGCCTTTGATAGCGTCTAATTTTGGATCTTTCGAAAAAGCACTTTGGGTTAATTCCATCAACCAACCTCTTACTACCGAACCATGATTAAACATTTTAGCGGTTTTATGAAAATCAATATCAAATTCAGAATGTTCAAATACTTCAAAACCTTCGGCAATGGCTTGCATCATTCCATACTCGATACCATTGTGAACCATTTTAGTAAAATGTCCGCTTCCTGCTGCTCCCGTATGTAGGTATCCGTTTTCTACCGAAATGTCTTTGAAAACTTGTTCAACATAAGCAAATACTTCATCATCGCCGCCAATCATCGTACAAGCTCCGTTCAAAGCCCCCGAAGTTCCGCCCGAAGTTCCGCAGTCTAAGAAATCAATTCCTTGTGCTTTCAAGGCATTATAACGTCTTTTTGATTCTTTGAAATTAGAATTTCCTCCGTCGATAATAATGTCTGAGGGACTTAAAAAAGGCACTAAACCTTCAATTACTTTGTCCACGATTTCGCCAGCAGGTACCATCAACCAAATTACTTTTCTACCATTTAGTTTTTGCGTAAGTACTTCTACAGTGTCGGCGGTGTCGATGCCATGAGTGGCGATATTCTGAACGAATTCAGCATTTACATCATTGGCAATTACTTCGTAGCCATTTCTTTGTAAGTTGAGGGCAAGGTTGAAGCCCATTTTGCCTAAGCCAATAATTCCGATTTGCATAATATTTAATTAAGTTTAATTATCAGATAAAAATGAGTGTTTTATTGTGCTAATACAAATGTATTTGATAAAAGCCAGTAAGGATATTTAAGTATTGGGGATTGAACCTAACGATTCTGCCATCGCTTTTTTTGTTTTTGCTATTAATAATTTTTCAAAGATAAAATAAAGACTCCATGATTTCATGGAGTCTTATGAGGTTTAAAGATTAGAATGACGCTATCGACTCCGCAAAATTATTTATGCCACCAAACTTTGGTATCTAAATTATCAGCACCCTGACGAGCCACAGCGGCATCTAAATTGGCTTTGTTCACAGAAATTTCATCTACTGGATAAGATAAACGATTGATGAAATTACCTTGAATTTCTTTGCCGGGATATGGGTTTGGCGTTAAAGCTGGAAAGCCACTTCTACGGAAATTGGCAAAGGCTTCTGGTGAATTCATAAAAGAGGCAAGCCAATATTGCGTATTGATTTGTTCCAAGGCTTTTGAGGCATTGAATGGATTAGCCGTAAAATAGGCATCAATCGTAGCATCTGAAACGCTCAAGCTGGCATCATGTTCTATAAATTGTTGAATATGACCTTTTACTCCTGCTTTGTAATAATCACTTACGTTGCCACTAATCCAACCTCTTTGTGCGGCTTCTGCCAATAAAAGTTGCGTTTGACCAAAAGTGACAAAGAAACAAGGAGCATCCGATTTGGCAACTTTGATTCTGTCAACTTGAGAATACAATTCAATTTCTCCGGGATAGTTCGGTGTTTTGGCAATGCTACTTTGGTCATAGCCCGCAGGGATTCCAATTTGTTTAGCAGGGTCTTTGGTATTGTCTGTGGCGGATTGTGCTTTAGTATTATATTTTAGGGCAATGATTCCCAGACGAGGGTCATTCGCATTTTTCAAGTAATCTACCAAAGTAGCGTGCAAGTAAAAATTGGCTCTTTCGCTACCGTTCAACTGCACACCCACTTCATTGGTGTAGGCTGGCGAATGGCGTAAAAGACAGTTATCCGCATTCGATTGCATTACGCCTCCTGCAAAGGCTTTTTTTACATAATTTTGTGCAGTATTGGCATCTACTTTGGTCAAACGCATGGCTGCACGCAAGAGTAAAGAATAACCTAAACGCTTCCATTTAGTAATGTCGCCTGCATAAATCACATCACTTACTTCTTTGGTTTTGTTGGCATCCAATGCCGCCGAAGCTTCGTCTAATTCTTTCAGAATATCTGTATAAATGGCTTGTTGGGCGTCGTATTTAGGAAAAACTGTACCTTGCAAATAGCCTAAACCTGCCTCAGAATAAGGAACATCGCCATAGCTATCGGTCAGAATCATAAAAGTATAGGCTTTCCAGATGCGAGCCATATTGTATAAATTGCTACGATTGGCGTCGCCTTTGGTTTTGGCAATTACATCTACCAAGTGTTTATTTACTTCTCGGTAATATCTTTGCCAGTTTACCCCTGTTACAGAAGTGTTGTTTTGATTTACGTTTCCGCCTGCATTTACACCCAAATATGGACTCACAATTTGTTGTACAATGGCTGCTTCGTAAATCACAGATTGCCAAGTAAAAGAGGTTCTGAGCGTAGCGTTGTTCAATTCATAAACAGGATTGAGCGACGTCGGATTTACTTTGTTGGTATTCAATTCGTCAAAACCTTTATCGCAACTTCCTAAGAAACTACAAGCTACGATTAGACTGATATATAAAGTTATTTTTTTCATTTTCTTGATATTAAACAATTGAGTACTTATGAATTAATCTAATTAGAAGTATAAATGCCAGTTTTTCAAAAGCTCAAAGCTTACTGCTTATGGCTTTTTAGAATTTAACATTCAAGTTAAAACCTATACTTCTACTGGTTGGCAAACCTGTTGATTCTAAGCCGACAAGGTTATCCGATGAGAACCCGAATTGCTCTGGGTCGAGATTGGGTACCCATTTTTTAATCATCAATACGTTATTGGCAACAGCATTGAGTTTGATACCTTTGATAAACCAGTTTTTAGGTAATTTTTTTGTGAAGTCATAACCAATCGTGATTTGGCGTAATTTCCAGAAACCAGCATCATAAACAAATTCTTCGGCAATGTTATTAGCACGAATCGTTTCGTAGAATGATTGTAAAGGAGTTTTCACTGCGTTGGTTTCGCCTTTGCTGTTTACGCCATCGCCAATTACATAATTTTGTTCACGACCAACCAAAGTACCTTTGTGCAAACCATGTCTCCAAGCATTGTAATTTGTACCAGAAATCATTTTTCCACCTAATTTGAAATCAATCAAGAATGACAAAAGAATGTCTTTATAGCGGAAATTGTTGGTAATACCGCCCACCCATTTTGGTAAAGCACTACCAAAACTTACTAAATCGTTTGTTCTTTCTGGGCGACCGCTTTGGTCGTTGAATACTTTACGTCCTTGAGCATCACGTTTGTAAGCAAAGCCGTATAACTGTCCAAGTGGCAAGCCTACAACCTGACGAAGTACACCTGTAAAAATCCCCGAACCAACGGTAATACTACTTTGGTTTCCTGCCAATTCTAATACTTCAGAAGTATTGTAAGCACCATTGATGTTTACATCCCACGAGAATTTATTGCTTTTAATGGGCGAGAATGTCAGCATGGCTTCAATCCCTTCGTTTTGGCTTTTACCGCTATTCAACAAGGTAGTTTGATAACCCGAAGCGTCTGAAACCTGAGCGGAAAGAATTTGGTCGGAAGTGATTTTTTTGTAATACGATAAATCTAAACCGACTTTATTCTGGAATAATTTTAACTCAAGACCAAACTCCGTTTCTTGTACTCGCATCGGACGAAGTGAGGAATTTGGAACAGTAGTAGTATTGATAAAACCAACTGGTTGATTTTGTAATAAATTGCTACCTACTGAATAAAACAAATTATTAGCATAAGGCTGAACGTCGGTATCGCTTCCTACTTCTGCATAAGCCGCTCTTAATTTTCCGAATGAAAGCCAATCAGGAGTATTTTCAAATGCCTGAGTAAAGACAAAACTTCCTGTGGCTGACGGATATTGCACCATTCTTGAACCGGGAGCTAAAGTAGAGAACCAGTCGTTACGGCTTGTTAAATTCAAGAATAAGAAATTTTTATAAGAAATTTCTGCCGCCGCATAGAGTGAATTTACCTGACGTTCGCTAAGTCCGTATAATGGGTCTTTCAATTGTCCGTTCATCACGGTATAAAGTCCACGCACGACAAAGTTTTGAACAAAAACGCTATTATAATCGCTACGACGATACATTTGGTTGCCACCTACGGTTAAATCAACACTAAAATCGCCGAATGTTTTCTTTGCTCCAATCAAGAAATCAGCATTGGTTTCACGGAAACGACGGGTTTCTTGCGTGTACTGTCCATTCACAAAACCAGCAGGTGCTACGCCCAACGAAGCCTCACCAGTTGGGAAGTTATAATCTTGGTCACGAGAGTAATAATCTTGTCCGACTCTTCCTTGGAAATACAACCAATCAGTAAGATTATAACGTAAAGTAATGTTCCCCAAAATTCTATCACGACGGATATTTTCAAAACGTTCATATACAGAATAATAAGGATTTGTTCTGTTTCTAAAACGTGACCAAATATATTCATCACCGTTAGCATCCAAACGTTTTGATTCTAATAAATCAAAAGGCATTGAGTTGGATAAAGTATAAAGAACCGTTGGCGTACTCAAATCTTGTTGTCCGATTTGTGGTGGGTTGCGGTTATATTCATTTGAATAATTGATGTTACCCATCAACACAAGTTTCGGGTTCAGGTTATAATTAAAACCAAAGTTGACCGTCTTTTTATTATAATCAGAATTAGGTACAATACTGGTATTGCTCAAATTTGAAAGCGAAAGATTGAAACCACCTTTTTCAGAAGCAGAAGAAAGCGAGACCGTATTTGTCCAAGAAGTACCTGTACGATAAAACTTATTGATTCTATTATATACAGGTTCGTAAGGAACTTCAACACCATCAAAAAGTACTTGTTTCATACCAGGCTGAAACTTTTCACCAAAGCTCCAAACCCCTGTTTGTGGATTAGCAGTAGTTGGTCGAACACCATTTTCTCCTTGACCGTACTCATATTGGAAGTCAGTAAAATCTAATGGTGTATCAACCGTATAATTACTATTGTACTCAATGCCAATGCCTTTGCCTGTTCCTTTGGTTTTGGTCGTAATCATTACTACACCATCTTTTGCACGAGAACCATATAAAGCCGCTGCCGTAGCTCCTTTCAAAACCGTCATCGTTTCAATATCGTCGGGGTTGATACTTGTCAATCCATCGCCTCCGTCCGAATTATTAAAACTTCTATTGCCCAAAGAACCATCGCTATTACCATTCGGATTCGCCCCAAAATTGGTATTATCCATTGGTACTCCGTTTACTACAATCAAGGGATTGTTTTGTCCGTTGAAAGACGACTGCCCACGAATACGAATTTTACTTGTACCCGCCGGCCCAGTTCCTAAAGAAGTGATGTTTACACCAGCCATTTTGCCTTGTAAACCATTCATGAAATTTACTTGGCGGTTGGTCGTAATTTGTTCAGAATTGACACTTGCTGTGGCGTAGCCTAATTTTTTGGCTTCTTTCTTAATCCCCAAAGCCGTAACTACCACTTCTTCAAGGTTTTTGGTTTCTTCTAATAAAGTAATATTAATGATACTTTTGCCACCAACTACAATTTCTTGCGAGGCATAGCCAATTGAACTAAAAACCAATGTGGCATTGTTGGGAACAGAAATTTTGTAATTTCCAGAAGCATCAGTCGTCGTTCCTTGATTCGTTCCTTTTACTTGTACTGATACGCCCGGCACAAAGGCGTTATTTTTGTCAACGATACTTCCTTTCACGACCGACTCTTGTGCCAATGAAGGAAGTGAGCAAAGTATCAAAGCCAAATACAAAATTGTTTTGGATAGACTTTGAGGAATGAAAAGACAGGCTTGTCTAAGTTTTTTCATAGTGATTACGTTTTTGGATGAGGGTTTTAGGTAAATATAAATTGTGTTTTTGATTGATACATTTTCAGTTTTAAGCTTTAATTTGATTGTTCTCTGTTTGAGGTGATGCAAAATTTCATTCTTATTTCAAGAAAAACTTTCATTTTTTTACAGTGGTGATTTTTGTAATATTTTGATAAATAATTGACCTAATTTTACGGCTTCACTCCCACAACTATTTTCATACTTTTTCAAAACCTAATGAATCAATGTTTACTGTATCAAGGAAAATCTAAAGAATTGTCTTATTTTCCCCATATCATTGAATTTGCTAATCATAAAGTCAATACCATTCAGCTTAATTCGCATGAAATAAAAGCAAGCGATGGCATTAAAATATGCTTGATTTCTGAAGGAAAATTTGATTGGCACATCGACGGACAGCAGTACTTGCTTTATCCGAATGATGTTTCATTGACTTGTCCGTGGCAAACGATTGGCAGTAGTCGTGGAGCTTTTGACATCGGTACTTTGATGTGGATTACCATAAAACCCAAAGTATTTGAAAGCAACGGAGAATTGATATTAGGTGAATGGAGTAGTATTTCTGAAATCGACCAAAGAGTAATCGGGAAAATACTTTCTTTGAATAAAAAACCGATTTTGTCGAGAGTAAAAAATTGTCAGCAAATTTTTCAGAATATCGTCATAGAATTGTTTTCGCAAGAATTGGGCTATCGAACCAGAGTAAACCATTTGATAGACGAATTATTGATTACGACTGTTCGACATTTGAGTAAACAGGATAACCTCAGGCGAGATTTTCCTCAGACTTTTCTCAAATTAGAGCAAACTTTGCGTGAAAACTTAGCTCATCCTTGGTCGGTTGAAGAAATGGCAGGTTTGGTAGGCTTAGGCACAACCGCCTTTACCGAAAAAGTAAAAGCATTTTCAGGTTTTTCACCTTTGAATTATTTGATAAATATCAGAATTTCAGAGGCAATAAAATTATTAAGTAGAAAAGATTTAAGTTTGACAGACATTGCTTTGGAAACAGGCTTTTATTCGTCACAACACTTTTCATCAACTTTTAAAAAACTAACGGGCTACACGCCACGGGAGTTTAGAAAAAATTCTGATTAGTTGTGAGCTTTGAGCCATGAGCCTTGAGCTATCAGCTTTAAGCTTTTGATCAATAATAAAAAGTTCAAAGCTGATAGCTCACAGCTCACAGCTCAAGGCTCACAGCTCAAGGCTCAAAGCTTATAGCATACAGCCAAATTGAAAACTCATAACTCAAAGCTCAAAGCTGATAGCTGAGGGCTGAAAGCTTAAAAATAACTATGGATTGTATCATTACCATCGACATTAATACTTCTGCTGTAAAAGTTCATGCTTTTGACATGAGTGGGAATTTGCTTTGTAGAAAAAAAGGCTCGTACCCGACCTTTCATCCTCAGCCCGATTACAGCGAGCAAGACCCCGAGCAAATTTTTATTACTACCCTCTATATCCTTAAAAATTTACTGAACGAATACATTCATCCTCAGAAATTACAGGTAAATGCGATTTGTTTTAGCTCGTCGATGCACAGCGTTTTGCCTGTTGATAAAAACGGTACGCCTCTTGGAAATGCCATTATTTGGGCCGATAACCGTGGAGTAAAAGAAGCTGACAGTCTGAAAAAATCAGCCAAAGGCGAAAGTATTTTTCATACCACAGGTACGCCCATTCACCCAATGTCGCCGATTGTAAAGATTACTTGGCTCAAAAACCACGACCAAGAACGCTTTAAACAAACCTATAAATTTATTTCTTTGAAAGAGTACGTTATCAAGCAACTCACTGGCGAATACATCATCGACCACAGTATTGCTTCCTCGACGGGCTTGTTTGATATTCATACTTTACGTTGGCATCAGGATTCGTTGGATTTTGCTGGCATTACTGCCGACAGACTTTCAGAACCCGTTTCGGTATTCAACACACACCTTACTTTAAAAAAAGAGTATTGTTTTACCTTGGGACTGTCTGCCAAAACTTTGTTGATTGCTGGAGCAAGCGATGGATGTTTGGCAACTTTAGGAGCAGGCATCGTAGGAGCAAACAAAGCGACTATCACCATCGGTTCGAGCGGTGCTGTACGTGTGGCAGGAAAAGAAGTACTTCGAGATGAAAAAAATCGTTTTTTCAACTACCTTTTGGCAGAAGGCTATTATGTTTCGGGTGGGCCTTCCAACAACGGAGGCGTTGTTTTTGAATGGTTTGCTCGTCAGTTTGGAGATTTTACAACTGATTTAGATTTTGAAGACGTTTTAAACGATTTATTCAAAGAAGCCGCACAAGTAAAAGCTGGAGCAGAAGGTTTACTTTTTTTACCTTATTTGTTAGGAGAAAGAGCTCCCCTTTGGAATGCCAATGCACGAGGCACATATTTTGGACTCAACATAAACCATGAACGTAAACACTTTGTAAGAGCGACGCTCGAAGGCATTCTTTTTGAAATATACAGTATCGGTAAAATACTTGAAACGCACAGAGATTTTGATAGTATTTACATCAATGGTGCTTATGCTTCTTTGCCATTATGGACGCAAATTCTGACTGATATGTATGGCAAAAAGATTTATGTGAACGACCACCACGATAGTTCTGCATTGGGAGCTGCCTTGTTGGGATTGACACAAATGGGTATTTTTAAAACCTTAGAAGAAGCCACAGCCACGGTAAAATCACAGGAGAATTATCAGCCTAATCCCAAAAACCATGGAATTTATATGAAGTATTTCGAGATTTTTGAGCGGTTGAGTCACAAATTAGCAGAAGAGTTTGAGCAAATCGTGAAGTTACAACAAGAAAAATAGAAGCGTATTTTGGATTCGGGAGTTTTGATTTCGGATTTATTAAATAGGCGACTTTATTCCAGTTTTAGAAATCAGAATTCCTAAATCTCAAATCTAAAATACTGCTAACTGATAGGGAAGAAAATGCTAACAGTTAGCAGTCTGGGATAATAAAAATTAAGCCTTCGTCAAGTAATTATTATTTACTAAATCAGCCAAGAAAGCACCATAAGAAAGCGTACTGATTTTTGAACCATTGGCTTTGAAATGTCTTTCTGCAAAACTTACCATAAATTCCAAAGTAGTTTGGTTGGCAGGAAAAGGCAAACCTTTACGAAATGCGACAATAATATCTGGAAAAGTCTCTCCTTCAAGTAGCTCTCCGTTTTGAGTTAAATATTTCATAGTTAAAATTTATTATGTTTTGAAACCGATAACAAACATAAGCGAAAAAAGCTTTGGGTCAAGAAAGAAATTGTAAAGATTTTGGAAAGGGAGGGAATATATTCGAATAACTTATATCCTAATTTTTTTAATCAAGAATAAAAATAGTGTTAACGTACAATCAAAAACCACTGAACTCACCAAGAAGATTTTATCGAATTTGGCAGAAGAATAGGCATTGCAGAAAACCGAATTATAAAAATTTTACAGCCATTTTTACTTCGACAAAGCCAAGTAGAAAACTTAATTAATCGCTCGTTTTTATCTAATTCTTGCAAAAAAGCTTATTGGCTTTTGTATAATAATAAGCGAAATTATTTGGTCTAAGTAAAATATAGAGACTCAAATAATGATTCAAAGGAATTTAAGTTGAGTCTCCAAGTGGTTTCTATTCTAAAATCTTAATTTTTATATCTTTAAAAAAAGCTACGCTTTTAGGGTCATGTCCTTGTAAAGCAATTGTTCCCGAACTAAGTTTTTTCAAACCACGGTCGGCAGGAAGAGTATCTGGTTCAGTGTAATCAACCGCTACTTTATCGTTGATTTTGATGATAATTCTTTTGTCTTTTACAATGATATGGTATTCATACCACTCATTATCTTTCGCCAAATTTTCTTTTACATCATTTACGCCATACAAACTTCCTGTTTTACGCCAGTCGCCGTGCGTTTGGTTTACTTGTACTTCATAACCTTTTTCTGGCCAGCCAGAAGCTTGGTAAGCGGTATGAATAAAAATACCTGAATTTGAGCCAGGCAAGGTTTTCGCTTTTAATTTTAACTCAAAATTTTTGAAGTCGTGTTTCCCAACAGTTCCCTCATAAAATAAATGAGTACGTTCGCCTGCTACTTTTATCGTTCCATCTTCGATAGAAAATGTGCTTGGGTTTTCTTCATTTACCTTCCAGCCAGCAAATGATTTTCCATCAAAAAGTGAAACCCAACCTTTTTCTTTTTTCTGTGAAAAAGTAGTTTGAATTGATACGAACAATAACAGAAGTAATGATAGTTTTTTCATGTTTACGTTATTTGGTTTCCTTCGGCAGGAATGAATTGTTTTATTGAATTGCTAAAGTACGAATTCATTTTGGCTATAAACGTTTAAAATGAATGTGTGAGTATTTATAGGGTAAAGCGTTTTGAAGGTGGAATCAATCCATCTGAGAGGAAGCTTTTGAGAAATACTAATAATTATATATTTTCTTGAGTCTGTTAAACTTGACAAATGATGAGTATTTTTTTTGAAAAATTGTCGAAAAAATACTCAGAAATTAGGCAATCATTGCCCGTCTATGCCTTAATATTGTAGCATATTTAATAACCTCAGCTCATGGAAAATGTAGAAATTCTCTCTCGGATTCAGTTCGCTTTTACAGTGGCTTTTCATTATATCTATCCACCTCTAAGTATTGGTCTCGGTCTTGTGATGGTAGGCATGGAAGGCTTGTATTTAAGTACCGGCGACAAAGTGTATGAACAATTAACTCGTTTTTGGATTAAAATTTTTGCCCTGATTTTTGGTATCGGTGTCGCCACGGGAATCGTAATGGAATTCGAGTTTGGGACAAACTGGGCAGCATATTCACGCTATGTGGGTGATATTTTTGGTTCAGCTTTAGCCGCAGAAGGGATTTTTGCTTTTGCTTTAGAGTCTGGTTTTTTAGGAATTTTGATATTTGGTTGGAACAGAGTAAGCAAAGGCGTTCACTTTTTTGCTACGATAATGGTTACTTTGGGTTCGATGTTTTCAGCGGTTTGGATTGTGGTAGCAAACTCTTGGCAACAAACGCCAGCGGGTTATCACATTGTTGGCGAAGGCTTAAAAGCAAGAGCTGAAATCACAGATTTCTGGGCAATGGTTTTCAATCCTTCTTCTGTGGATAGATTATCACACGTTTGGATTGGTTCATTTTTGGCTGGTTCGTTCTTGGTGCTGAGTGTCCACGCTTATTATTTGTACAAAGACCGCCATGTGGCTCTTTCTCGCAAAGCTTTTAAAATCGCTTTGGCAGTAGCAACAGTTTCAGCTTTGGCACAGTTATTTACGGGACATCATTCAGCCGATGGCGTTGCTAAAAATCAACCAGCTAAGTTGGCGGCTTTTGAAGGACATTATGATAGTTTAGCCGTAGCAGATATGTATTTAATGGGTTTTGTTGATACCAAAAAAGAAGAAGTAACAGGGCTGAAAATTCCGAAAGGCTTAACTTTTTTATTGCATCAAGATTTTACAACACCTGTAAAAGGACTCCGAGCTTTCCCAAAAGAAGACCGACCAACGGCTGTGAATTTTGTTTTTCAAACCTATCATAGCATGGTTGCAATCGGAATGGCATTGATTGGGCTTACTTTATTGGCAGTGTATTTTTTATACAAAGGTTCATTGTTTGAACAAAAATGGCTATTACGCATTTTTTCTTTTTCGGTACTCTTGCCCCAAATAGCCAATCAATTAGGTTGGTATTCTGCCGAAGTTGGGCGACAACCTTGGGTAGTTTATGGTTTATTGCGTACTTCGGATGCACTTTCTAAATCCGTGAAGGAAAACCAAGTGCTGTTTTCGCTCATCATGTTTACCGTGCTTTATCTTTTACTTTTTGCTTTGTTTATTTATTTGCTCAACAAAAAAATAAAACATGGGCCAAGCGACCACCATGAAAGAGAAGAAATTATAGATTCTTCAAAACGAAATAATCCAATTTTAGACTAAACCTCTCTTAAACCTTCAACTCATAAACTAAGAAACTTATGGCTACTTTTTTAGGAATAGATTTACCCACATGGTGGTTTGCCGTTATTGGAGCGGTCTTTACGGGCTATGCCATTTTAGATGGATTTGATTTGGGAGCAGGAGCGATTCATTTACTTTTCAAGAAAGAAGAAAGCCGAAGAATAGCCCTCAACGCCATTGGCCCCGTTTGGGACGGCAACGAAGTATGGTTGGTAATTGGTGGTGGAGCTTTGTTTGCAGGCTTTCCAGAAGTATATGCTACTTTGTTTTCGGCATTTTATATTCCCTTTATGTTGTTTTTGATGGTACTGATTTTACGTGCCATTGCTATTGAATTTAGAAGTAAAGAAACGATGTACTGGTGGCGACAAATGTGGGACATTGTTTACTCAATCTCCAGTATGTTGATTGCGTTTTTATTGGGTGTCGTACTTGGCAATTTGATTCAAGGCATTCCCATCGACCAAAATTTTGTTTATCAAGGCGATTTTGTTCAATTGCTCAATCCTTATGCACTGCTTACGGGCTTGACTACTCTGGCGTCTTGTACGATGCACGGTTCAATTTACTTGGTGATGAAAACAGAAAAGAGACTTTACACCAAATTATCCATTATGGTGAGCGATACCAGTCGCTTTTTTGTGGTTTGCTATATTTTACAAACGATGGTGACTTTGGTGTATTTTCCGAATATGGCGGCTACTTTCAAGGCACATCCTACCCTTTTTGCTGTGCCATTGATTACGGTGTTAATCATCATCAATACCCGAATATTATTAGAAAAAGGTAAGTATATGTTGGCGTTTATGTCCTCAGCTTTTACGATGGCATCACTTTTAGTAACGGTAGCGATGAACCTTTTTCCAAAAATTATTCATTCAACCATCAATCCAGCTTACTCAATTACCATTTATAATGGGGCATCTTCCGAAAAATCATTAACGATAATTTTACTCTTTGCCGTAGTAGGCGTACCGATAGTAGCCACTTATACTTTCTTTGTATTCTGGACATTTAAAGGGAAAGTAAAATTGGATGAGAGTTCTTATTAGGATTTAGTGAGTTGTGAATTAGTGATTGAGTGAAATTTTTAAAATTAATAAGACAAATAAAGTTTTCAACGTAGCGGCAAACCCTTGCGGTTGCCGTTCCACAGGAAAAATATAATCAGGGAGCTTAATCGCTAAAAAGTATAAAGACTTAACACACATAATATGAAAAGGTTTTTGACAATACTAATTCTAATATTTGGGATTCCTATTTGTAAAGGACAGTCCATCAGTAAGAACGACAGTCTTTTAGTAATGAGAGCGTTAAATAACGTTTTCAAAAACTTTAAAAAACCAGACTTTGTAGAATTCCAAAAGATATCTACAAAAGTAATCTCGTGTATCATTTGCGAAGATACCCAAAACTCAAAACTTGGGATTTACGACCTAAAGAGAAACGATTTTTTCAATAGACATCTAAAAACTATCAAGAATTCTGAAAGTTGGAAAAGAGCTTCAAAGTCTAAAGAGATAATACTCTATAAACAAAATAGTAGGCGTGCAGACGTAATTGCTTTTTTAACAACATGGAAAGCTAATGAGTTTGCTCCTGGACATGAAGGAGCGCAACTTGGTATTTACTTTATAAAGGAGAATGGGGTTTTTAAGTTTTCTGGTTTAGAAACTATACCATAAAGAAAACGGCAACCGCAAGGGATTACCGCTACAAATTATCATCATTTTTTTTACTCAAAATTCATCACTCCAAACTCATCATTCAAAAACTTCCTCACTTCACCATTTCCCGAATTTGTACTTCTAAGGCATCTGCTTTACTTTGTGCTTCTTCCAGAGGTAAACCTTTATTCATTTCTGGACGAGAATGTCCGATGTTCGTTAGCCAAGCGTCTTTTAAAATATTTTGTCTTTCGGTAATCAGTTTCATAAAAGCATCTGGATTTTCAATATTATTAAGTGTCGCTTGAATTGTTCCTGCCTTGATGATTTCTTTTGCTCCTAAGTGCATCAAAATACTTTTTGCCATAATCCAATGCCCTGCTTCACCGGGGTGAACGCCATCATTTGCCAGAGCAAAAGAGGTTTCTATTCCCAATCTTTGGTCTAATTTTCGATGTGCTTCCAATACTCTTTGCATCGGATAATGCACATCTATTACTTCCCATTTTTCTTTTTTGGCTTGTTCTATCAACCAATTTGAATACACATCTAACACATCCGCATAGCCAATTTTCTTGCCTTTTACTTCATCATAAATCGGTGGCGTCAGGTGGATAATTTTTGCCCCAGAAGCTACTACTTTGTCGTGCAACCATTGAATGCCATCTTTAAATTTCTGAAAACGGACTAAATCTAAAGGTAAATAAATGCCGTCGTTCATGCCATAAGAGGCAAAAACTAAATCGGGTTTTGTTTTCGCTAATACTCTTGACAGGCGTTCGTGCAAATCTGGTCGGGGAAATCTTCCGTCGGCATGACCATCTTCCGACAATCCCGAAACGGTTTCACTGGGCAATCCAACATTGATAAATTCAATCTTTTGATTGGGAAAATGAGCAATACAATAAGCCTCAATGTCATTGACATAATTGCCTGCGTAAGTAATGCTATTGCCCAGAAATAATACTTTTTTTACCTCTGGTTTAAACAATGGCTGTGGTGCTACTTGTGCAAAAGCGATTGATGCTACTAAAATAAGGAATAGAGAAAAAATACTTTTTTTCATGTTTTGGTTAATTTACTGAATCTCGAACTGATACGTTCCTGCTGATAATGGGTTAATTTTTAATTGTTTATGCGTAATGGAAATACTTTTTTCTACTACCGGATACTGCTTTTGAATATGCTGATGTTTTTTTACATTCAGCAAAACCGTTGCCGTTGCATTGGCAGGGATGGTGATAGTATAGACAATCTTCTCCCCTACCCTTTTCCACGAAGAAATAATTTTGCCTTGCGGACAATCATGGGATGCTTCAAAAGCGTTTAAGTTTTCTACAAAATTAGGTGCTAAAATGATATTTTTAAAACCTGCCTGCGAAGCATCAGGTTTGATGCCCCCGATGCCTTTGTACAACCAAGCCCCAATTTCACCAAACATGATATGATTCATTGAAATATCGCTTTTGGCATCAATTGGCCAGTTTTCAAAGAGTGAGGTTGCCCCGTTGGCAATCCACCAGCCCCAAGAAGGAAAACTTTCTTGCGAAGCTATTTCGTACGCTACATCGGCATAACCATTTTCACTTAAAGCATTCAAAATGGCTTTTGTACCCAATAAACCTACATCTAAATGATTGTTATCAGCTGCTACTCGCTTGGCTAAGTTTTCGGCTACTTTGGCTTTCAATTCTTCTGGCACTAAACCCCAATACAGCGGAACACTTAGTTCTGTCTGGAATCCGCTTCCGTAAATGCCTGTTGTTTTGTTAAGGTACTTATTGTTGAAAGCTGTTTTTATCTTTTCTGCTAAAGCTGAGTAATATTCATAATCGGCGGTTTTGCCAAATAATTTGGCGGTTTTTGCTAAGATGCTGGCATCTACAAAATAATAAGCCGAAGAAGTTAATTCGACTGGTGATTTTGATTTGACAGGCACCCAGTCGCCCAAGCCCCAAGTCGTTAATCCGTTTGGACTAATGGATTCTATGTGATTGACGTAGCGTTTGAGGTTTTCGTAATTGTCTGCCAAAATCTTGGTATCGCCATAAAACAAATAGATATTCCAAGGAATAATGGCGATAGTACTTGTCCAGTCTGGGCCATTTCCCCATTCATAACCCCAACCGTCGGTAGGAATAATAGATGGCAAAACGCCATTGGCTTGTTGTTCGTCACGGTGGTCGGCGAGCCATTTTTCGTAAATCGTAATGCCGTCAAAATTATATAAACCCGTTTCGCTGGCGATATGGGCATCGCCCGTCCAACCGTTTTTCTCTCTTTGCGGACAGTCGGTCGGATAACCAAATAGATTCGACAAGTAAGAAACATTCGTAGCCGCCCAAATTTTATTAATCGTCGGGTTTGAAGTAGTCACATTCCCAGCCACAGGCACATCGCTGTGCATAAAATAGCCCGAAAGACTTTCTTTCGTCAATTGAATCGCCTGCGAACTCGTTACTTCTACATATTGAAAACCCTTATAATTGAAATGTGGCATAAAACTTTCTTCGCCTTTTCCCGATAGTATAATGATGTCCGTTTGGAACGGGTCTTTATCATCCGTCGGGCGATAATGCACATCAATATTCGATAAATCCGCTCTTCCGTTCGGGTATAACCTTTCAGCGTGCTTCAATCGTAAAACCGTACCTGCTTTTCCCGAAACTTTAATTTTACTTACGCCCGAAATGTTTCTACCCAAATCAAAAACAAAAGTTGTATCATTGATTTTATTCAAACTTTTACTCGGAATTTCTTCTACATTCCTAATCGGATGCAAAGCCTGAGCGACGATATTGTTGGAAGGAGCAGTTCTGAAAATTACTTCTTTCCAACCTTTATCATCAAAATTAGCTTTGTTCCAATCGGCTTGTTCCAGTCGGGCATCGTAATGTTCTGCGGTATAAATACTGTTGAAAATAATCGGACTCAAAGCCGTTTTCCAATCCTTGCCTGTGGCAATTACTTCACTTGTGCCATCGGCATATTTCACCCGAATATCCATGCAAAAAGTGGGACGACCACGCCAAGGTGCTTCATGAAAATACCAAACGGCTGTCGATTGATGATTGTACCAACCATTGCCCAAGAGTACGCCAATGGCATTTTTGCCCGATTGTAATTGCTTCGTCACATCGTGCGTCACATACAAAGTACGTCTATCAAAACGAGTGTACATCGGGTCGAGGCGGTGATTGCTGATTTTTTCACCATTGATATACAATTCATACAAACCAGCCACAGCAATATAAGCACGTGCCGAAACGATTTGCTTGTTGCTCTGAAAATTCTTTCTAAAATAAGGAGCAGGCTTGGTATTCACCTCCCTCGAATCGCTAATCCAAGCACCTTGCCAATTCCTCATGTTCATCATGCCCGTTTCAAAAGTGGCAATGCCAGAAGTCGTCGGTTGTCCATCTTTATCCCAAATTTTTACACGCCAAAAATATTTAGTAAAAGCCTGTAAAGCCTTGCCTTGATAGCTCACTAAGGTTTGGGCGGTATTTTTTTGACCAGTATTCCATTCATTCGCAATGCCTTTGCTTAAAGCCAAAGAATCAGTATTGACTAAAACCTGATACGCCTTTTGTTTTGCCCCTTGTCGGGCATCCGCCAACTGCCAAGTAAAGCGTGGCGAAGGAGCATCAATTCCCAAAGGATTGACCAAATACTCACACTGCAAAGCCCTAAGTTGGCAAGGCGTATTGCCAAAAATACCTTGACCAAGCAACAAAAAAGCAGATAAAATACAAAGACGCATGGAAGAAAATGGAAGGTTCATAGCTGTTTATGAGTAAATCTAAATATAAGAGCAAGGAAATTACAGCGGAAAATATTAGAAGCTATTCTCTTTTGTGGGTTAAATTCCTTCCTGCAAATGGCAGGAAGGAATTATCACACGATGTTTTGCTCCTGCAACTTGCAGGAAGGAATTATCACACGATGTTTTGCTCCTGCAACTTGCAGGAAGGAATTATCACACGATGTTTTGCTCCTGCA